>NZ_CP101283.1:2212878-2541817 GCF_024298925.1 Phenylobacterium sp. LH3H17 | reverse complement strand
TCCGTGACGCCGCCGACGGCAAGACCGTGCTGGCCCCGAACCAGGTGGGCGAGCTGTGGGCGCGCGGGCCGCAGGTGGTGAAGGGCTACTGGAACAAGCCCGAGGCCACGGCCCAGACCTTCGTCGACGGCTGGGTGCGGACCGGCGACCTGGCGCGGATCGACGAGGAGGGCTTCTGCTTCATCATCGACCGGGCCAAGGACATGCTGATCCGCGGCGGCGAGAACATCTACTGCATCGAGGTGGAGAACGTTCTCTACGACCATCCTGCGGTGATGGACGCGGCGGTCGTCGGAATCGTGCACCGGACGCTTGGCGAGGAGCCCGGCGCGGTGGTGACGCTAAAGCCCGGCGCCTCGGCCACCGAGGCCGAGCTGCGCGCCCATGTGGCTGAGCATCTCGCCGCTTTCAAGGTGCCGGTGAAGGTCAAGTTCTGGCACGAGACCCTGCCGCGCAACGCCAACGGCAAGATCCTCAAGAATGAGCTCAAGAAGCTGTTCGAGGAGGAGCAGGCCCCGGCCTGATGGCCCGCAAGCGGGCCGACCTCCTGCTGGTGGAGCGCGGCCTGTTCGACAGCCGCGCCAAGGCCCGCGCCGCCATCGAGGCGGGCGGCGTCACGGTCGGCGGCCGGGTGCTGGCCAAGGCCTCCGAGCCGCTTGAGGAGGACGCCGAGATCGTCGCCGTGGCCGCCCATCCCTATGTGGGGCGGGGTGCGCTGAAGCTGGTCCACGCGCTGGACCTCTGGCCCATCGAGACAGCGGGGCGGACCGTGCTGGACGTGGGCGCCTCGACCGGCGGCTTCACCGAGGTCTGCCTGGTGCGCGGGGCGGCGAAGGTCTTCGCCGTCGACGTCGGGCGCGGCCAGCTCCACCCCAGCCTGGCGAGCGATTCCCGGGTGATCGACCTTGAGGGCGTCGACGCACGCAGCCTGGACACCGCACTGATCCCGGCCACTCCGGACCTGGTGGTCACCGATGTCAGCTTCATCGGCCTGGCCAAGGCGCTGCCCGCGGCGCTCGCACTGGCGCGGGACGCGGCGGACCTGGTCGCCCTGGTCAAGCCGCAGTTCGAGGCGGGGCCAAAGGGCGTGGGGAAGGGCGGACGGGTCAAGGACGAGGCGGTCCGCGCCCGGACGCTGGCCGAGGTCGCCGCCTTCCTGGAGGGCGCGGGCTGGGCCGTCCAGGCCACCGCCGACAGCCCCATAACCGGGGGCGACGGCAATCGCGAATACCTGCTCTGGGCCGTGAAAAAAGCCGCCGACCGCTAGGTCGACGGCTTTCTCACGCTCAGACGCCGGTACTAATCGACGACCTGATAGTTGCCCGAGGCGTCCTGGCAGACGCGCACGAAGCGCTTCTGCACCCGGCCGTCGGGGAGATAGATCGGGCTTTCGGCGAGGCTGCAGCCATCGGCGCCGGGACGCTGGGTGACCTCATAGGCCGTGCCGCGGCGGTCATAGGCGTAGTCGTCGTCATAGCCGCTGCGATCGACGTAGCGGTCGCGATCGTAGGAGCCGGCGTAGTAGCCGCTTTCGCCGCGCGAACCGTAGCGCGAGCCGTTGTCGTAGTAGGTGGAGCGCGGAGCCCGGTAGGACTCGCACGCCGCGGAGTTCTTGCCGACCGCCGCGCCGCCCACCGCGCCCAGCGCGCCGCCCAGCAGGGCGCCCTCGGTCCGCGCGTTGCGGGCCGCGGCGTTGGAGCCGATCACCGCGCCCAGCGCGCCGCCGATCAGGGCGCCGGTCGTGCCGCGGTTGGTCGAGGACCGGCGGCAGGGATCGTAGTAGCCGCCCTCGCGCTGGCCGTAATAGCCGGACGACTGCGCCGCGGCGAAGGTCGGGACGGTGGCGGCGGCCGAGAGGGCCATGACCCCGGCGACGCCGGCCAGGGCGCCCTTGGCGAATGTGTTGCGGAAGTTCATGGGTTCATCCCCTCGTTGAATCTCGATGATGCTGTGTTCTGGGCCTAGCCGCGGCCGCTCGGCCGCCAGACGCCATCACGCGCGCGACAGACTTCGAAGCTGTGGTTGCGGCCGCCGTAATACTCCTGCACCCAGCGGCAGTTATTGCGCTGGTAGGAGTTGCGCGCCACGCGCTTGGGATAGGACCCGCACTTGACGTTGCGCTTGGCGATCTGGTGACCGGCGACCGCGCCGACCACGCCGCCCAGCACGGCGCCTTCGGTCTTGGCCCCGTTGCCCGCCACGCTGCCGCCGACCACGGCGCCCAGCACGCCGCCCGCCAGGGTGCCCTGGTTGGCCTTGCGGCGCTGTTCGGCGCGGCAGGGGTCGCCTGAGCCATAGGACTGGGCGGCGGCGAAGGTCGGGATGGTGAGGGTGGAGGCCGCAACGGCCGCTGCGGCGGCGAGGGCGAGGACGCGATTCATCGGGTGGCTCCAGATTGGGTGAGGCGACGCCAGGGCGCCGACTGCGGTAGAGAGATTGATGGAACGAACCTGAACGTCGCTTGAGTGCGTCGTTCATCTTCGTTCATGTGGCGCTGCGCCTTGATCCACATGGGTTGGGCGCGGGTTTCCTGAAAACGAGCTAGAGCATGCGAAGTTCCCGGCGGCCGTCCCGGCCCCAGAGGCGTCCCCAGTCCGAAGCGCCGTCCGGGCCCGCCCTTGAGGTGGTCATCGAGAGCGTAGGCGGAGAAGGGGACGGCATTGCGGCGGGACCGATCTTCGCGCCCTTCACCCTGCCCGGAGAGCGCGTGCGCCTGGCCCCCGGCGGCGAGCGGCGGGACGTCGAGCAGATCTTGCAGGCCAGCGCTGAGCGCGTCGTCCCGCCGTGTCCGCACTTCGGGGTTTGCGGCGGCTGCGCCCTCCAGCACTGGGAGCACGACGCCTATCTGGCCTGGAAGGTCGACCGCCTGCGCCGGACCCTGGCCCGCGAGCGGATCGAGACCGAGTTCCTGCCGGCCGTGGCCGCCCCCCCGGCCAGCCGCCGTCGCCTGGCCCTGCACGCCCGCCCCGGCGGCCGCGGCGCCGCGCGCCTGGGCTTCAAGGCGCGCAAGTCCTGGGACGTGGTCGACATCGAGGTCTGCCCCATCGCCGATCCGGCCCTGCAGGCGGCCTTGCCCGCCCTGCGCGCCCTGGCGGCGCCGCTGTTCGAGCACGCCAAGTCCGCGCCGACCCTCCACGTGACGCTGACCGCCACCGGGATCGACGTCGACATCACCGGGGTGGAGCGCAAGAGCGGCGGCCTGTCGGCCGACGCCCGAATGCGGCTGGCCGAGATCGCCGCCCAGGGCGACTTCGCCCGCGTCACCCTGGACGGCGAGCCGGCCTATCTGGTCCGCCAGCCCATGGTCCGCCTGGGCCCGGCCACCGTCGCCCTGCCGGCCGGGGCCTTCCTGCAGGCCGTGCCCGCCGCCGAGGCCGCCATGGCCGCCCTGGCGGTCGAGGCGTGCGCCGGGGCCGACAGGATCGCCGACCTCTATTGCGGGGTGGGGACCTTCACCTTCCGCCTGGCGGGCGTCGCCCCCGTCCTGGCCTGCGATTCCTCGGCGCCGGCCATCCATGCGCTCAATGCGGCGGTCTCCACCGCCCCGGGGGTGAAGGGGATCGTCGGCGAGCACCGCGACCTGGCCCGTCGCCCGGTCCTGGCCGAGGAGCTGAAGCGCATCGACACTGTGGTCTTCGACCCGCCAAGGGCCGGTGCCGCCGAGCAGTCCGCCGAGATCGCCAGGTCCAAGGTCGCCCGGGCCGTCGGGGTCTCCTGCAACCCCGCCACCTTCGCCCGGGACGCGCGGATCCTGATTGATGGGGGCTTCACGCTCGATCGCCTGTTGCCGGTCGATCAGTTCCTCTGGTCGCCGCATATCGAGCTGGTCGGCGTGTTCAGCCGCTGATCCGCCGGACGCCACGGCCATGCAGGGAAAATCCCTTGCAAAACAATGTTCGGATCGGCGTCCTCATCCCAACGAGAAGGCCGCGCCCGCTTCGAGGCGCCCCTCAGGGAGACGACCTATGAGCGACGGCGCCGTCGACATCCGTGGAGAAGCCCACGCGCGGGCCTACGCCGAGCCGCTGGAGACCTTGAACCCGGCCCAGCCGCTGCTGTTCGCCGACGACGAGCTCTGGCCCTATTTCGAACGTCTGCGCGCCGAGGATCCGGTCCACTTCACCGAAGACAGCGCCTATGGGCCCTATTGGTCGGTGACCCGCTACAACGACATCATGGCGGTCGACACCAATCACGAGGTGTTCTCCTCGGCCGACGGCATCACCCTGGTCAGCCTCGAGGCCAAGGAGCAGAACGCCAACCGTCCGGCGCGGCCCAGCTTCATCTCCATGGACCCGCCCAAGCACGACGTGCAGCGCAAGACGGTCAGCCCCGCCGTGGCGCCGGCCAACCTGCACCGCATGGAGCCGGTGATCCGGGAGCGCGCCGGGATCATCCTCGACGGCCTGCCGATCGGCGAGGTGTTCGACTGGGTGGACCTGGTCTCCAAGGAGCTGACGGCCATGACCCTGGCCACGCTCTTCGACTTCCCGTTCGAGGAGCGCCGCAAGCTGACCCACTGGTCGGACTGCATGACCAACGCCCCCGGCCACGGCCCGGTGACCAGCTGGGACCAGAAGCGCAGCGAGATCGCCGCCTGTTTCGGCCGCTTCACTGAGATGTGGAATGACCGGGTCAACAGCCCGCCGCAGGGCGACATGATCTCGATGCTGGCCCACGGCGAGGCCACCCGCGACATGGACATCCACGAGTTCCACGGCAATGTCGCCCTGCTGATCATCGGCGGCAACGACACCACCCGCAACACCATCTCCGGTTCGGTCTACGCCCTGAACCAGAACCCCGGCCAGTACGCCAAGCTCAAGGCCGACCACTCGCTGATCTCCTCCATGGTGTCCGAAACCATCCGCTGGCAGACGCCGCTGGCCCACATGGCGCGCACCGCGACCCAGGACTACGAGCTGGGCGGCAAGACCATCAGGAAGGGCGACCGGGTGGCCATGTGGTACGTCTCGGGCAACCGCGACGATGACGTCATCGCCGAGCCCAACAGCTACATCATCGACCGCGAGCGGCCTCGCCAGCACCTGTCGTTCGGCTTCGGCGTCCACCGCTGCGTCGGCAACCGCCTGGCCGAGCTGCAGCTCAAGATCATCTGGGAAGAGATGCTGGCCCGCTTCCCGACCATCGAGGTGGTCGACGAACCGACCCGCACCCACTCGGTCTTCGTCAAGGGCTACGAGACCCTGCCGGTGATCATCCCGACGCGGAACTAGCGGGCAGGGGCGGACTAACCGAACAAATCCCCTTGATCCCCCGCCATCACGGGGACCCGGAACTGGCTGAGGTCGAGGCCTTCGAACCGGAACGTCAGGCCGTGGCGCTTCTTGGCGGCCTGGAAGCGTTGGGACATCATCTCGGCGATAGGGCCTTCGCCGCGCATCCGCTTGCCCCATTCGGGATCGTAGTCGAGTCCGCCGCGCATCTGGCGCACCAGGGACATGACCTTGCTCGCCCGGTCGGGGTGGTCGGTGGCCAGCCACTCCTGGAACAGGTCCTTGATCTCGCGGGGCAGGCGCAGGGCCACATAGCCCGCTCCCTTGGCGCCGGCCGCCGCGGCGCGCTCGAGCACCGCCTCCATCTCGTGGTCGTTCAGGCCTGGGATCGAGGGGGCGAACATCACGATCACCGGCACGCCGGCGTCCGACAGGGCCTTGATCGCGCCGATCCGCTTCTCCGGCGTCGCCGCGCGCGGCTCCATGCTGCGGGACAGGGCGCGATCCAGGGTGGTGACCGACACCGCGACCCGGCAGAGGTTCTTCGCCGCCGTCTCGGCCAGGATGTCCAGGTCGCGCAGGATCAGCGCCGACTTGGTGATCACCGAGAAGGGGTGGTTGAACCTCGCCAGCACTTCCAGCACCTGGCGGGTGACCCGCGCTGTGCGCTCCTGCGGCTGGTAGGGATCGGTGTTGCCGCCGATATGGATGAACTCGGGCTTGTAGCGCGGGGCCGACAGCTCCTTCTCCAGCAGCTTGCCGGCCTCGGGCTTGAAGAACAGCTGGCTTTCGAAATCCAGCCCCGGCGACAGGCCCATATAGGCGTGGGCGGGACGCGCGTAGCAGTAGATGCAACCGTGCTCGCAGCCTCGGTAGGGGTTGATCGAGCGATTGAAGCCGATGTCGGGGCTATTGTTCCTGGTGATGATGGTCTTGGCCCGCTCCGGGCTCAGGGTGGTCCTGATCTGGACCGGCTCGGGATCCTCCACCGTCCAGCCGTCATCGAAGGCCTCCCGCGCCTGGGCTTCATAGCGCCCTGACGCATTGGACCGGGCGCCGCGGCCCCGGATGGCGATTTGCTGGGTGAATGTGGACACGCCCCACACTAACGCCGTACAGGAACAAAACAAGAACTCTATTGACGATCCGTTCGAACCGACGCCACTGGACCCATGCTCTCCGTGATCGTCCCGACGCTGAATTCCGAGCGCGACCTCGCCAACCTCTTGGCTCGCCTGGTGCCGGCGGCGGTGGACGGACTGGTGTCCCAGGTGATCGTGCTGGACGGCGGCTCCACGGACGGCACCCTGGAGGTCAGCGAGGACGCCGGCGCCGACGTGGCCTCGACCTTCGCCTCGGCCCTGGCGATCGCCCGGCGCGACTGGGTGTTGATCCTGCCCGCCGACCTGCGCCTGCGTTCGGGCTGGGACGGAGCCGTCGGCGGCCATCTGACGCGGCGGGGCGGGAACGCCTTGGTCCTGGGCGAACGGGACGGGGAGGGGCTGCTGGGCCGCCTTAGGCCGGCGCCGTCGGGCGTGCTGGTGGAAAAGTCCGCCCTGAAGGGCGCGGGGCCGGGCCTCGACCTAGTCGGTTTGCGCCGCAAGCATGGTGGGCGCGCTCGGCTTTGAGCCCGGCTGGTCCAGTCTCGCGTCGATGAACCCCTGGCCCTGGGCCAGGGCGTCCAGGGTCTTGCTCTCCTGGCCGAACTTCTTGCGATAGGTCCAGTAGGCCGCCATCACCTTCTCGACGTAGTTCCGGCTCTCAAGGCTGGGCAGGCTTTCGATGATCAGCAGGCTGTCGGCCTCGGGGCCGACCCGCTGCACGGTCTTGAGCAGGGTCCCGGGCCCGCCGTTATAGGCCGCCACGGTGCGCAGGATGTCGTAGCCGACCCCGCGCTCCATCAGCCAGGTCACATAGTCCTGCCCGACCCGCAGGTTGAAGGCGGGATCGAACAGCGGGCTCATGTCGGTCTTCAGCTTGTCGTCGCCGGCGGCGCGGGCCGCGGCCTCCGGCATCAGCTGCATCAGGCCCACGGCGCCGGCATGGCTGACCACCAGGGGGTTGAACCGGCTCTCCTGGCGCACGATGGCGTAGACCAGGGCCTTGTCGACCGTGAAGCCTGAGCGGGGCTCCAGTGTGGGCATGGGATAGTCGGGCTCGGCCACGGCGCGGGTCGGGCCGGTGAGCGCCGTCAGCGGAGCGTTAAGGGCCTGGATCAGCTCCATCCAGCGCGAACGCTCGGTGGAGGTCTTGGCCAGGGTCAGGCCGGCGCGGCATTCCAGCCCGGCCTCGGTGGCCCGGCCGATCTGGGCCAGGGCCGCGGCGCGGTGGGCGCGCGAGTCGCTGCTGATGAACCGCGCCAGCTCCACGGTGGGGCCAGTGTAGGCGGCGGGCGTGTAGCGGCCCTGGTCGGCGGCGGCCAACTGGTTGGCCTTGCCGAGCGCCACGCGGCGCTCGGCGATCATGCCGTAGAAGGTCGTCGGGAAGCGGGCCGCCAGCGCCAGGAACTGATCGGAACGGGCGCTGTCGCCGGCCTCGGCCATGGCGCGGGCTGCCCAATAGGCCGCCCCGGCGCGCAGCCAGGGATCCTCGTCCTCGTCGCGGGCCACCAGGGCCAGGTTGGTTTCGGCGGCGTCATAGTTCTTCAGACGATAGGCGGCGAGGCCGGCGATCCAGCGCTCGCCCGCGGCCGGTGCCAGTTCGAAGGCCCGCTTCATGTCGCCGGCGTAAAAGGCTTCGCGGGCCATCCGGCCCTTGGCGCCGGGCAGGCGCTCGGCGATGCCCTGGGCGGTGCGTTCGATGGCGCCCCAGCCGAAGCCCGCCAGCAGCGGGGTCTTCAGCGCCGTACCCTCCGAGGGCTTGCGGCGGCTGGCCAGGGAATAGACCCGCTCGGCGCCGGGCAGGTCGCCGAACCGATCCAGCCACTTGGCCAGCTCGTCATAGCTGGCGGTGTGGGCGGTGGGATGCATGAGCTGGCGGAAGGCGAGGTGGCCGGCCAGGGACTGGTCCTTGGCCTGGGCGGCCTGCAGGCCGGCGTCGATGAAGTCGCCGTCCTCGACGGCGGCGAACGCCGCGGCGTACCGCTGGGCGTCCGAATCGCTCAGCACCTTGGGCGCTGCGACGGTGGTTTGGGCGAAAGCGGCGAAGATCGCAGCGAGAACCGCGACCTGAATGCCGTTGCGTGCCTGCATCCATTTCCCGCGTCGGCCGCTTCTTGAGAGCGATCTGGACGCAGCCCTTGTTCTCGACAGAGGGAGTCCTACCCGCCCCGTTCCGGGCGATCAAGTCGTTCGGTCAGGGTCAGAAGGTCGCTCCACGCCTTCTTCTTGGCTGCCGGTTGCCTGAGCAGGAAGGCCGGGTGGAGTGTCGGCATGGCGGGCAGTTCCAGCTCGCCGCTCTCCGAAACCCATTCGAACCACCGTCCGCGCAGGGACAGAATCCCCTCGTCGCGCTTCAGCATCGACTTGGCCGCGGGCGCCCCTACCAGCAGCAGCATCTTCGGCGCGACCAGCTCGATGGCACGCTCCAGGAAGGGCAGGCAGACCGCCTGTTCCTGCGGCGTAGGGGTGCGATTCCCAGGCGGGCGCCAGAAAACGGTGTTGGTGATGAACACCCGGTCGGTCAGGCCCGCTGCGGCGAACATCTTGTCCAGCAACTGCCCGGCCTTGCCCACGAAGGGTTCTCCCCGGGCGTCTTCCTCCGCGCCGGGACCCTCGCCGATCACCAGCAGGGGCGCATCGGCCGCGCCGCGCGAGAACACCGCCTGGCGCGCGCCCTCGAACTTCAGCGGGCAGCCGTCGAAGGCGGCGATGGCGGCTTTCAGGGCATCCAGGTCCTGGGCCTCCGCGGCCAGACGCCGCGCCTCGATCACCGCCGAGGCGATGTCAGGGGCTAGGCCGGGCTTGCGCGCGACCGGCGCGGGCGCGGCGGACTTGCGTTCAGGCGGGCGTGGCGGGACGATCTTGCCGGCCTCGATGCGATCGACCGCCACGTCCAGCAGCATGGCGTCGACGCCCGCCTCGGCCCAAAAGGCGAGCAGGCTTTCGGCGGCGCGGGGGTCGGCTGGGGTCATCGGGTCCAGAGTTAGGTGGCGGTAGTGGCCACCATAGCCGAAGCTAGCTCACGACGAGGACCTTTTGCCCGACGATTTCCCATTGGGAACCCACCTTCTCCAGGAAGTAGAGTCGAACCCCTCCGGCGAGCTGATTGCTCGTGCTGGCGATCGCCACAATCGCCTCGCGGCCTTCCGGGTCCAGCGCCGGCAGGGACACGCGGTGGAAATACGCCGTGATCCCGTTGAGCCCCATGGCCTTGAGACGCCTTTGGCCCTCGTCGTCCGAGAGGATCGTGCCGCGCTGGGCGGCGATCTCCAGTGCGCTGGAGCAGGACAACGCCGATGTGTTCAGAACGCGTTCCAGCGCCGCGAGCGTCGCGGGCTTGGGTGTACGGCCATGCCAGTTCTGGTGCGGATTCTCGTGGCGAGAGAGCGTTGGGCTGATAGGTCCGGGTGCGCCGGTGCTGTAGAACGTGTTCGCGACGCCGGTCATCGCCTCCGGCATGGCCGCCGTCGCCGCCTCGCACTGGGCCGCGGTCGCACCGCCAGCGTAGGCGGGACCAGCGGACGCCAAGGCGGCCAGGCAGGCGATGACCGTGAGTCTCATGCTGTTCCAGGGGTCCCAACGCCGCGAATAGGCTGCCTATACCATCTCATGACCGAGTTCACGCTTGACCGCCCTTGCCCAAGCTACCGATAAGTCCCGCGACGGATCAACACTGCGGTACATAAGGGGAGGGGAACCCTTGGGCCGCGGACTTTAGGAGCTGGGGACCATGACCGAAGCCATCGAGCGCGAAGCGATGGAGTACGACGTCGTCATCGTCGGCGCCGGTCCGTCGGGGCTTTCGGCTGCGATCCGTCTGAAACAACTCGCCGAAGCGGCCGGGACCGAGATCTCGGTCGCCGTGCTGGAAAAGGGCTCCGAGGTCGGCGCCCACATCCTGTCCGGCGCGGTGATCGACCCGATCGGCCTCAATGAGCTGCTGCCCAACTGGAAGGAGCTTGGCATCCCGCTGGAGACCAAGGTCACCCGCGACAAGTTCGTGATCCTGGGTCCGCATGGCGACCTGGACATCAGTTTCCTGCCGTTCCCGAAGTGGATGCTGAACCACGGCAACTATATCGCCTCGTTGGGCAACGTCTGCCGTTCGATGGCCCAACACGCCGAGGCGCTCGGCGTCGAGATCTATCCCGGCATGGCCGCCTCCGAGGTGGTCTACAACGAGGACGGCTCGGTGAAGGGCGTCGTGGCCGGCGTGTTCGGCATCGGCAAGGACGGCCAGCCCGGCCCCGACTTCCAGCCGGGCATCGAACTGCACGCCAAATACACCTTCATCGGCGAGGGCGTGCGCGGTTCCCTGGCCAAGCAGCTGCAGGCCAAGTTCGGCCTTACCGCCGGCCGTGATCCTCAGAAATTCGGCATCGGGATCAAGGAGTTGTGGCAGGTTCCTGATGAGAACTTCGAGGCCGGTCTCACCCAGCACACCTTCGGTTGGCCGCTGAAGAACGACGCCGGCGGCGGCTCGTTCATGTACCACTTCGGCGACAACTACGTGGCCATCGGCTTCGTGCTGCACCTCAACTACAAGAACCCCTGGCTCTCGCCCTTCGACGAGTTCCAGCGCTTCAAGACCCACCCCGCGATCAGCTGTTATCTCGAAGGCGGCAAGCGTATCTCCTACGGCGCGCGCGCCATCACCGAGGGCGGCCACCAATCGCTGCCGCAGCTCTATTTCCCCGGGGGCGTGCTGCTGGGCTGCTCGGCCGGCATGGTCAATGTCCCGCGCATCAAGGGCAGCCACAACGCGGTGAAGAGCGGCATGCTGGCCGCCGAGGCCGCCTTCGCCGCCATCGGCGCGGGTCGGTCGGGCGACGAACTGACCGCCTACGAGGAGACCTACAAGACGTCCTGGATCGCCAAGGAGCTGCGCAACGTCCGCAACTTCAAGCCGCTCTGGTCGAAGTTCGGCACCATCCCGGGCATCCTTCTCGGCGGGATGGACGCCATCATCGCCAATGCGCTGGGCGGCTGGTCGCCCTGGGGCACCCTGAAGCACGGCAAGAGCGACGCCGAATCCACCGGCCTGGCCAAGGACTACGAGCCTATCGTCTATCCGAAGCCGGACGGCGAGTTCAGCTTCGACAAGCTGTCCTCGGTCTTCCTGTCGTCGACCAACCACGACGAGAACCAGCCGGCCCACCTGAGGCTCAAGGACCCCTCCATCCCCATCCAGGTGAACCTGCCGCGCCACGGCGAGCCCGCGCGGCTCTACTGCCCGGCCGGAGTCTATGAGGTGCTCTACGACGCCGAGGGCAAGAACCCGAAGTTCCAGATCAATTTCCAGAACTGCGTCCACTGCAAAACCTGCGACATCAAGGATCCGTCGCAGAACATCGTCTGGACCACGCCCCAGGGCGGCGACGGGCCCAACTATCCGAACATGTGACGCCAAGCCTCGCCCTGGCGCCTTGATGTTGGCGCGGAAAGCGGGGAGTCTCGCCGAATGCGCCATCTGCTCGTAGCCTTCGCCCCGCTCCTCCTGGTCGCCGCCTGCGCGACGCCGTCCGAGGAGGTCGGCTGGCGTCCGACCATGATCGACGGCATGGGCGGCTCGGCCTACGGGGCGTTCCTGGCCGGCCAGGGCGCGCTCAACGACGGCAACGGGGCCGAGGCGGCAGCCTATTTCGAGCGCGCTGAAACCGAGGGCGGCGCCAACGACCTGCTGCGCGACCACGCCTTCACCGCCGCGGTCCTGGCCGGGGACATCGCCAAGGCCGCCGCGCTGGCGCCGGAGGGCGAGGAGGCCTCGGAATCCACCAAGCGCCTGGGCCAGCTGGTCAAGGGCGTCGAGACCATGGTCCAGGGCAAGGGCAAGGACGCCCACGCCATCCTAACCGGTGACGGCATCGGCTTCCCCCATCGCGGCGCCGCCGCCCTGCTGGCGCCGTGGGCGGCGGCCATGGCCGGGGACGTCGATGGCTCCCTGGTGCGGCCCGAGGTGCGCGGCGACCGGGTCGTCGACTATTTCGGCCAGCTCGGCCAAGCCTATCTCTATGAGCGGGTCCGGCGCTTCGACGAAGCCGAGACCGACTACAAGGCGCTGACTGGCGGCGATAACCCCTTGGACATGGCGATCCTGGCCTATGGCGCCTTCCTGGAACGGCGCGATCGCCGCGCCGACGCCGTGGCCCTCTACGACAAGGCGCTCGCCGCCCAGCCGTCCGACGCGATCATCGCCGCCGCGCGCCTGCGCGCGCTCTCGGGCAGGTCCACCCCGCCCATGCCGACCCTGCGCCAGGGCGCGGCCCAGGTCCTGATCGCCCCGGCGGCCACCATGCTGGGCGCCAAGCAGGACCAGCTGGGCCTGGCCTATCTGCGCCTGTCCCTGCGGCTCGATCCCACCCGCAACGAGGCCTGGCTGATGGTCGGCGACCTGATGGAGGTGGCCGGCGACACCACCGCCTCGCGCGACGCCTACAGCCGGCCCAAGCTGGGTTCGCCGGAATTCGCCACAGCCCGCGCCAAGCTCGCCTGGAGCTACCAGAACGCCAAGCAGCCCGAGATCGCGCTCAAGATGGCCCAGGACGCCGCGGCCTCCGGCGACCACGAGGCCCGGGTCACCTATGCCGACCTGCTGCGCGCCAACGACCGCTACGCGGAGTCCGCCCAGGTCCTCACCGAGGTGATCGGCAAGAACGCCGACCCCGACTGGCGGCTGCTCTACGCCCGCGGCGTGGCCTACGAGCGCTCGGGCCAATGGCCCTCCGCCGAGCGCGACCTGCAGACGGCGCTCAGGCAACGGCCCGAGGATCCCGAGCTGCTGAACTATCTGGGCTATTCCTGGATCGATCGCGGCGAGCACCTGGCCGAGGCCCTGGGCATGGTCAAGAAGGCCGTTGCCGCCAATCCGCAGTCGGGCGCCATGATCGACAGCCTGGGCTGGGCCTACTACCGCCTGGGCGACTACAAGAAGGCGGTCGAGAATCTCGAACAGGCCGTCGAGCTCGAGGCCGGCGATCCCGAGATCAACAACCACCTGGGCGACGCCTACTGGCGGGTCGGCCGCCGCACCGAGGCGGAATTCCAGTGGCGTCGGGTGCTGACCCTCGATCCCGACGAACGCATCAAGGCCGATGTCGAGGCCAAGCTGACCTCGGGCCTCGGCCCCAAGGGGCCGGCGACGTCGCCGCGCATCGCCGGGCAGTAGGCCGTGGGGCCGGTGGCGTTCGCGCCCGCCAAGATCAACCTGTTCCTGCATGTCGGCGCCCCCGGAGCCGACGGCTATCATCCGCTCTGCAGCCTGATGGTCTTCGCCGACATCGGCGACCGGGTGAGCGTCCATGAGGCCGACGCCCTGGCCTTGCGGGTCCAAGGTCCGTTCGCCGCCGGCCTGCCCGGCCAGGACGCCGACAACCTGGTCCTGCGCGCCGCCCGCGCCCTCATGGCCCGCGCCCGCGGGCCCCAGCCGCCGCTCGCCCTGTCGCTGGACAAGCGGCTGCCGGTGGCCGCGGGCCTGGGCGGCGGCTCGAGCGACGCCGGCGCGGCCCTGCGCCTGGTGCGCGAGGCCCTGGGCCTCAGCCTCGACGACCGCGAGCTGGAGGCGATCGCCGCCGAGCTGGGCGCCGACGGCGCGGCCTGCCTCTGGGGCCGTCCGGTGGTGGCGCAGGGGCGGGGAGAGCGATTGAGCCCCGCGCCCGGCCTGCCGGCCATCGAGGCCGTGCTGGTCAATCCCGGGGTGAGCGTCTCCACGCCGCAGACCTATCGGGCGTTCGACGCAGCCGGCCGGTTCGGCGACATCGCCGCGCCGCCCATGCCCGAGGCCTTCGAGAGCGTCGAGGAACTGGCCGGCTGGCTGCGCGGCACGACGAACGACCTGCAGGCCCCGGCCGTGACCCTGGCGCCGCAGATCGGCGACGTGCTGGAGACCCTGGCCGACGAGCCCGAGGCCCTGCTGGCGCGGATGTCCGGCTCCGGCGCCACCTGCTTCGCCCTCTGCGGCTCAGACATCGAGGCCGAAACCCTGGCCGAACGCCTGGAAGCCATGCGCCCGGCCTGGTGGGTCAAGCGCTGCCGTCTCGGCGGCCCCTGGGATCCGGCGGTCTAGACCTCCGCATACGACAACGGGGGCCGCGAAGGCCCCCGTTCCCGAGAGGGGAGCAGGGCCCCAGGCGGCCCTGCTCCTGATCTGACGCCTACGAGTGGTAGGCGCGTTCGCCGTGCTCGACGATGTCGAGGCCTTCTTCCTCGGTGTCGACCGAGGGCCGCAGGCCGATGGTGAACTTGATCACGAAGAAGACGATGCTGGAGGCCACCGCCGACCAGGTGATCGCCAGCAGGACCGCCTTCACCTGGGCCATGACCTGAGTGCCCATCACATAGGCGGCCGTGTCGCAGGTGGAGATGTCGCCGTCGAGGCCGCAGGTCGTGTAGTCGACCACGCCCGCGCCGCCCCAGGCCGGATTGACCAGGAAGCCGGTGGCGATGGCGCCGACGATGCCGCCGATCGCGTGGATGCCGAAGGCGTCCAGGCTGTCGTCGTACTTCAGCGCGTTCTTGATGACCGAGCAGAAGATCACGCAGATCGGCGAGACGATCAGGCCCAGGAGCAGGGCGCCCACCGGTCCGGCGAAGCCGGCGGCCGGGGTGACGGCCACGAGGCCGGCGACCAGACCCGAGGCCATGCCCAGCATGCTGGCCTTCTTGCGGGTCACCCACTCGGTGACGACCCAGGAGAGGCCGGCGCCGGCGGTGGCGACCAGGGTGTTCATCATGGCCAGGGCGGCGTAGCCGTTGGCCTCGAGGTTGGAGCCGGCGTTGAAGCCGAACCAGCCCACCCACAGCAGACCGGCGCCCGCCAGCGTCAGGGTCAGGGAGTGGGGCGGCATGGCCTCGGTGCGGAAGCCCTTGCGGGGACCCGTGATCAGGGCGCCCACCAGGGCCGCGATCCCGGCGTTGATGTGGACCACGGTGCCGCCGGCGAAGTCGATGGCGCCCCAGCCCCAGAGCAGGCCCGACTGGATCGGATCCTTCGGCGCGGCGGCGACGGCGTCGGGACCAGCCCACCACCACACCATGTGCGCCATCGGATAGTAGGAGAGGATCGGCCAGAGGACGGCGAAGGCCACCACCGCGGCGAACTTCATCCGCTCGGCCACGCCGCCCAGGACCAGGGCGGCGGTGATGCAGGCGAAGGTCATCTGGAAGCAGATGAACACCAGCTCGGGGATGGCGATCCCGGTCGAGAACGTCGCCACCGTGCTGGCCGGCGTCACGTCCTTGAGGAACAGGCGTCCGGCGCCGCCGACGAACTTGTCGAGGCCGCCGCCGTCGGTGAACGACAGGCTGTAACCGTAGAGCAGCCAGGCGATCATGCCGATGACGGTCACGGTCGAGACCTGCATCAGCATCGACAGCATGTTCTTCTGGCGGACTAGGCCGCCGTAGAACAGGGCCAGGCCGGGCAGGATCATCAGCAGGACCAGGACGGTGGAGACCAGCATCCACGTGGTGTCGCCCTTGTCGACGGTAGGCGCGGCGGCCTCCGCGGCTGGCGCGGCCTCCGCGGCTGGCGCGGCCTCTGCGGCGGCGGTCGGAGCGGCTTCGGCAGCCGGTGCGGCCTCGGCTGCGGGCGCGACGGTCGCCTCGGCGGCGGCGGGCGCGGCCGGCGGCGCGGCGTCCTGGGCGAAGGCCGAGGGCGCGAGCACGCCTCCGGCGATGATGGCTGCGAGCGCCAGGCCCGTCAGCTTGTGCAGTCCCGATGATTTCATTGGTGTGATCCCCATGTCCCGATGAGTTCGACGCGCCTAGAGGGCGGCCGTGCCGGACTCGCCGGTCCGAATACGCACTGCGTCCTCGACGTTGAGGACGAAGATCTTGCCGTCGCCGATCTTGCCGGTGGCGGCCGCGGCCTTGATGGCCTCGACGGCCTTGCCGGCGGCGGCGTCGTCGACGACCGCCTCCAGCTTCACCTTGGGAACGAAGTTCACCTGGTACTCGGCGCCCCGGTAGATCTCCGTCTGCCCCTTCTGGCGGCCGTAGCCCTTAACTTCGGAGACCGTCAGCCCCTCGATGCCGGCGCTCACGAGCGCTTCGCGCACGTCGTCCAGCTTGAAGGGTTTGACGATCGCTATGATCAATTTCATCGCCTGCTCCCGCGCGGCCCAAGCCGAGACGCGCCAGTGGGTTGTTTTCCCGCACCGTCGGCGAAACGCGGCTTGCACTCCCCCTCCGACGGCAAGGCGACGCTATCGGTGGCGGGGCGCGGGAGCCGTGCTTGGTAACCTCTGATCAAGGAAAAGGCCGCGTGCGCCTGTTTTCCAGGCGCCGGCCGGGGGGTGTGCCCAATTTACAGGCGTATTGGGCTTCCAGCGCCCGGATTGGGACCCTAAGCCGTTCGAATGAGGGCGGTGAAATGGCGCGCTCTCACGAAGCTGTGATCCCGGGAAACCCCTCGGCGAGCCGCGCGTAGTGAGCCGCGACGGCCGGGTTCCCCCTGGCCCAGGGCGTGATCTTTCCAACCCCCAGAGGACCCGATGCACCTGACCCGATTCCTGATGACGGCCGCCGTCGCGGCGCTGCTGGCCGGCGCCGCCCAGGCCCAGACCCCCGTCGCTCCGGCGACCAAGGCGCCGCCAGCCGCGGCGCCGGCCGGCGCCGCTGCCGCCAAGGTCATCCCGGCCGGCGACATCGTCGACACGGCCAAGGCGTCGGGCCAGTTCACCACCTTCCTGAAGGCGGCGGAGGCGACCAATCTCACCGGCCTATTGAAGACCAACAAGAACCTGACGGTGTTCGCGCCCACCGACGCGGCCTTCGCGGCCCTGCCGGCCGGCGAGCTGGAAAAGCTGATGCTGCCCGAGAACAAGGCCCAGCTTCAGAAGCTGATGATCTATCACATCGTCAATGCGCCGGTGACCTCGGCCGATTTCAAGGGCTCCACCCGTAAGGCCGCCACCGTGGCCGGCCCCTCCGTCGAGCTCTCCGGCGGCGAGACGCCGATGGTCAATGACGCCACCATCGTCCAGGCCGACATCGCCGCCAGCAACGGCATCCTTCACGTGGTCGACAAGGTGCTGATGCCGGGTGCGGCTTCTGCCGTCGCCAGCGGCGCCGCGGCATCGACCACCGCCCCGGAAACGCCCGCGACCCCGCCCGCCGTCGGCGCCAAGCCCGCCGCCACACCCAAGGCCGCGCCGCCAAAGGACAAGCTCGCCGCGCTCGAGGCCTCCCAGTGCCTGACGCAAGACAAGGAAATGGCGCCGTCGCCGGTCCCCGAACGGGAAGCCGACGCCAAGGCCGCGTTGACGGACGAGGCCGCCACCCCGCCGCCCGCCGCAGACCAGGTGGGCGCGGACGCCGCCGCCCAGGAACCGCCGACGCCGCCCGCCGGCGAGCCCGCGCCGACCCCGGAGTCAGCCCCCAGCGATGCGACGGCTCCTCCGGCCACCGACGCCATGACCGCACGGGCCGCCAATCCGGGCGCCGACGCCTCGGCCGCGGTCACCTCGACCACCGTCGCCATGCAGCCCGTGGCCGACACCCCGGAGAACCGCGCCAAGTACAAGCCGCTCTCCAACGCCGGCAAGCGCAGCAAGGCGAAGGGGAACTAAGCCGGACCCGGCGCGCTAATTCGTCGAGCGGCCCGGAGCACGGGGAACCGGGCTTCATTCAAGAACTCAGGAGTGAAGACCATGAATCTCAAGACCTTGCTTACCGCGGCCGCCGCGACGGCGCTTCTTGCTGGCGCGGCTCAGGCTCAGACGCCACCGTCCGAGACGTCCAACACGACGACCTCGGCCGACGCCATGGAGCCGGTCGCGCCGGACACCGCCGTCAATCCGCCGGAGGGGACCATGACCGATCCTGGGACCACGACGACCGAGGCCGCCCCGGCCATGGCCGGCGCCGTCGACGCCTCGGCCACGGTCACCACGACCCTGGTCACCAACGGCCCGATCGCCGACACTCCGGAGAACCGCGCCAAGTACGGCCAGCCGCTCTCCCGGGCCGGCAAGCGCACGGCCGCGCGCGGCAACTAGGCAGGCTCTTCAAAGCCTTGTGGCGACGGTCGGCGGGCCCTATGGTCCGCCGACTTTTTTTGCGCCTGCGAAGTCCATTCGATGCCCGCCCAAAAGCCGCTTTCGTTTCAGGGTCTTATCCTGAAACTGCATGATTATTGGAGCCGTCAGGGCTGCGTGATTCTGCAGCCGCACGACGTCGAGGTGGGGGCCGGCACCCTGCACCCGGCCACGGTGCTGCGCGCGCTCGGCCCCAAGCCGTGGCGGGCGGCCTATGTCCAGCCCTCGCGGCGGCCGGGCGACGGGCGCTATGGCGAGAACCCCAACCGCCTCCAGCACTACTATCAGTACCAGGTGATCCTGAAGCCGAACCCCGACAACCTGCAGGAACTCTATCTGGGCAGCCTGGAGGCGATCGGCCTCGACACGCGCCTGCACGACATCCGCTTCGTTGAGGACGACTGGGAGAACCCCACGGTCGGGGCCTGGGGCCTGGGCTGGGAGGTCTGGTGCGACGGGATGGAAGTCACCCAGTACACCTATTTCCAGCAGGTGGGCGGGCTCGACGTCTGGCCGGTGGCCGGGGAGCTGACCTACGGCCTGGAACGCCTGGCCATGTACATCCAGAACGTCGACCACTTCACCCAGCTGGCGTTCAACGATCCCGACGGCCCCGAGCCGATGACCTATGGCGACGTCTTCCTGGAGAACGAGCGCCAGCAGTCGGAGGCCAACTTCCATCTCTATGACGTCGAGACCCTGAAGCGTCAGTTCGAGGACATGGAGGCCCAGGTGCCGCGGCTGCTGGAGGGCAGGGCCCCCCAGGGCCAGCGCACCGTGCTGCCGGCCTACGACCACGTGCTCAAGGCCAGTCACCTGTTTAATCTGATGGACGCCCGCGGCGCCATCGCCGTGGCCGAGCGCCAGAGCTATATCGGCCGCATCCGCGACCTGACCAAGATGTGCGCCGAGGCCTGGGTGGCCAATGAAGGGGGCAACGCGTGATGTCGGCGCAGGCTTCCCCCTCAGTCAGCTTCGCTGACAGCTCCCCCAGGGGGGGAGCATCTTGGGCTCCCAGATCCTCCCCTCTTGGGGGAGGGGGACCGCGAAGCGGTGGAGGGGGCGTGCCGTGCGCCGTGACGCAGGTGACCTGCTAAGATGCCCCAGCTTCTGATCGAATTGTTCTCCGAGGAGATTCCCGCGCGCATGCAGGCCCAGGCCGCGCGCGACTTCGAACGCATGGCCCGCGAGCACCTGGCCGCCGAGGGCCTGCTGCCCGAGGGCCTGAAGACCTTCGCCGGCCCGCGCCGCCTGACCCTGGTCGCCGAGGGCCTGCCGGCCGCCCAGGGCGACCGCCATGAGGACCTCAAGGGCCCGCGCGTCGGCTCCCCCGACCAGGCCATCGAGGGGTTCCTGCGCAAGGCCGGGATCGCCCGCGACAAGCTGGTGGAGAAGGATGGCCTGTGGTTCGCCCACATCCACCGCGCCGGCCGCTCGACCTCCGAGATCGTCGCCGAGATGGTCGACAAGATCGTGCGCAATTTCCCCTGGCCCAAGTCGATGACCTGGGGCCGCGGGACGCTGCGCTGGGTGCGTCCCCTGAAGCGCATCGTCTGCCTGTTCGACGGCGAGGTGGTCGCCTTCACAGTCGACGGGATCGTCAGCGGCGACGTCACCGAGGGCCATCGCTTCATGGGCTCGGGCAAGCCCTTCAAGGTGAAGGACTTCGACAGCTACCGCGACAAGCTGGCCGGCCACTTCGTCATCCTCGACCCCGAGGAGCGCAAGGACAAGATCATGGACGGTGCGCGCACCGTCTGCTTCGCGCGCAACCTGGAACTGGTCGAGGACGACGGCCTGCTGGCCGAGGTGGCGGGCCTGGCCGAGTGGCCGACGCCGATCCTGGGCGACATGGACCCCGCCTTCCTGGACCTGCCGCCGGAGGTGATCCGCACCTCCATGCGCACCCACCAGAAGTATTTCGCCGTGCGCGACCCGCGGTCGGGCAAGCTCGCGCCGCACTTCCTGACCGTGGCCAATATCGAGGCGGCCGATGGCGGCAAGGAGATCGCGCGGGGCAACGGCAAGGTGCTGTCGGCCCGGCTCAACGACGCCCGTTTCTTCTGGGACGAGGATCGCAAGGTCCGGTTGGAGGAGCGCCTGCCCAAGCTGAACGGCGTCACCTTCCACGCCAGGCTGGGCACGCTCGGCGAGCGGGTCGAGCGGCTGGAGATGCTGGCCCGCGACATCGCTCCGCGCGTCGGGGCCGACGTCGCCAAGGCGGTGCTGGCCGCCCGGCTCAGCAAGGCCGACCTCACCACGGCCATGGTGGGCGAGTTCCCCGAACTGCAGGGCCTGATGGGCGCCTACTACGCCCGCGAGGAGAAGCTCAGCCCCATCGTCGCCGACGCGATCCGCGACCACTACCGGCCGATCGGCGCCACGGACGAGGCGCCGGACACCTCGGTGACCATGGCCGTGGCCCTGGCCGAGAAGCTCGACACCCTGACGGCCTTCTTCGCCATCGACGAAAAGCCCACCGGTTCGCGCGATCCCTACGCCCTGCGCCGCGCGGCGCTCGGCGTCATCCGCATACTCCTGCAGTCGGAGGTCCGCGCCCCGATCCGCCAGCTGGTCGCCGACTGGTATCACGCGCTGAAGTGCTTCGTGGATCCGGGGCGGGCGCTCTATGTCTCCAGCCGCCGCACCACCGGCTATCTCGGCGCCCTGGCGCGCTCGCCCTCGCGGGTGTTCGAGGTCTATGTCGACGAGTTCGAGGACGCCCTGCTCGAGGGTAAGCCCTATGTGGTGGCCGTGCCCGAGGACTTCGACATCCGCTTCGACCGCTCGGCTCCGGCCGGCGACCCGCCGGAAGGCCAGGTGGCCTACGAGTTCCGCCCCTATCCGGTGGTGGCCGACGAGGTGCTGGAATTCCTGGCCGACCGCCTGAAGGTGGTGCTGCGCGACCAGGGCAAGCGCCACGATCTCGTGGACGCGGTCTTCGCGCTCGGCGACGACGACCTGGTGCGCATCGTGGCCAAGGTCCAGGCCTTGGATTCCTTCCTCAGCACCCAGGACGGCGCCAACCTGCTGGCCGGCTACAAGCGGGCCGGCAACATCCTGCGCGCCGAGGAGAAGAAGGGGCCGCTGCCCGCGGGTCCTGCCGTCCCGGTCGCCACGGCGCCGGCCGAGGAGGGCGCCCTTATCAAGGCGCTCGATCAGGTCGAGCCCCAGGTGGCCCGAGCGTTGCACGACGAGGACTTTTCCGCCGCCATGCGAGCCCTCTCGGGACTGCGTGGACCGGTGGACGCCTTCTTCGAGGGTGTATTAGTGAATTCTGAGGTAGCAGCGGAACGTGAGAACCGCTTGCGGCTTCTGGCTCAAGTTCGAGACCTGATGGGACGGGTCGCGGACTTCAGCCAAATCAACGGCTAAGGAGGACTACAAGGATGTCGACCGAAACGCTGACCAAGTCGCGCTGGGTCTATTCCTTTGGCGGGGGCGGGGCCGACGGCGACGCCTCCATGAAGAACCTGCTGGGGGGCAAGGGGGCGAACCTCGCCGAGATGTCCTCCCTGGGCCTGCCGGTCCCCCCGGGCTTCACCATCACCACCGAGGCCTGCGTCCACTATTACGCCAATGAGCGCCGCTATCCCGACGACCTGAAGGAACAGGTGGCCGCGGGCCTGGCCACGGTCGAGAAGCTGACCGGCAAGGTGTTCGGCGATCCTTCCAACCCGCTGCTGGTCTCGGTGCGGTCGGGCGCCCGGGCCTCGATGCCGGGCATGATGGACACGGTGCTGAACCTCGGCCTCAACGACGAGACCGTGGCGGGCCTCGCCAAGCTCTCGGGCGACAAGCGCTTCGCCTTCGATAGCTATCGCCGCTTCATCCAGATGTACTCCAACGTGGTCCTCGACCTGGATCACCACATGTTCGAGGAGATCCTCGACGAGCATAAGGAGCGCCTCGACGTCACCGTCGACACCGCGCTCACCGCCGACGACTGGGAAAAGGTCGTCGCCGACTACAAGGCCGCCGTCGAGCAGGAGCGGGGCGAACCCTTCCCGCAGGACCCGCACGCCCAGCTCTGGGGCGCGGTCGGCGCCGTGTTCGCCAGCTGGATGAACGACCGGGCCAAGTTCTACCGCCGCATGCACGACATCCCCGAGAGCTGGGGCACGGCGGTCAACGTCCAGTCGATGGTGTTCGGCAATATGGGCGACTCATCGGCCACCGGCGTGGCCTTCACCCGCAACCCGTCCACTGGCGAGGCCCGCCTCTATGGCGAGTTCCTGATCAACGCCCAGGGCGAGGACGTGGTCGCCGGCATCCGCACGCCCCAGGCCCTGACCAAGATCGCCCGCGAGGAGATGGGCGAGAAGTCGCTCTCCATGGAAGAGGCGCTGCCCGAGGTCTTCGTCCAGTTCAAGGCCGTCGTCGAGAAGCTGGAACACCACTATCGCGACATGCAGGACATCGAGTTCACGGTGGAGAAGGGGCGCCTCTACATGCTCCAGACCCGCAACGGCAAGCGCACCGCCAAGGCGGCGCTGAAGGTTGCGGTCGATCTCGCCAGCGAGGGCCTCATCACCCAGGAAGAGGCGATCATGCGGGTCGAGCCCGCCAGCCTCGACCAGCTGCTGCACCCGACCATCGACCCGGCCAGCCCGCGCGACGTCATCACCACCGGCCTGCCGGCCTCGCCCGGCGCGGCCACCGGCAAGATCGTGTTCAACTCCGACGAGGCCGAGCGCCTGGGTTCGTCGGGTGAGGCGGTCATCCTGGTCCGCGATGAGACCAGCCCCGAAGACATCCACGGCATGCACGCCGCCCGCGGCATCGTCACCGCCCGGGGCGGCATGACCAGCCACGCCGCCGTGGTCGCCCGCGGCATGGGCCGGCCCTGCGTCTCTGGCGCCGGCGAGCTGCAGATCGACGGCAAGGCCGGCGAGCTGCGGGTCCGCGGCCGCACCTTCAAGGCCGGCGAGATCATCACCGTCGACGGTTCCCGGGGCGAGATCCTGGCCGGCACGGTCAAGATGATCGAGCCCGAGCTGACCGGCGACTTCGCCACCCTGATGGTCTGGGCCGACAAGGCCCGGCGCCTGAAGGTCCGCGCCAATGCCGAGACCCCGCTGGACGCGCGCACCGCCCGCCAGTTCGGTGCCGAGGGCATCGGCCTTTGCCGCACCGAGCACATGTTCTTCGACGAGGACCGCATCGCCGCCGTGCGCGAGATGATCCTGGCCGATGACGAGAAGGGCCGCCGCGTGGCGCTCGCCAAGATCCTGCCGATGCAGCGCAACGACTTCGTCGAGCTGTTCACGATCATGGAGGGCCTGCCGGTCACCATCCGCCTGCTCGACCCGCCGCTGCACGAGTTCCTGCCCCACACCGAGGCCGACCTCGAGAGCCTGGCCAAGGCCAGCGGCATCGACGCGGTCAAGCTGATGCGCCGGGCTAAGGAGCTGCACGAGACCAACCCCATGCTGGGCCACCGCGGCTGCCGCCTGGGCGTCTCCTATCCCGAGATCTACGAGATGCAGGTCCGGGCGATCTTCGAGGCGGCCTGCGAGATCGCCGAGAGCGGCAAGACCGCCCCGATCCCGGAGATCATGCATCCCCTGGTCGCCAAGGGCGAGGAGATGAAGTTCCTCCGCATCCTCACCGACAAGACCGCCCAGGCGGTGATGAAGGAGCGCGGCCGCGAGGTCGCCTACCAGGTCGGCACCATGATCGAGCTGCCCCGCGCCGCCATCCGCGCCGGGGACCTGGCGGAGAACGCCGAGTTCTTCTCCTTCGGCACCAACGACCTGACCCAGACCACCTTCGGCATCAGCCGCGATGACTCGGGCCGGTTCCTCAACGCCTATCTGGAGAAGGGGATCTTCGAGAAGGACCCCTTCGTCAGCATCGACCAGGAAGGCGTCGGCGACCTGATCCGCATCGCCGTGGAGCGCGGCCGCGCCGTGCGGCCCGACGTCAAGCTCGGCATCTGCGGCGAGCACGGCGGCGATCCGGCCTCCATTGAGTTCTGCGAGAAGGTCGGGCTGGACTATGTTAGCTGTTCGCCCTTCCGCGTTCCGATCGCCCGTCTGGCGGCGGCCCAGGCGGCGGTCGGCGGAATGGAGAAGGACCGATGAGCCGCATTACGGTCATCCCGCGCGAGCGGGTGCTGGTTTCGCCCCGCGCCACCCCGGCGGGGGCCATCGGCCTGGGCGCCATGGGCAGCCTGATGCTGGGGGCCATGGCCTTCGGCGCCCTGGCGGTCGGCGCCATCGCCATCGGCACCCTGGCCATCGGCAAGGTCGGTATCGGTCGCGCCAAGATCAAGAAGCTGGAGATCGACGAATTGACCGTGCGTCGCCTGACGGTGCTCGACGAGGGCGAGCCCAAGCGGTTCTAGGCCGCCGCCACGGCCTCGATCTCCAGCAGCCACGCCTCGTCATAGATGCCGGTGATGATCACCGTGAGCGCCGGCGTGCGCGCCTGCAGCACTTCGTGGCGGATACGCATGTTCTCGTCGCGATAGAGCCGGTCGGACAGGAAGATCGTGACCTTGACCAGGTTGTCGAGGCTCATCGCGCCCGCCGCCAGTTGGCGCTCGACATTGGCCCAGGCCAGCCGGCACTGGTCGCCGAAGGTCTGCGGCACACCGCCGTCGCGATCGGCCGGGACCTGGCCGCTGATGAACAGCCAGCGCGTGACGCCCTCGACCTCGAAAGCCTGGGCGTAGGAGGTCTCCGTCGGGTCGATCGCTCGGGTTCTCACTTGCCGACATCCTCCGTTGAGGCCACCAAGGAAGCCCGAGCCAGGAAGAGATGTCCATGACCGATGCGCCGCGCGCCGCCCGTGAAAAGACCGTCCGCCAGGCCGCCCAGCCGGGCGTGGGGTAGGGGAGATGGGCGGGGACCTGGCCGCGGACTTCTACCAGCTCACCAGCTTCGAGCTGGTGCGGCTTGGCAAGACGGCGATCACCGTGGGCAGCCTGGCCGCCGCGGTGGTGATCGTCATCGTCGCCCTGATCGCCGCGCGGCTGGTCTCGGCCTTCTTCCGGCGGGTGCGCGGGCGGATGACCGAGGCCGCGCCCTCGATCTACATCTTCGAAAAGCTCGCCGCCTATGGGGTGGTGGTGTTCGGGGTGATCGCCGCCTTCTCGACGCTGGGCCTCGACCTGTCGTCCTTCGCCCTGTTCGCCGGTGCGCTCGGCGTCGGCCTCGGGTTCGGCATGCAGGGGGTGGTCAAGGAGCTGATCTCCGGCCTGGTCCTGCTGTTCGACCGGCTGGTGCGCATCGGCGACTATATCGAGCTGCAGACCGGCGAGCGCGGGGTGGTGGCCGAGATCGGACCGCGCGCCACCCGCATCCGCAACAATGACGACCTGGACGTCCTGATCCCCAATTCCCGGCTCATCGAACAGCCGGTCACCAACTGGACGCACCAGAACGGCACCCGCCGAATGCATGTCCCCTTCGTCGTCGCCTACGGGACCGACAAGGAGAAGGTCCGCGACGCGGTGCTGAAGGCCGCCCACGACGTGCCCTTCACCCTCAAGGACACCGGGGCGCGCAAGACCCAGGTCTGGCTGGTGGGCTTCGGGACGAGCGGCCTCAACTTCGAGCTGGTGGTCTGGCCGAGCGTCGAGGCGGTCAAGCGGCCCAACGCCGCCCACGCGGCCTATACCTGGGCCATCGAGGACGCCCTGCGCGGCGGCGGCTTCGAGATCCCGCTGCCGCAGCAGGAACTCCGCGTCCGCGCCCTGTTCGGCGAGCAGGGGGACGCGGCCCGGCGCACCCTGGGCCTGCAGGCCGACGGGGCCGAGGAGGCCGCGCCGGAGGTCCACGTCTCCGTGAACGACGCGGCCGAGGACCTCGCGCGCGGCGCCGAGCAGGACGAGGACGACCCGCTGCGGGTCAAGCCGCGCCCGGAGGCCTGACGCCCCCAGGCTGCGGACAGCAAAACGCCGCCGACCAGGGGCCGGCGGCGCAATGTTGTCTGGTTCGCGCGATCAGATCGCGGCGAGCGCCATCTTGCGACGGTTGCTGCGGAGCATGGAGCCCGCCGCGCCGAAGCCGATGATCATCATGGCCCAGGTGGCCGGTTCCGGAACCACGCCGCCCGTCTGGTACAGCACGGCCGAGGAGCCGCCGTTCAGGTCGAGCTTGAAGGTGTCGAGATTGTTCGCGGTCAGCTTGAAGAAAGCCGTGCCCGCGAAGCTGCCGCCCTTGCCCTTGTGGATGCCGATATAGGTCGTGCCGTTCAGAGGGGTATCGAAGTCGTAGGTGAAGCCATCGGCATCGGGGCTGATCTTCGTCGTGAGCGTGTCGACCGCGGCCCAGTTACCGTCCCAGACGAATCCCAGGAGTGCCAGGGCGTCCTTCTGGTCCTGAATATCGCCGGCGTTGCCGCTCAGAAAATTCGAGTGTCCGGCCGAGCTGGTCCACCAGCCGCTGCAAGCATCGGCGGTCGGGTCGATGTCGCCCACGGCGCAGGCGCCGGCCAAGGTGATGGCGGCGCTGGCGGGAGTCGCCGCGGCCATCCCGAAGGCCATGGTCGCGGCCGCGGCCGCCATCGTCAGTCTGAAATTCATCGTCACTAATCCCTAAATCACTATTGCCCCAGACGACCTGTCCGAGCGAAGAGTCCCCACGCCTCGCTCATTCGGCATCCGCCCATGTAAGTTCATATAAAATTTACCCGGTAGTGGCGGCAACCCAATTCCCCAAATGCGTGTCAATTCAGCAGTTTGTTATGAAGTATTAGAACTTTGAAGTTCAATTTCGGCCGGTTGCTGATGCGGAACGGCATTGTAGCCGTCAACCTTGAGCTGCCCACTGCAACCATGTTGGAGCTTGCGTCCGCCGCTCGCGACCCCACCTCGGCGTAATGACCGCCAAGCCCCTCGCCACCATCGGCTACGAAGCCGCAACCCAGGACACCGTCATCGCCCGCCTCCAGGCGGCCGGGATCGAGACCCTGATCGACGTCCGCGCCGTGGCCGCCTCGCGCCGCGCCGGCTTCTCCAAGACCCTGCTGGCCGCCAGCCTCGCAGAGGCCGGTATCGCGTATGTCCACCTGCGCCAGCTCGGCACGCCCAAGCCCGGCCGCGACGCCGCGCGCAAGGGGCGGATCGATGAGATGACCGCCATCTTCCAGGACCACATGGCCGAGCCGGCCGCCCAGCTCGAACTCGCCCGGGCCAAGGTCATCGTCGCCGAACGACGGACGGCCCTGCTGTGCTTCGAGGCCGACCACCGTGGCTGCCACCGCAAGATCCTCGCCGACCTGATCGGCGCCGATCTGGGCTGCGAGGTGGTGAACCTCTAGGGCGGACAGCAAAACGCCGCCGACCCAGGAGCCGGCGGCGTGGTGCTGTGTCGTCCGCGATCAGATGGCGGCGAACGCCATCCGGCGGCGGTTGCTGCGGAGCATCGCGCCCGCCGCGCCGAAGCCGATGATCATCATCGCCCAGGTCGCGGGCTCCGGGATCGGGCTTATGCCGTCCGCCACCCGGATCTGGCGGATGTCCTGCACGCCGGGCGTGAAGGTGAAGTCGAGGCTGGTGATGGTGTCGCCACCGGTCGCCCAGAGGATGAATTTGTTGGCGCCGTTCCCCAGCGGATCGGGGATCAGGGCATTCGGCACGGCGAAGTTGAAGGCGCCGCCATTGACCGAAAGGGTCATCGTCGAGGTCGTCTGGACGGGCACGTTCAGATTGAACGTGACGCCCAAATAGGCCTGCGAGAACAGGATCGACAGGTCGTTCATCGAGCCGTCATTGGCCGCGAAGATCGCTTCGCCGCCACCGCTGGTGTCGAGCAGATCCCCGGTGGTGCTGAGCGTCACCAGCGGACCCGGCGCGGAGGTGACCGTGCCGAGCACCGTCCCGGCGCTCTGGCCCGGAACCGAGTGCACGCCGAGCGGACCGCCGAAGCTCCCGACGGTGAGCGTCACCGCCGCCGATGCAGACCCTGCGACCGCCAGAGCCCCGATTGCTATCGCGGTCGAAACAAGAAGCCTCTTCATTTCCCAAACCTCTACAGTGAAGGTTGTCGATCCTGGGGTCCCCACACCCATTTTCGACCCCCGGCCAGTTATGAACGAAACCTTAAGACCCGCGGCGTTTCATGTGCAATCGGATTCGCCAAACGCGGGCGCAAATTGAAGTATTTGTGAACAGTATAGCCAGCATTGTTATAGATTCGATCAGCTTGGCCATCTTGGATCAATCTCAGGTTTTAATAAGCTTTAATGTATTCGCGCTTGCTTGTCTAAAGGTGACGCTTGCACCCCGTCGCCCGGGCGCCGGCCGTCCGCGAACCTGACAGCCTTTTCACCTGACAAGCTGGGCCATCTCTGGCCTCCTCCGCACGGGTGGTTTTGGGGGAGGGCGCATGGCCCAGGAATTCGATCCGGCCGCGGCGACCGCGGCCTATCTGGCGCAGCTGCCGCCGGAGGCGCACGCCAAGGCCACGGCCTATACCCAGGGTGGCCACTGGCTGCTGCTCTGGGGCGCCCTGGTGGCCATCCTCGTGGCCTGGCTGGTGCTCAGGTCGGGGGTCCTTGTGCGGATCCGCGAGAAGGTCGAGAGCCGCAAGGCCCGGCCCTGGCTGGCGGTCTTCATGGTGGTGGCCGCCGACTCCCTGATCGAGACCCTGCTCAGCCTGCCCTGGAGCGTCTACAGCACCTGGTGGCGTGAGACCGCCTACGGCCTCACCAGCCAGGCCTTCGGGGGCTGGCTGGCTGAGTTCGTGCTGATGGCGGTGATCTCCACGGTCCTCGTAGTCCTGCTGGTCGCCGGCCTCTACGCCCTGATGCGCCGGGCGCCCAGGAGCTGGTGGGCCTGGGGCGGCGGGTTGGTGGCGGTGTTCTTCGTGGCCGTCATGGTGCTGGCGCCGGTCTTCATCCAGCCGCTGCTCAACGACTACCAGGAGGCGCCGCCCGGACCGGTCCGCGACGCGGTCGTGGCGATGGCGCAGGCCAACGGCGTGCCGTCCGACAAGATCTATATCTATGACGGCTCCAAGCAGTCCAACCGCTACACCGCCAATGTCTCGGGCATGTTCGGCACCGCCCGGATCGCCATGAGCGACGTGATGTTCACCAAGGGCGCGGACCTGGCCGAGGTGCGCGGCGTCGTCGGCCACGAGATGGGACACTACGTCCACATGCACGCCCTGTGGATCGCGGGGGCTTACGGCCTGCTGGCCCTGGTGGGCTTCTTCCTGGTCGACCGTCTGTTCCCGATCGTCCTGCGGCTGACGGGCGCCAAGGGGATCCAGGGCCTCTCCGACCCGGCCGGTTTCCCGGTCATCGGGATCATCCTGGCGGGGCTGAGCCTGATTTCCACGCCGCTGTTCGTCTCGGTCATCCGCCAGGCGGAGGTGGACGCCGACCGCTACTCCCTGGAGCACGTCAACGAGCCGGACGGCCTGGCCAAGGCCCTGGTCAAGACCATCGAGTATCGCGCCGCCACCCCCTCCAGGCTGGAGGAGACCCTATTCTACGACCACCCGGCGGTGGGCAACCGCGTGCGCATGGCCATGGACTGGAAAGCCGCCCAGGCGACGACCGACGCGGTGCGCTGACGCCAAGGCGAGAAAAGGCCCGCCCATCCCTGGATGAGGCGGGCCTCGACCCATCTAGGCCAGGACCAGCGCCTGGCGGCGACGGTTGGCGCGCAGCATCGATCCGACGCCTCCAAAGCCCATGATCATCATCGCCCACGTCGCGGGCTCGGGAACGCCGCCGGGGGTGATGATGGGGCCGGTGCCCACGTCCACCAGCCCGCCGTCGACGCCCTGAGTGAAGTCGTAGAAGTTGTCGCCCCACGAGTTGTCGTCGAGCCGGAAGTCGAGGCTCCCGTCGCCGAGGCCGGCGAACAGGTTCCCCAGCTGGGTGGAGTCGGACAGCGAGAACCAGCCGGTGGAGAGGATGTTGTCGCCGAATCCGGTCCCCGAACTGTAGAGGGTCAGGCCGTCGTTCGAGGTCTGCTGCGTCGCCACGGCGCTCCAGTCACCGAAGCTGGCGCCGTCGACCAGCAGGGTGATCTGGTTGAAGTCGAAATCGCCCGGCGCGGTGTCGCCGTCATAGAGGCTGACGCGGAGCGAGGCCCCGGCCAGCCCGCCGCCCAGCGAGGCGACGACCGCGGGCGAGAAGCCGGACTGGCTGCCGAACACCTGAGGATTGGTCGAGGCGTAACCGACGAATAGCGAGGAAGCCGCGGCCTGCGTCACGACGCGCGTGCCGTTCAGGCCCTTCAGATCGAGGACCACGCCGCCGACCTGGGTGACGCCGGAAGGCAGAGCGCCGCCCGTAGGGGAAATCGTGGTGAAGGTCGTCGCCGAAGCGCCCTGCGCGGCGGCCAGACAGATGATGGCTGCGCCCGCAGCCAGAAGCGTTCTCATGTTTACTTACCCCAATGCAGGCCCAACTGGCCCATTGGGACGAATTAAGGTTTCGATAAGGATAGGACGGCCCCCTTTTTGGGGTGTCGCATCGATGCAACGCCAGTTTCGCCTACGAGGCGAAGACTGACGCCGTGCCCTGAAGGCCGCCCGCGCGCCGCGCGTTAGACGCCCAAGGCCATAAGATAGCGATCGGCCCCGTCTGCGGTCTCGCCGGTGGCGTTCAGGCCCAGGCGCTCGATCAGCCGGACCGAGGCGAGGTTGGCCGGTTCGACGAAGGCCTCGACCTCGACCGCGCCGGGCCGTCGGCGCAGCCAGTTGAGCGCCAGAACCGCGGCCTCGGTCATCAGGCCCTGGCCCCAATAGTCCGGGCGCAGATGGTAGGCGAGTTCGGCGCAGGCGCCCAGGGCGTTGAACCCGACCGCGCCCACGAAGCTGCGGTCATTGCGGGTCAGCATCGCCCAGCGGAACCGCGCGCCCCGCGCCGCCCCGTGCGCGAAGAACGCGATGATCTTGTCGCTGTCTTCCGGCGTTCGGGCCGGCAGACGGATCGGACGCCCCTCGATATCGATCGCGCCGCCTGAGAATTCGCAGACCTCCGGGCGTGACCACAGGGCGAACATGCCCGCCGTATGGGCGCTCGATAGCGGCTCGAGGATCAGGCGTTGCGACCGCAGCGTCGGAACGTCGAGGGCGGCCACCATCCTACCGCTTGCGGACGAACACCGTCCCGGCCGAATAGCCCGCCCCGAAAGAACAGATCAGCCCGGTCTCGCCCGCCTTGAAGTCCTCGCTGGCCTTGTGGAAGGCGATGATCGAGCCGGCCGAGGAGGTGTTGGCGTATTCGTCCAGGATGATGACGTTCTCGCCGGGCGCGGGCTCCCGGCCCAGCACACGTTTGCCGATCATCTCGTTCATGTTGATGTTGGCCTGGTGCAGCCAGAGCCGCTTCAGCCCCTTGGGGTCGATGCCCAGGTCGGCGGCGTGCTGGACGATCATCTCGGCCACCATCGGCACCACTTCGCGGAACACCTTGCGGCCCTCCTGCACGAACAGCTTGTCGGTTGCGCCGATCCCCTCGGGCGCCGCGCGGTTGAGGAAGCCGAAATTATTGCGGATGTTGTTGGAGAACACCGTCTTCAGCCGGGTTCCCAGGATCTCCCAGCCATCCGTCGCATCTTCCGCCCGCTCCACGATCACCGCCGTCGCCACGTCGCCGAAGATGAAGTGACTGTCGCGGTCCCGGAAGTTCAGGTGGCCCGAGCAGATCTCCGGATTGACCATCAGCACCGCCCGCGCCGAGCCGGACGCCACGAAGTCGGCCGCCGTCTTGATCCCGAAGGTGGCCGAGGAACAGGCCACGTTCATGTCGAAGGCGAAGCCCTCGATCCCCAGGGCCTGCTGCACCTCGATGGCCATGGCCGGATAGGCGCGCTGCATGTTGGACGCCGCGCAGATCACCGCGTCGATCCGGGAGGGGTCCTTGCCCCAGCGCGCGATCGCATCGCGGGCCGCGGCCACGGCGATCTCCGCCAGCACCGAGATCTCGTCGTTCGGCCGCTCGGGGATAACCGGGCGCATGACCTCGGGATCGACCAGGCCGGACTTGTCGATCACGAACCGCGACTTGATGCCCGAGGCCTTCTCGATGAATTCGGGAGAGGAATGGGTCAGGGCGGGGGTCTCGCCGGCGGCGATGGCGTCGGCATTGGCCGCGTTGAAGCGGTCCACATAGGCGTTGAAGGTCTCGACCAGCTCGGTGTTCGAGAGGCTGTGCGGCGGGGTGTAGAGCCCCGTGGCCGCGATCACGGCGTGATGCAAAATGGTCTTCTCCGACGTCGCGCTCATTGTCGCCGGAACCCCGGCGGGCGCTTACGGGGCAAGTGATAGCACGCCTTCACGCCAGGTCAGCGGCCTTGTGGCCGATCGGCCACAACCGGCGATGGCCTTGGCGAAAACCGCGAACCGGCCTTTTCCCGCCGCGTTTGTCCCCCACCTAACGACCCGGCTGGGGAGCTTGAGTGTAAGTATGTACGGAGTAAAAAAATGAAGTCTCTCGCAACTGCTGCGGCGTTCGCCGCGATCGCCTCCGCCGCCCTCCCCATGGCGGCCCAGGCCCAAGACCTCGGCGCCACCACCTTCTACGGTTCGGCCGGCTACAGCCATGCCGACCTCGACGACGTGAAGCTCGGCGCCATCACCGGCCGGGTCGGCGCCCGCTTCGGTCAATATCTCGGCGTCGAGGGTGAAGCCGGCTTCGGCGTCAAGGACGACGAGGTCAACATTCCGGCGATCGGCGCCTCGCCGGTCGACGTCGAGCTGAAGCACACCTTCGCCGTCTATGGCGTCGGCTTCCTGCCGGTCGCCCCCAATGCCGACCTCTACGCCCGCGTCGGCTACGGCACCTCCAAGATCAAGGCCTCCGTCGCCGGCCCGGCCGGCGGTTCGGCCACTGCCGACGGCGAAAGCTGGAACTACGGTGTCGGCGGCCAGTACTTCCTGGACGACAAGAACGGCGTCCGCGCCGACTACACCCGCTACGACTTCACCGACGGCGGCGGCGACGCCGACGTCTGGTCGGTGGGCTACGTCCGCAAGTTCTAAGACACCGGAGCGCCCCTCTCCCGAGACGGGAGAGGGGATCGCTTGGGTTGCGATTCCACCAAAACCTTCCCCGACATTGTGATGTGAGCGCACGTTTATGCGCCCCGGCGCCGCTTCCGTCGAACAGCTTGACAGTTTTGCGACACGCACCGCATCCTCCGGCGCGTAACTACGGCATTACCAAATCAATCAAAGAAGGCGCTCTCACTAGCGCTCGCCGTTAGGACTGCGTCTCGCGCCCGGGGAGGGTGATCATGAAGCGCCTAACGGGAGGCTTGGCCTCTCTAGCCGTGACAGCTATGGCCGCGACGCCGGGGACGGCGGCGGCCCAGGCCAGGGACCAGGGCACCGCCGTCGAGGAAATCGTCGTCACCGGGTCCCGGATCCGGACCAGTCCGCTGGACCAGGCCCAACCGATCGTCCAGATCGACCAGGAAGCCATCGCCAAGACGGGCCTCACCTCCACCGCCGACGTCCTGCAGCGCATCCCTTCAGCCGGCGGCGGCCTCAATTCCAAGTTCAACAACTCCGGCAACTTCGGCAATCCGCCGGACGGCGGCGGCGTCGGCGCCGGGTCGGCCGAGATCGACCTGCGCTATCTGAGCTCGCGCCGGGTCCTGGTGCTGGTCGACGGCCTGCGCTGGGTCAGCGGCGCGGCGGCCTCCGGCGTGCCGGGCTCCGTCGACCTCAACACCATCCCCACCGGTATGATCGGCCGGGTCGAGGTGCTGCAGGAAGGCGCTTCGCCGATCTACGGCTCCGACGCCATCGCCGGGGTGGTCAATATCATCACCAAGGACCGCCAGGACGGCCTGCAGGCCACGGCCAATTTCGGCGGCTATGGCGACGGCGACGGCTTCAGCCAGGACTACACGGTCTCCTGGGGTGTCAATCAGGACAACCTGCGGGTCGTCGTTGGCGGCGGCTATTTCAAGCAGGACCCGGTCTATGCGGCCGACCGCGACATCTCGCGGTTCCCCAGCCCCTTCGCCACCTCCTGCCTGGACGGCGGTTGCAGCTCCGGCACCCCGCTCGGCCGGTTCATCATCAGCGACCCGAACACCGGCCAGGACCTCGACATGACGCTTAAGGCGGCTCTGTCGCCCGGCGTTCGGCCCACCTACGTTCCCGGCGACCCCACCGGGGCGGCCGGCAGCTACAAGCCCTTCGCCACTATCGAGCGCTTCAACTTCCAGCCCTTCAACTACATCGTCACCCCCTCCGAGCGGCTCAGTCTGTTCGGCAACCTGACGCAGGAATTCAGCGACAGCCTGCGCCTGCGGGTCCGGGGCAGCTATGTGGAACGCAAGTCCGCCAACCAGGCCGCGCCCCTGCCGCTGTTCGTCGGTCCCGACGCCGGCAACGGCAACCTGCTGGACACGGTTGCGGTGGACGCCACCAACCCGTTCAACCCCTTCGGCTTCTCGCTGCAGCCGGGCACCTACGCCTTTATCGGCCGTCGCCTGGTGGAGAACGGGCCGCGCCACTACGAGCAGACCGTCAACACCTGGAACATCACCACCACCCTGGCCGGCGAGCTCCCGGTGGGCGGCAACACCTGGTACTGGGACGCCAACTACGTCTGGTCGCGCAATCGCGCCGAGCAGACCTTCACCGGCAACGTCAACGCCCAGCGGGTGCAGCAGGCCCTGGGCCCGCTCGCCGGCTGCACCGGTTCCTGCGTGCCCCTCAACATCTTCGGCGGGGCGGGGACCATCACCCCGGCCATGCTGAACTTCATCGCCTTCACCCAGCAGGACGTCTCCCAGCAGGAGCTGCGGGACTTCAGCGCCAACCTGACCGGCGACCTGCTCGACCTGCCGGCCGGGCCCCTGGCCTTCGCCGCCGGCTACGAGCACCGCGAGACCGAGGGCTTCTTCCAGCCCGACCCCCTGGTGGTCGCCGGGCTCTCCTCCGACATCCCCGCCCAGCCGGCCCGGGGCTCGATCACCATCGACGAGTTCTACGGCGAGGTGCGGGTTCCGCTGCTGGCCGACATGCCCATGTTCCACAAGCTGGACGTCTCGCTGGCCGGCCGCTGGTTCGACTATTCGACCTCGGGCAAGGACGCCACCTACAAGGCCGGCCTGACATGGAAGCCGATCCAGGACGTGCTGCTGCGCGCCTCCTGGGGCGAGGGCTTCCGCGCCCCGGCCATCGGTGAGCTGTTCGGCACAGCCTCGCGGTTCGACCAGGAGGTGGTCGATCCCTGTTCGGACATGCTCAACCTGCAGCCGGGCGGCCCGCCGGCCGCCAGCACCACGGTGCAGGCCAACTGCATCGCCCGCGGCGTTCCGGCCAATGGCAGCTATGTGCAGCTCAACCCGCAGGTCTCGGTGATCACCAGCGGCAACCGCAACCTGGCTCCGGAAACCAGCGAGAGCGAGAACTACAGCTTCGTCTGGGAGCCCAGCGCCCTGAAGGGGGCGAGTTGGGCCAATGGCGGCTCGATCGAGGTGGTCTATTCCAAGATCGAGCTGGACCAGGCGATTCAGGCCCAGAACGGCCAGAGCCTGCTGGACCGCTGCGCCCAGACGGCCGACGCGGTGGCCTGCGCCACCATCACCCGCACCGCCTCGGGCCAGGTGGCCGCGATCTCCAACCCGCTGATCAATATCGGCGGCATCAAGACCCGCGCCGTCGACGTCAACCTCAACTACGCCTCGCCGGAAACCAGCCTCGGGACGTTCGGCCTGCGCTGGTACACCACCTTCCTGCTGGAGTTCACCGAGTTCGTCCCGACCTCCTCCGGCCTGGCGCCGGTCGAGCGCGAGGGCACGGAAAAGGGCAGCCCCGACCAAGCCTATCCCAAGACCAAGTCGACCCTGATGCTCGATTGGGATCGCGGCGAATGGGGCGCGACGGCGGCCCTGCGCCACATCTCCTCGATCGACGAAACCACCGTGGTCAACAAGCTGGGGGCCCGGACCTATGTCGACGCCCAGGTGCGCTGGGCGCCGGCCTTCCTCGACGAGCGGATCACCCTGGCCGCCGGGGTCAACAACCTGTTCGAGAAGGACCCGCCCGGCTGCGTCAGCTGCGGCCTGAACAACTACGATCCCAACGCCTATGACGCGCCGGGCCGCTTCTTCTACATGCGGCTCAGCTACCGCCAGTAGACGACGGCTTGCGTGGGGGGAGCGGGGCGGCGGAGGGGTTGACCCCTCCGCCGCCTCGTTATTCTTGCAGCCCCTGTCGGCGCCGGCCGCCTTCGTTCGTCCTCAGACAAACGAGGCGGCCGGATGCACTACGCGATACTTTGCTACAGTAGCGAGGACGCCATCGGGTCCTGGACCCTGGAGCAGGAGAGGGCGGTCATGGGGCGACTGGCGGTCGTCGAGGGCAGGCTCACGAGGGAAGGGCGCCTCGGGCCCACAGCGCGCCTGCTGCCCACCACCTCGGCCACAACCCTGCGCAAGGGCCGCAGGAACGTCGTGCTGGACGGGCCCTATGCGGAGACCAAGGAACAGCTGCTCGGCTTCTACATGGTCGATTGCGACGGCCTCGAACAGGCCATCGAGACCGCCGTCGAGCTTGCCGCGGCCAATCCGGGCGGGGGCGCCTACGAGATCCGGCCCATCGACGCCATGAGCCTGAACCTGCCCCGAAGGCGGCGCCTCCAGAAGCCTCTATAATGAGCGATATCGGCTGGATCGACGCGGCCCTGGCCTCCGCCCGGCCCCCGGCCATGGGCGCCCTGCTGCGCTATTTCCGCGACCTGGACACCGCCGAGGAGGCCTTCCAGGACGCCTGCCTGCGGGCGATGAAGTCCTGGCCGCAGAACGGACCGCCACGGGACCCGGCCGCCTGGCTGATCCTGGTGGGCCGCAATTCCGGCATCGATGCCGCGCGCCGCCGCAACAGGCAGACCGAACTCCCGGACGAGGCGGCCATCTCCCACCTCGAGGACGCCGAGGCGGACATGGCCGAGCGCCTGGACGGCGCCCACTACCGCGACGACATCCTGCGGCTGCTGTTCATCTGCTGCCATCCCGACCTGCCGGCCACTCAGCAGATCGCCGTTGCGCTGCGCATCGTCTCGGGCCTGTCGGTCCGCCAGATCGCCCGCGCCTTCCTGGTGGGCGAGAGCGCCATGGAGCAGCGGATCACCCGCGCCAAGGGCCGTATCGCCAAGTCCGGGGTGGCCTTCGAGAACCCGACGCCGGACCAGCGCGCCGCGCGCCTCACGGCGGTGGCGGCCATGATCTACCTGGTCTTCAACGAGGGCTATTCGGCCGCCGGCGGCGACGAGGCCGAGCGCCGCGCCCCGCTTTGCGACGAGGCCATCCGCCTGGCCCGGCTGCTGCTGCGCCTCTTCCCGTCCGACCCGGAGATCATGGGGCTGGCGGCGCTGATGCTGCTGCAGCACGCCCGCGTCGCCGCCCGTTTCGACGCCGAGGGCATGACGGTCCTGCTGGCCGACCAGGATCGTTCGCTGTGGAACGCGCGCCATATCGGCGAGGGCCTGGCCCTGATCGACAAGGCCATCCGCCACCGCACCCCTGGGCCCTACCAGGTCCAGGCCGCCATCGCCGCCCTGCACGCCCGGGCCGCCAGGGCCGAGGACACCGACTGGGCGCAGATCGACCTGCTCTACGCCACGCTTGAGGTCCTGACCCCCTCGCCGGTGGTCACCCTCAACCGCGCCGTGGCGGTCTCCAAGGTGGCCGGGCCGCAGGCGGCCCTGGAGATGATCGAGCCCCTGGCTGCGCGGCTCGCGGGCTATTTCCACTATTTCGGCCTCAAGGGCGCCCTGCTCAAGCAGCTCGGCCGCGACGGCGAGGCCCGCACGGCCTTCGACCAAGCCATCTCGCTCGCCAACACCGCCGCCGAAGCCGCCCACATCCGCCTGCACCTCGACCAGCTCACCGAGGGGGCGGACCGGGTCTAGGCGGGCGGTCAGCGGAAAACCTGTTCGCATGTCGTCAGGGCCGCCGGCCGTTCGTCCTCGGGATAGGAAGAGACCGGAGAGAAAGACTATGAGCCCCACCATCACCGCCTTCAAAAGCTCGCCCGATCGCGGCAGGGGGCTGGCGCGCGACATGCGGGTTCGCTGGGCGCTCGAAGAGGTCGGCCAGGCCTATGACGTCCGCCTTGTGACCTTCGCCGAGATGAAGCAGCCCGCGCACCTGGCCCTTCACCCGTTCGGCCAGATCCCGACCTATGAGGACGGCGACCTGGCGCTGTTCGAGTCCGGCGCCATCGTGTTCCACATCGCCGAGCGCCATTCGGGCCTGCTGCCCGACGACGCCAACGCCCGCGCCCGCGCGATCACCTGGATGTTCGCCGCGCTGAGCACGGTGGAGCCGCCGATCGTCGATCGGTCCATGGCCACGCTCATGGATCGCGACAAGCCTTGGTACGAAGAGCGCCTGCCAATTCTCGACAGCCGCGTCCGCGACCGGCTGGGCCAGCTTTCCCACCACCTGGGCGACACCGACTGGCTCGACGGCGCCTTCAGCGCCGCTGACCTGATGATGGTGTCGGTGCTGCAGAGGCTGGCCGGCTCGGGCCTGGTGGAGGCACATCCGAACCTCTCGGCCTATATCGCCCGCGCCGAGGCGCGGCCGGCCTACAGGCGTGCCTTCGACGCCCAGTACGCGGTCTTTGTCGCCGCCTCGGGAGCCTAGACGCCCGGCGCCGCCGCGCCGAACCGCTGCCGGTACTCGCCCGGGGTCGCGTTCAGGCGTCGCAGGAACGCCCGGTGCAGGGCGTCGAGGCTGCCGAACCCCGCCCGTTCCGCCACCCGGGCCAGGGGCCAGTCGGAGGTCTCCAGCAGGGCCTTGGCGCGGTCCACCCGTGCCAGCTCGACGAAGGCGGCCGGCGTCGTGCCGGTGTCCTTCTGGAAGACGCGGGAGAAGGTCCGCTCGGTCATGCCGGCCCGCGCCGCCAGGGCGGGCAGGGACTGGTCGCCGCTGGGGTCCGCGCTGATCTCGGCGATCAGCGTCCGAAGCTTCGGCGTGGCCGCCGCCTGGATGTTCAGGCTGGCGCTGTACTGGGTCTGGCCGCCCGGCCGGCGCATGAACAGCACCAGGTTCCGCGCCACCGCCAGCGCCACGGCCGGGCCGCAGTCGGCCTCCACGAACGACAGGCAGAGATCGATGCCGGCCGTCACCCCGGCGGAGGTGTAGAAGGGCGGATCGGCCACGAAGATGGCGTCGGGTTCCAGGCGCACCTGCGGCCGGAACGCCCGCATCGTGTCGCAGACCTCCCAATGGGTGGTGGCCCGCCGGCCGTCCAGCAGCCCTGACGCGGCGAGGACGAAGGCGCCCGAGCAGACGCTGCCGACCCGGCGCGTCGAGTCCGCCCGAAGCCGCAGCCAGTCGAGGATTCCGCTCTCGCGCATGGCCAGCAGGCCCACCTCGTCGCCGCCTCCGATCAGGATCGTGTCGAGATCGTCCGGCAGGTCGGCGAAGGGCGTCGAATCCCCCAGCCGGAACCGCGAATTGCTGAGGATCTCTCCGCCGTCGGGGGAGGCGAGGACCACCTCGTAGGGGATCGGCGCCCCATAGTTGTTGGCCATGGAGAACACTTCCCACGGGCCGACCAGGTCCAGGGCCTGGACCCCGTCATAGCCGACCAGGGCGATCTTGCGTGTGAGGCGGTGGGGCGAAGGCATGGCGTAAAATGCGGTAACTATGACATTTCCGCCAGTCAAATCGGAGCGTAGGTGTCGATCTGGCTGAAATCCCAGCCCAGGAGACTTCCCAATGCCGACCAACTGCCCCTGCGATCCCTGCACCTGCGATCCGTGCGCCTGCCAGACCGCCGCCTGCGCCTGCGGTCCCGACTGCAAGTGCGGCGAGAGCTGCGCCTGCAACACCCCCGCCACGCCCTCGGCGTGACGCCTCGACCGCGGTCCGAGATCCCCCTCGGACCGCGCTCTTCTTCCGGATAACCCCATGCGCCTCGTCTATCTCGCAGCCGCCGCCATGATCGCCATGAGCGCCTTCGCCGCGCTGGGCGCGAGCCTAGCCGTCGCCGGGCCGATGCAGGCGATGTCGCTGGGTTTCTACGCCGCGTAGATGTTCCGGCCGCCATTGAGCGGCGGCTTCGGGCTCTTAGCCGAAGCTGGGAAGGTCCGCTTCGCGGCAACCGGCGGAGCGATCCCGCGAACCGGCACTCCTGACTCAGAGCCGAAGGTGAGAACGACTGCTCTGTGGCGCCGTCGGTCTCGGAGAGCATACTTGTTCCCAGACGCCGGGCAGGTAGGCTTCCGCCATGAAAATCCAAGACCTTGTTGTCGGACGTGACGTGCCCTGGGTGACGAGTTGGTCGGAGGAGTCGCATACGGGCGTCTCCCGATGCCCCAGCGTCGATGGCGAACTCGCAATTGGCCAGCGGGAGACAGCCGGAACAGGCCGACCCCTCTACGCACGCAACCATCTCTTCCGGCAGCGACGCACCGTGCGCGAAATGCTCTGCCCCATGTGTGGTCTGCCCACGCCGGACGACGACCGATGGAGTCAGACCGCGCGCCCGGTCAAGGCTCGCGTCCTTCGGGCCCGCGGGCTTGGATACGCCCTGCCGGCCACCATGGCTGACGCCCAGACCCTGCTGGACTGTGGGACCATCGCACCGCTCCACCTGGCCTGCGCTGAGGCCGCATTGACCCGATGCCCTCATCTCGGTGGCATGACTGAGCGCACGCTAACGCGCTTTCCACATGCCTGGATCGTAGTCCCGCTCTGGGTGGAGGCGCGCCCACCGGGGGTGAACGCGAAGAGCGTTCCTGTGGTCGGCTTCCTTCAGATCCTCGGCGTCATGGCGCAGTAGGTTGTCCCTGAACAGACCTGGAGCATTGTCCGGGACTATTCCGGGACTTCCAGTCCCGGAGTTTTCCGGTTTTCACACGGTCCAATTCGGGGATTTTCAGCGCTCGAGATGCGACCAAACCTGAGCGGTTTGGATCCGGACACCACCCGCCCGCATGTGACAGTGTTCCGCACAGGACGGCTGAAAGGTCCAAGGGAGCTCCTGAATGAAATTCTTCAAGCTGCTGGGTGGCGTCATCGCCGCGGCCGTGTTGGCCGCGGCGCCAGCTGCGGTCGCCAAGGGTCCCAATGCGCTGGAGGCCTATGTCGCCAAGCACGAGGTTAGCTTCGGCTGGAAGGTGGTCGGGCCGATCTCGGGCCCAGGCTACCACGGTACGGTCCTGGAGATGACCTCGCAGAGCTGGACCACAGACACCATGCTGCCTGGCCAGGACCTCTGGAAGCACTGGGTGACGGTGATCGTCCCCGACAAGGTCACCAGCGACAAGGGCTTTCTCTACATCACCGGGGGCGACAAGGGCGATCCGGCGCCGACCCAGGCCGTCGAGCGCTTCGCCAGGCTGGCCCTGGAAACCAGCTCGGTGGTCGTCCAGTTGGATGACGTGCCCAACCAGCCCCTGCGTTTCTCCGACGAGCCCAAGGATCACGTCGAGGACGAGATCATCGCCTACCTTCAGGCGCGCTACGCCAAGGCGCGCGATCCGAAACAGCTGCTCCGCCTGCCGATGGTGAAGAGTGGCGTTCAAGCGATGACGGCTGTCCAGCAGTACCTAGCGAGCGACGCCGGCGGCCGGATGAAGGTCAACGGCTTCGTGGTGGCCGGCGGCTCCAAGCGCGGCTGGACCACCTGGTTGTTGGGCGCTGTGGACCGCCGCGTGGTCGGCATCGTGCCGATCGTCATAAATGTGCTGAATGTCGAGGCCACCACCATCCACCACTGGCGGACCATGGGCTACTTCTCGCCGGCCCTGGATGACTATGTCCATTACCGGCTGATCCCTGACATGATCGGTAAGCCGGGGCTTGAAGGGGTCAACCTCATCGAGGACCCGATCAACTATCAGGACCGCCCCCAGATGCGGATCCCGAAGTTTGTCATCAACGCCGTAGGCGACGAGTACTTCCCGCCCGACAACACCCGCTTCGGCTACTACAAGGTCGCCGAGCCCAAGCGGCTGCGGATGATCCCCAACTCCAAGCACTCCACCTCGGGCACCGACATCATGGAGAGCATCACCGCCTTCCATGACGCGGTGATCCGCAATCGGCCGATCCCCAGCTACCGTTGGAGCGTGCGCAAGGACGGCGCGATCGTGGTGCGCTCGGCCGTCAAGCCGATGGAGGTCTACCTCTGGCAAGGGACCAATCCGAAGGCCCGCGACTTCCGCGTCGACAGCATCGGCAGCGCCTTCACCGCCACCCGCCTGCAGATCCAGAAGGACGGCAGCTTCGTGGGGCGCGCGCCGCGGCCGAAGTCCGGCTTCACCGCCTATTTTGTTGAGCTCGTCTATGCGAGCGCGACCAAGTACCCGTTCAAGTTCACCACCGAAGTGCAGGTGACCCCGGACGTGCTCCCCTACCGCTGGAAGGACGCCAAACCCATTACCGCCCCGCCGTCCTAGCTGACGCGCCCCGGGCGCGGCGCGGCGCGGTCAGCCTGTCGGGGGATATGATCTGCTGATCGCGGGCCACGGTCGCGGCCGGGGCTTGACTGCCGCGGCGACCGTCGCGTCGGGCCCGAGCCTCGGCCGCAAGCGCTGGGGGCCAGGAGGGCTATACCCGCGAGGAACTTGTGGCGTAACTCAACGCGGCTTTCGCCTGCGCCGACCCGGGCTCGAACTGGCGCCGCGTGAGGGCCTTTCGGTCTATCTAGCGAGTTGACTGCAGGTCCTGATAGGCGGCAAGCGGGCGATATTCAGCGCCACGTCGCTGGAGCAGATGGCGGCTAGCGCGACGCGCGAGGAACGCTGCTGTGATCGCGATCGGATACGAGCTGGCCGGTGCGGCGAGGTCAAGCAGACCTCTTCTCGACTAGTGGAGGGCAGTCGAGGGGGCGCCGGGCGCTCAATGCCCCTCAGCATTAAGGGCCTGGCCAACCACGCATGTCTTAGGGCGGGTCGTTGCGTTCGAGCTCCGCCAATCGGCCAACGATTGAAACAAAGAAGGCGGTCGACCATCCGAGCAGAATGATGCCGTTGACGCCCTCTATTGCGCCGACGATGCGCCAGGCGGGAGACAGCACGAGATCGCCATAGCCGATCGTCGCGTAGGTCGAGGTCGAGAAGTAGAGCGCGTCCTCGAAGGCTGGGAACTCGCCCACGAGTGTGTAGACGGCTGCATAGAGCCAGATTTCAATGCCGTGGAGAGCGATTAACGCAAACACCGCGATAAGGACGAGAAGCGCCTGATTGAGTCGCACATGCGGCGTTCTCACGCGCTTTCCATGGGCCTGAAGGAGAGCGATCAGACCCGCTAGGCCGGCAAGGTGCAGGAGCGCGGTGAAGGCTACGAGCAGGGTCGAGGCGAACAGTTGCCATACCAGGCTCATTTCGCGCAGATGACTGAGACAAGGGTGCCGCTGAGGGGTGCGGCGCCCTTGTGCATATAGGCATTGAGAGCCCGCACCGCCTCGAAGATCCGCGCCAGGCCGCCGGCGTCGTACTCTGCGAAGTCTGCCATGCCGATGGCGTTGATCGTCTGCCTTAGGCGGCCGCGATCATAGTTCAGGCGACACCAGACGCGGCCTTCGATGGGGTTGGGGATGGCGTGCCTTTGGGCGTTGTCGGCGCCCTCGCCCGCTACGATCTGGAAGTGCTTCATCACGTGGCGTGGAAGGCGCAGGCTTGGATCGCGGTCGATCGCCACTTGATGCGGGCCCGTGTCGAAGCTGGCGGCGTCAGCTTCGAAAACCGGACGGGCGAGCACGAGATCATCACCTTCCACCACAAAGTTGGCGTCATCTGTCCGGGTCATGCGCCACCTCCGTTTACAACGATGCTGCTCCGCCCCTGGCGCAGCATTGACCGAGATCACATTGACTTCAGTCCATTCAGGTTGCCGCTCACTTTTCCGCACACCGCCAGCTTCGCCGAGGCGTCCGCCGGCGCTTTGCATTGTCACGAGGCGGTAGTCTCGAGGGGGGCCTTGCGACCCCATCTGCTATCCAGGCGTTGCCTTGCTCAGCGCCTTCTCCCCGCAAGACTCCCCGGCCGGCCGCGGCCGGGGCTTTTCGGGAGGGGGGAATATCGAAACAGAAGTCTCGGTGCGCCCTTTCTTCGGCCCAGAATCCTCGCAATGCGCGTGAGTCCGCTCGGCGCTGCTCGACGGTTTGGCTTGAGCTCCAAAGTGACCATGTTGTCGCTCGCGAAACAAAATGCTCGCAAACGTCGCGACCGCTCGAGGGCGATCTTCGCGCACGCGCATGTCATGCGGAGTCCGCTTTCCGGCCTAGGGCCGAGGTCTGGAAATGGCGCACCGCGGACCTTCAGCCCTAGGCGTGTCGAGCGGCCGCTGACGATGGAAGGCGGACCTCATCGTCGACCGACTTCAGCGCTCCTCAGCCCTGACCGGCGGGCCTCAAACAAAAGCTGCGAAGCCTCGGATCGGCGAAACAGGTTCGTGAACCTTGCGCACGAGCAGGTCTGACTCGGGCACGCCGGCGCGCAGACGGGCGAGCCAGTCCTCTGGATCGAACTCCACCCCCACCGGATTTAGAGCCATCTGATCGCCCCGGATGAAGGCGTTGCAGCCGGCGTCGGCGAACGCGTCGACCTGGAACTCCATCTGGTTGCCGTCGGGATCGGCATAGTACAACGACGCCGTGAGCCCGTGGTGTACGCACCAGTACGGAGTAATACCCTTTCCCTTCAGTTCGGCGTAGTTCTCCAGCAGCTCGCGAACCGAGGCGTTGGTGTACGCGACGTGGTCGACACCCACTGCGCCGCGTCTGTCTGTCTCCGGCGTTCCATTTGGATCGACCACCGCCAGGTTGAGGAAGGCGAACCTGTGATGCTCGTCGTCACAGGTTAGGAACGCCATGGCGGGGTTCTGATGCTGCACCCTGGCGCCGAACACCGTCTCATACCATCCGATCACCTCTTCGAAGCGGCGGGTTCGATAGACGACGTGAGCGAACTTGATCGGTATCCGGGTCAAGCTGAGACTCCTGCGGTGGGTGTCGCGCCTGTCGCGCGCCGTTGCGGGAACGCTGTTACGCGAAGACCGTAGAACCTGAACTTGCCCACCGCAATATTCGCGCACGGCCCAACCTGCGAAAAGGGCCGGGAACAGTCTTAGCCGCCCTTCACGACCATCAGGCGTAGGTCGGTCCAGCCGATCATGGCGGCGGATCAGGCGGCCTGCTTCACGGGAGCGGCTGAAGCGGGCGCCACGCGACAGACCCGGGATCGGATGATCCAGGCGGCTGCGAGCGCCCGCGACTGCGCCACGCCCTCCTGAAGGACGTCGCCGGACCCATTTGGGCGTGCCATCGCCAATGAGCGCCAAACTGACAATTGCTGAAATTGAACGCCGTGCGGTGCGGGGGCGTAGGCCTCTCGCGCTGGAACTCACCGAGCGAGCCCATTGAGGCGAGGCCCCTCTAGCATCTGAGGTGGAGGCGGGATTCCTGAAGGGAACCGGCAGCGTTCATCCTACGAGACCGTCGGCTCTATAATTTTAGGTGGTGATCGCGGGAGAGGATGGGCTCTGAAGGAGCGCGGCTTCCCCGCCTGCTCGGTCCCGGCACATCGATCAGGAGACGGATAGACGTCCGCAGTCCGGCCGAGAGCCAAGGTCTGGAAAGGGACAAACGGCCGCCATTCTTCGATATCAGCTGAAACTGGCGTGAAGCGCGCTCAGGGCTTCGACGTCAGAGTGAGAAGTCGCTCGCTTGCAGTGCCACCAGCCGTCCCGTCAGCGTGATCTCGAAGTCGGCGACGCCATCGCCATTCACGTCGCCCTGGACGACGGTGCGATCGTCGGCCGTGCCCGCCAGATCATAGATCTGATAACGCAGCTCGCCGAGCCCGCCGGAGAATGCCGCCTGGCCGATAAGGCGGAAGGCCTCGTTGGTCGTCGACCCCGCCTGGGCGTCGATCGTGGCGAGGTCGATCTTGTCGAACCCCTGCATGAAGTCGAGGATCTGGTCGGGGGCAGTCGCGGCGCTGTCCGCAGCGGTGTCGAAGTCGAAGATGTCCGCCCCGCCGCCGCCGGTCATGAGGTCGGCCCCGGTGCTGCCGACCAGCGTATCATTGCCGTCTCCGCCGTCGATCACATCGGAGCCGCCGCGCCCGTAGAGCGCATCGCCGCCGGCGCCGCCCTGCAGGGTGTCGGCGCCCGCGCCCGCATCGATGACGTCATTGCCGTCTGCGCCGGAGAGCTGATTGGCGCCCGAGTTGCCGACGATCTGATTGTTCAGCGCATTGCCCATGCCGCTGGGCCCGCCGCTCCCCAACAAGGTCAGGTTCTCGAGATTGTCGCCTAACGTGTAGGACGAGAGCGAACTGTACACGCGGTCGGCGCCCTCGCCGGCCAGTTCGACGACCGTGTCGCCGGTGTTGTCGACATAGTGGCTATCGTCGCCGGAGCCGCCGACCAGGGTGTCCGCGCCGAGCCCGCCGTCGAGGCGATCGGAGCCGGCGCCGCCCTCGAGCCGGTCGGAACCGCCGCCGCCGTTGAGGCTGTCGGCGCCTTCCAGACCCTGGAGGATCTCATTGTCGGCCCCGCCTGACAGGCTGTCGGCGCCGGTGGTTCCGGTGAGCGTCGGCTGGGTCGGGCCAGGCGGCGGCGCTGGGGGAGGGGTGGTGACCTCGCCGGTCGAAAGCAGGATCTGGACGTCGGAGAACTGCAGGATCTCGACGCCGACCAGGCGATCGCTCCCCTCGCCGGTGAGGTTGTCGACGATGATGAAGCCGCCTGAGCCATCGACCGTCCAGCCGTAGTTGGCGCGCGGGCCCGCGAAGACTGCGATGTCCTGGCCGTCACCTCCGTCGAGGATGTCGTCGCCCGCGCCGCCGCTCAGCCTGTCGTCGCCGCGATGGCCGGCAAGCGTGTTCGCCGCGGCATTACCGGCGATGGTGTCGCCGCCGTCGCCGCCGTGGGCGTTCTCGATCAGAGCGCCGGCGGCGATGGTCAGCGGCTTGCCGCCAAGCGTGCTGACCCCGCCCGGGCGTAGGTCGATGACGGAGTTGGAGCTCACCGCCGCGGCGTTCAGGGTGTCGGTTCCGCCGTCGACGTCGGTCAGGGTCGCGCGCGCGGCGTCGCCGGCCACCGCCGCGTACTCGTTCGTGTAGATGTAGGTGTCGTTGGCGCTCAACGCGTCGCCAAAGGTCGTCAGCGTCACGGCGTTCACCGTCCCGGCGCCGCCCTTCTTGCCGTCGCTGACCGTGACCACCCAGTCGCCCCCGCTGGTCTCGCCCCAGAAGGCGTTGCTCGAGAGCTTGAAGGACAGGTTGTCGGTGGTGTCGGAGCCGTTCTTCGGCCGATCCAGCAGCGTGCTGACGGTTCCGTCCGGAGAGGTCAGGGTGATCTTCAGGTCCCCGCGGTTCGGATGGGTGATGTCGACATAGAGCTCGACGTGATCGATGCGGACCGTGTCACCCAGGTTCAGGGTAAAGCTCACGGTCTCGTTGCTCTTGTCGGGGATCGCGGCGTTCGGACTGGCCGACCGGCCGGCGGAAACTTCGTTGGCCGAGACACTCCGTGCTTCCCAGGTCTCGGCCATTCGGATCGCCGCCAGGGTGTCAACGAGCCCGAAGCCGTAGTCGTTGGAGAAGTGAAGCCCGCCGCCGTTCCAATTCTCGGCGTGATTGTACGCCCAGCGATATTCCTCGAAGCCGGAAGGCGTCGCTCCGGCTCCGCCGACCCGGCGGGCGGAGAGGACGAGGATCTCCTGGACGTCGCGCCATCCCAGGTCGGGATTGGCGTCTAGCAGGAGCGCGACCACGCCGCTGACCATGGGGGTCGACGCCGAGGTGCCTGCGAAATCGGTCCTGTAGTCCGTCGCGGTCTGCCCCCCTGCGCCGGACAGGTCGGTGGTGGTGATGGAGACCGATCCGTTGCTGCTGGGCGCGGTGACGAGGAGCGACGAGCCGGGCGTGCTGGTGCTGGTGACCATGCCCTTGTGGTCGATGCCCCCGACGGCGATCACATGTCGATCATTGGTGAAGTTGTCGTAGTTGGTTTCGTCCCCCTGGGCGCGTCCGTTTCCGGCGGCCTTGACCACGATCGTGCCCAGGCCCCCGCGTCCCAGGTCGGCGGCCTCGGTCACCCCGGCCGAGAAGGTGTTCCAGAAGGTCGTGCCGCTGGAATAGTTGGCCACGAAGCTGCCGACATAACTCCAGCTCGCGTTGACCACGTCGAACCGTTCCATGGCGTTGATCGCGGTCAGCATGTCGGTCGGCGCGGACGAACGTAGGACGGCCACGCCGGTGAGGTCGGCGTCGTAGGCCACCCCCACGACCCCCACGCCGTTGTTCTCGGCGGCGATGATTCCGGCGACCGCCGTGCCGTGGACGTCGCCGCCGGTGCTCGAGGCGCCCCAGCCGGCGGGCAGGGCGTCACTGACCACGCCATTGACCAGCAGCTGCTTGCTGGCGTCGTAATTGCCGTCGAGTTCGAGATGGCGGTAATCGAGCCCGTCGTCATAGACCCCGATCGAGACGCCCTGTCCGGTATAGTCGTCCCACACGCGGGTGACGTTGATGTCGATGCCCGCCGTCCCGCCGGTCTGGCCGGTGTTCCTCAGGTGCCACTCGGAGGCGAACATGCCGTCGCTGGGCGTGGATAGCGCCGTGGCGAGCGGATTTTCGACGAACCTGTCAGCGTCGAGCGGGCTGGATTGAGGCGCGAGTTCAACCGCAGGCGCGTTGCGCCCCTCATCCTCGAAACTCAGGGGCAAAGCTCGTCTCCAGTCGGCGGGGTAAAGCGCGTGTCAGGTCCAGCGCTTAGGGTGCTCCGGTCGGTGTCGGCAATGCGACATAGAGGCCGGGTCGGGCCTCGGTCCGATTGCAGAAAATGTGAATGCCCGCATGGGCTTAGCGAGTTGCGCCGGGTCATGGCCCGCGCCCCGCAGCCTGGCGCGAAGAGAGCTGGACCGGCGAAGCGGCGTCGAAGCGGCGCATGGGAGATATCCCCGAGGGCGACGCGAGCCTCGGCCGGGAGGCCCGATCCGAAAGCCTCTCAGGTCAGGATGAATCTTTGATTAGCGCCGCCCGGGCCGGCGGGCCTGCGGCGGTCGGTCGCGGACAAGAAAGGGGGACGCTCGCGCGTCCCCCTCGAAATGCCTGCGCCTCAGATCAGAAGATGCCGTCTGGGGAGGTCAGGGTGACCCCGATCAATCCGCTGGAGAGGTCGCCGTCGCCGTCCTTCAGCCGCAGGTCGAACGACAGGTGGACGGGGTCGCCAGCGGAGAACTGCTCGATCGTCAGGCCGGAGATGTCGAAGCCTTCGTTGCCCGTGCCCGCGTTCTCAACGAGCATCCGTTCGAAGCCGTTGGCGGTCTTGATGAGCACGGTGTAGTCGTCGCCGAGGTTGTCGATCTCGACGAAGCTGTTGCCGGCGCCGCCAGGTGCGTTGGCGGGACTGAAGTCGACGCTGACGGTCCGATCTCCGAAGTTGAAGGACCCGTCGGCCGCGAAGACATGGCTGACGCCGCCGGCCGAGCGAACGGTGATCTGGGTGATCGCCTCCGGGGTGTCATTGATGATCTCGGCCGCGGAGTCGGCGGGGTCGGCCGAAGCCTCCTCGTAGACGCTCACCCGAACGTCCGTCACGGTGTTCACGTTCGGCTTCAGTTGGCTCACCGAGAAGCCGGCGTTGTTGTAGGTGACGTGGTTGTCGAAATCCAACTGGCCGATCGAGTAGGTGTTGCCGTCAAGCGTCCGCGGCGCGCCTTCCACAAAGTCGATGAACGCCCCCTTTCCGACGGTGATGGACTGGCTGCCTACGCCGATCCCGGTCGAACTGACATTGATCGCCGTGGCGTTCACGCCGGGCCCGGTGGTGATGGGACCGCCGACAGCGGCGCGCGCGATGCCGGTGAACACGAAGTCGCCGTCCCGCTCGGCCGGATCGATGGTGGATCCGGCGTCGGGGCCGTCGACATCGCCCGGATCGTCGCCGGGCGCGTCAAGGCTGAGCCACTCGTAGATCGTCTGCTTCTGGCCCTCGAAGTCCAGGTTGACCGCGCTGACGCCATTGTCGATCTGGCCCAGCATGCTGAAGGTATAGGTATCGGCGCCCGGATCGAGCGACACGGTGAACACGTTCCCGGCCGTGGTCGCCGCGGTCAGCGTTGCGGTCCCAAAGCCCGTCAGGGTGATCGGCAGGCCGTCAGCGGTAAGCCCCTGCACGGCGCCGGCTCCGATCGAGCCCTGCAGCTGCGAGCCGTTGGTTCCGAAGAAGGTCAGCGGGAGAGTCGTGGCCGCGCCGTCCGCGCCGGTGTGGTTGGCCAGGGCGGTGGTCGCCCCTGAACTGGTGAGGTCCTTGACTGCCCCTTCGCCGGGCTGGTTCTGCACGGCGTCCCCGGCGACGATGGCCGCCGGCGTGAAGTTGGACGGCGCGTCGTCCTGGAACCGGATCTGCAGACTGATGTCGTTGTCGGAATCCGTGGCCTTATCGCCGTCGCCGTCGGTTCGCGTGACCGCCATCGAAACCGATCCGGTGGCGAGCGCGAGCGGCTCGTCCGGCAGGGTCGGATCGGGGTGATTCAGCGACAGATACTGGCTGAGGAACACTTCGCCGTTGGCGGGGTTTGTCGCCAGAGCGAAGGCGGTGGCGCCGGTCGCCGCTGTGACTGGGGTGGCGCCGACCCGGCCGAGGATCAGCCCGGAGGCCGCGCCGACGCCGTTGAACAGGTAGACGTTGACGCCCGAGGTGGTGTCCACCCCGGAGTCGGTTCCATCCACCGTGGTCAGCGCGTAGGTCAGCTCGGTCGCCGCGGGTCCGTCGGAGCCCGCGCTTCCGCCGGTGACGGTCACCAGCCCGCTGGTGCTGCGCGCAAAGCCGATGGGCCCTGATCCGGTCACGTCCGGATCATCGCCGGGAGACGGAACCTCGGTGTCGAACAGCTGCTGGATCTGGGTCGCGCCATAGGCGATCGCAGTCCCCGCCACGTCGGTGTCGGCCTGCACGCCGGGCGTTTCGTCGTGAGTCGCCGCGGCCTGGCCATTGGTGGTGGCGGTGATCGTCGGTCCGTCGTCCTGGAACCGCACCAGGGCGCTGACGTCGGCAGCATTCGAGGTCGCCGTATCGTTGTCGCCATCGGTATAGGTCGTGGACACCTGCACGGCCCCGGCGCTAAGGCCGAAGACGTCGTTGGGTTCGAGGATATTTTCGTCGCTCGCGTTGATGTCCGAATGCTTCAGCGAGAGATACTGGGCGAGATAGACTTCACCCGTCGCGCCGTTGACGGCGACGGCGAATGCGACGGCGCCCGCGGGGTCATTGCCCACGCGGCCAACGATCAGCCCGCCCTGCGCGAACATGTAGATGTCCGAGCCGTCGGTGGCCTGGGCCCCTGACAGGCCGCCATTTGTGCTGAGCGCGTAGCTCGTGCTGGCCCCGGCGGGGCCGTCGGAGCCGAAGCCGCCGCCCGACGCGGTCGTCAAGGCGACGCCGGATCGCGCGAAGCCGATAGCGATGCTGTCCTTGGCCGCCACATCGGGATCGCCGGTTTGGGGCAGAAGGGGGCTGAACCGCGAGGCGATGGTCGTCCCGCTGGCCAGGGTTGAGCCGGCGACGTCGGTGTCGGCCTGCAATCCCGCCGTCTCGTCGTGGGTGACGCTGGCGCCCGCCGCGGCGGCCAGGGTCGGGGCGGTCGGCCCGTCATCGAGGAAGTTGATCGTCAGGGTGGCGAGCGAGGGTGGGGTGGTGAAGCTGTCGCCGTCCCCGTCGGTCACCGTCGCCACCACCTGGATATAGGGGCCCGAGAGCTGCTGCAGGACCGTGTCGGGATCGCCGTCGGTCTCATCATTGCTCTCTTGGTGGTCGTTGTTGTCCTCCGCGCCGTCGTCGTGCTTGATCGCGCGCTTCTGGTCGAGCGTCACCTGGCCGGTGCCGCCGTCGATGCCGACGCGGAACACTTCCAGGTCTCCGGCCCCGAAGTCGGCGCCGCCGGCCTTGTTCACATAGCCGACAAGGTCGGTCCCGATCTTGTCGAGCACGATCGCGCCGCCGTCGAGCGTGTCGAACAGGCCCGTGGCGGCGCCCGCCGCGACGTCCACCAGGCTGTAGGCCAGGACCGTCGAGGTCGGCTGACCGTCCGCCCCGCCGTCGTCGTTCGGGGACGCCACATAGGGATCAGTGTCGGTGTCGTCGGTGGTCAGGGTGGTGTCGTCGGTCTGCAGCAGTGGCGTGGCGTTCGCAGAGACGGTGGTGGTCGGTCCGTCGTCCTTGAACTTGAAGATCTGGCTGATGTCGACCGAGCTGTTGGCCGTATCGCCGTCGCCGTCCGTGACCTGCAGGTTCGCGAAGACCTTTCCGGCGACCATGTTGACGGAATCGTCGGGGTCCTGATCGTCGGTGTGCGCCAGCGCCCGAAGTTGGTTCAGGGTGAGTTCGCCGGTGATGGAATTGATGCTGATCCGGAACACCTCGTCGTCACCGACCGAGAATGCGTTATCGATGTCGTTGTCGAGGAAGCCGATCACGTCGGCGCCGTCCAGGCCGAGCTTCACCGGGAGGTTGCTCAGCGTGTCCACAAGGCCGCTGTTGATGCCCGCCGGGTCCACGAGCGAATAGGTCGAGCCGCCGTCGCCATCCACGCCGAAGCTGGTGGTGGGGGACAAGCTGGTCCCGGAGTCGGACGCCGAGGTGTTGAGAGTGCTCTCGTCGACCTGAATGGACGGGGTCCCGCTAAGCGCCAGGGCGACATTGGGTCCATCGTCCTCGAAATTGACCTGCGAGCCGACTTCGTCGGTGTCTGTGAAGGCGTCGAGGATGCGCACGCCGCCCAGGTCGAAGGCGCCCGAGCCGACATTCTTGACGACCATGCGGTCGAACACCTCGCCCGCGGCGCTGCGGACGACGATCTGCATGCCCACCGTGATGTTTGTCACGGTCACCTGGTTCATCTCGGCGCCGGCCGCGGGGCCGTCCGCCCCATCCGTGCTGGTGGCGAAGGTGAAGGCGATATTGGTGTCCGTGCCGCCGAGCAGGGTTCCGTCGAGCGCCCTCCACTCGATCGTCTGGTTGGCCGCGTTGCGGATTTCGACTGAGCCGATGTTGCTGCGCAGGTTGTTGGGATCACCGCCGGCGACCGTCTCAAGGCCGTTGACGTAGGCGTTGCCCTGGGCGGTATCGGCGACCACGTCGAAGATCGAGACCTGGATGGTCTGCGGGCCTGAAGGCGTGGTCTGCACGACCTGCACGCCCAGGCCGGTCACCTCGACATGGTCCTGGTACTGGATGGATTGCGTGAAGTCGGCCGCGGTGTTGCCGATCGGCACGGTGATGCCGATGACCGTGTCGAAGCGCAGGGCTTCGCCGTTGTTGAGCGCCTGGTTGTTGCTGCCGAGGCTGGTGGCGCGGGTGTTCACCGAGTCACCGTAGTTGTCGTTGCTCTTGGCCTGTGGGACGAGGTTAAGGCCGGTGATCAGCAACTGCACGTCGGTGGTCGTGGCGCTGTTGTTGTCCACGGCGGTCCAGGCGTTCTGGTTGGCCGGCGCGTCGTCGAAGTTCTCGAACAGCAGCTCCTGAGCCGCGGTCACATAGAGCTTGTTGGTCAGGTCGACCACGTTGTCCGGGCTAGCGTTGGCGCCGTGATCGAGCGGCGTGAACTGGACGACCCAGATCTTTCCGCCGGTCACCACGTTGCTGGCGTTCTTCAGTTCCTCGAGCGCCAGGGCGAAGGCCACGGCGTCGTTCGAACCGTTGGCGTCGCTGTCGTACTTGCCGAGCACGATGTTGTTGTTGAGGTCGGTGTAGAGGAAGATCGCGTGTCCATCGAGGGTGTTCAGGTCGCTGGCCGCGCCGTTGAGCGGATTGCCGCTCGCATCGGTGAACTTCAGATCGTTGAGGCCCGCCCCGTTGGTGACGGTGATCACCTGGGCGACGGCCTGCCCTTGTCCGCCCTGGCTGCTCGGCGGGGTTGCCGGCGGCGTCAGGTTCAGCCCCGCCGCCGAGAACAGCCGGCTATAGAGCGCCGGCGCTGCGGCGTTGAGCGCGGTCAGGTTCAAGACGTCCTGATCGTTGTTATCCTCGAAGGCCGAGGCGATGTTCGTCGTCTGAAGACCGTTGCTTTCGTCGTGCGTGACCTGACCAGTGACACTGAGCAGGGTTTCATTGTTCGTGGGCATGACGCCTCTCCGTGCGAAGATCTCCCGACCTCGCGAGTTTCAGGACGCGCCTCATCCACGGCGGCTCAGGGGCGCTGGCCGCGGAGTCAGGCGATGTTGGTGGTGAAGGCGCCTGGGCTGGGCTTAGACGTCCGCCCGGGCGCTAGGTCGCAAACGCTTCAGTCGCGTGGCTTGCCGGCAAGCCACGCCGGCGGCGTAAGATTTCAACATTCTTGTTCTCCCGCCCAGATTGCCGGAGTGGCGCCGTGACAGGTTGTCGCCGGAAGAACGCAAGGTCTTTCGGAACCCGCCGACAGCGGTGACAGCAGCGGCAATTGCCCCATCCAATCGGTAGAATGTCGATTGGATGCGATTGGTCTGTCAGCAACTTACGCTTAAAATACTGATGGTCAATATTCGAATCGATCAAGTAGTCAGTAGGGTTTCTAACAAGGTTTTACATTGGTGTTGCGCCGACAGGTTGTGCGAAAACAAGAAGCTTAACCTATCATAATTCGCTTTACTTATAGTTGTCTGGCGACCTCTCGACAATCGGGTCGGCGGGGTTTTGCGGGGCCAAGGGCGCCAATCGAGCCCTTCCATCCATCGCCAGTGACGATGCGGCCGACCGCAAGTCCATTCAGGCCCAGCCCGGGCCGCACGGGAACCGGTCGGAGCGGTACTCAAGGGTCTGGCGGAACCGCTCGGCGCAACTGCCCATAGCCGTCGTCCAGCAGCTTCAGCGACAGCTGGCGGTCGCCGGCCCGCGCCGCCCAGGCGCCGTACAGCGCCAACAACATGGGGCTGCCGCGATAGTCGAGGAGGGCCTTGGCCGCGTCCGCCAGCCCCTGCCACGCCTCCCCGGCGCCTTCCAGCCGGATGCGGTCCTTCCATATCTCGTCCCAGGCCTTGCGGTTGCCCGCTCGGATGGCCTCGAACCCGTCGCTGCGCGCCTTGGCGGCCAGGCGAACAGCCTGCTGATCCGACGCCTGGTGCATCGCCTTGGGAATCACGCTGGCGATCTGGCGCAGGCGGATGCGCCGCCCCGCCCGCATCGACGATGGCCCGCAGCCCCAGAGTACAGCCGCCGTCCAGCTCCACCGAGATCTCCTGGCACCCGCAGCCCCGATCAGGCCGTTGGCCACATAGGCGGGCAGTTCCTGACGGCCAGAGCCCAGGGCCGGCGGCGGACTTATCGGAACGGACATGGCGACCTCGCACGTCGCATGAATACGCGCCTGGATGGGGCGGTCCGGTCGAGCGTGACAGCCGAACGTGTGAGCGATATCGGTTGTCACGCCTGAGGCATTCGAATTGGAGCCTTCTTCAGCGGTTCAGCTGATGTCATCCGACCCTGGAACGCTCTGGCGTCGGCGTATCAGCCCGCCAGCTCCATCCTGATGGCCTCGACCTCTTGGGCGCAGGCAGGATTTGTATCGGCTTCGGCGCGGAGACGGCGGACCAGGGTGAGTACGCGCATCTGGGTGGCGGCGGGACGGCCGCCGCGGACGCCGCGCAGGGCCGCGGCGCGGCGCCGGCGGATGTCGGCCAGGCGGATGACGGCGATACCGGCCACCAGGTCGTGCAGCAGGTCATTGGGCTGGACGGCGCTGTGTGGCTTGGGCGGGGCGCCGTCCCAGCCAAAGTCGAGAATGGCGCGGGCCTCCGAGCGGTTCTTCTTGACGCTTCCGGGAGTAAGCGCCCACCGAAGGGCGATCTCGCGGGCGGCGATGGCGAGGGCCTTTTCGCGCGGGGCGGCGAGGCGGTGCTCCAGGAACAGGGTCAAGGCGGCCATCTGCCGGGCCCAGGAAGCCGAGCGCGCGGTGGCCTGGTTCCGGGGGCGGTCGGCGTCGAGCACCGCGCAGGCCCAACGGGCCATCTCGGTCAGGGTGGCGCGGGCGGCCACGCCCTCCAGGGGTGGGGCGCGTGGTATCCGGGCCAGGGCGGCGTCGGGCACGGGAGGCCTCGTCTCAGGAAGAAGGCCCGCGGCGGCGCAGGAGCGACCGCGCGCGAGACCTGGAAACGATACGGGTGAAGCGCGTCGCCCTATCGACGGGACGAGGCCAGGCGCGAGGCCTTGGCCGGCGTGTGCAGGGAGGTGATCATCGGGTTGTTGGCGGCGACGACCGCGGTGTCGACGGTGGTCTTCAGGCAGGCCCGTTGCGCGTTCCCGGCCGCCAGCGAGGCGGGGTTCGGGATGGCGCCGCAGACATTGGCGGCGGCTTGGTGGATGCGGGCCAGGGCGATCTTGGCGCCGCGCGGGCTGGACAGATCGAGTCCTTCCATCGGCACGCTGAGGGTGACGGTTTCGCGGTCGGCGTTGGGACCGGAGACCGGGCCGGTCAGGGGCGGGGCGGCGTGGGCGACGGTGGCGCAGCCGAGGGCCAGGGTTGCGATGGCGATGATCTTGATGGACATGGCGAGGTTCCTCTCAGTCTCGTTTTTTGATGCGGCGCTGCGGGCGCCGTTGACGAGATGGAGAGAGCGCTCACCCGCGCTCGGCCGACAGGATCGGGAGCCGATCTATCGCCGATCCCGGGCCGATTTGTGTGCCCAAGCCGTAACTGACCGGTGTCGGGCGGTTACGGCAACTGGTCGAGAAGCGCCCTGGCGGCCTGCAAGGTCGGGGTCTCCAAGGGGCCTTCGAAGGCGGCGCAGACCGGTTCGAGCAGGGCGCGGGCCTCGGCGGTCCGGCCGCGGGCGATTAGGGACCGCGCCAGAGGCAGCGCCGCGCGCAACTCCAGAGCTACGATCCCGTGTGGCCGCACAAGGTCGAGGGCGGCTCGCAGGTCGGCCTCGGCGGCCTCGTGTTCACCGAGCGCGAGGCGCAGGTCGCCACGGGCGATCCGGTGGGCGGCGCCGACCGCAAGATTGTCGGCCGGGGTGTCGCAAACCGCGTCGAGGCCGGCGTGGGCCCCGGCGGTGTCGCCGGCCAGGCCGCGGATCTGGGCGAGGACGCGGCGGGCCTCCGGCAGGCGCGGATAGCCGCCGCCGGACCAGGTCTCCAAGGCGCCCTCGGCCATCGGCAGCGCGCGACCGGCGTCGCCTTGCAGGGCGGCGGCGAAGGCCAGGATTATGTTGATCTGGTTGGCTGTGTGGAAATTGTTCTCCCGGGCGATCACCAGGGCCCTTCCGGCGAGCTCGGCGGCGGCCGCGGGCGCCTCCAGGAGGATCTCCAGCCATGCGGCGGTTTGGAGGGCGGTGGCGGCCTCGAAGGGGCTGCCGGTGGCCTCATTGGTGTCGATGAACGCCGCGGCGCGCCGCCGGGCGAGGTCGAAGCCACCCAGCATGTAGGCGGTCTCGACGCCGACGCCGTAGACGGCGCTGTTTTCGCCCAGGAAGGAGCTCGGGCCGGCGCGGGCCAAGACCTCGGTCCAGGCCGGGATGAAGGCCTCGGAGCCGGCCATGTCGCCGACCGCATGGCGGCTGCTGATCTGGGCCATGTAGGCCATGCGCAGGCTGGTGTCGCCGCCCTCCCGACGGGCGAGCTCCAGGAACTGGTCGGCCAGGCCGCGAGCCTTGAAATGCTGGCCCGACATCAGGGCGGCGACGTAGCGGCCGAGCATCTGGAAGACGACCTGCTGCATGTCACCGGTGCGCTCGGCCGCGTCGGCCATGCGCTCGCTGAGCAGGGCGTACTCGGCGTTGGCGTGGCCGTGGACCACGCCGACGACCTCGCTCAGGAGGACCAGGATCTCCAGCTCTCGGGTGGTGCGGGCGGCGGACGGCTCCCACGCCTCGATGGCGGCGAGGCCCTGTTCGAAGCTCTGGATCGCCTCGCGGTAGGCGTGGCGCCCGCAGGCCAGGTTGCCGGCTTCGACCCATGCGTCCACCGCCTTGGCAGGCTCGCCGGCCTCGGCCCAGTGGCGGGCCAGCAGCTCAGGCTGGCCCTTGGCGAGGTCGGGGAACCCCTCGATGAGCGTGAGAGCCACTTGAGCGTGCAACTCCCGGCGACGGTCCCGGGCGAGCGCGCCATAGGCGGCGTCGAGGATGAGCGCGTGCTTGAACTGGTAGCTGGCTCCAGGGGCGACGCCGCGGACATAGATCAGCTCGGCGTCGGCGAGGGCGTCGAGGTCCGTCTGCAGCTCGCCCGGCGGCAGGGGCGAGAGGGCGGCGATCAGGTCGTGGGAGAACTCCCGGCCTATGACGGCGCCGAGCTGGGCCGACAGGGCGGCGCGGCCGGTGCGGGCCAGGCGGGCCTGCAGGGAGTCGTAAAGGGTGGCGGGAATGTCCCGGGGGGCGGCGCGGCCCTGACGGCCGAGCATCAGGCGGGTAAGCTCCTCGGCGAACAGGGGCACCCCGTCCGTGCGGCCGATGAGCGTGTCCACGACCTCCTCGCCTAAGGGGGAATGGACGGCCATCTGCTGCACCAGGGAGCGGGTCTCCTCGCGGCTGAGGCGGTCGAGGGGCGCCTGGACGTGGTGGGCGCGCAAGGCCCAGGCAGGACGAAACTCCGGCCGGGCGGTGCAGACCAGCATGAGGGGGCCAAGCGCGCCCTGCTCGACGAGGGAGAGCAGCACCTCCATGGAGGATGGATCGGTCCACTGGAGGTCCTCGAGGGCGATGACCAGGGGCTCGTTGCGGACCAGGTTGAACACCCACGCGGTGAGGCAGGCCAACAGGCGCCGGCGCTTCTGGTCGGGGGCCAGGGCCAGGGGCGGATAGGTCTCGGGGACCTCCAGGCCGAGCAGCTCGCCCACCAGGGGCATGGCCTCGGCGAGGTCGAGGCCGCTGCGCGCCAGGGCCAGTTCCAGCTCCTCCACCCGCTGGGCCGGGGTCTCGTCGCCACGCCAGCGGATCACGTTGTCCAGCATCCGGGCGACGGTATGGAACGGCGTACTGGCGTTCAGCCGCTCGCCGCCGCTCTCGACCCAGAGATGCGGATCGCCGGCGATCCGCCGGCGGAACTCCTGGACCAGGCGGGTCTTGCCGATGCCGGGCTCGCCGGTGAGCAGGACCAGTTGGCCCTCGCCGCGCTGCACCTTGCGCCAGCGGCCGGCCAGGAGGTGCAGCTCGTCCTCACGGCCCACATAGGGGCTCAGATCGCGGTGGGCGAAGCGGGGGAGCTGTCGGGCGGCCGGCGTCGCGCCGGTGACCCGCAGCGCGCCGGTCAGGCCCTCGCGTCCGGGGGGCTCGATCAGGAACTGGCCCGCAACCAGGGCGCGGACAGCGTCGGTGACCATCAGGGCGCCGCGGGCGGCGGCGATCTGGATCTGCAGCGCCACGTCGGGCGCCTCGCCCACGAACTCCAGCTCATCTCCGTTGCGGACGACGAGGACGAGACCGGCATGGACGCCGATGCGGACCGCGGGACGGAGGTCTTCCGGCTCGGACGCATAGGTCGCCTGCGCCCGTTCGGCGATGGCGAGGCCGGCGCGGACCGCGCACTCGGCGGCGTCCTCCTGGGCGTCGGGATAGCCGAAATAGACGGTGAGGTTGTCGCCCTGGCCGCGGGTGGCGTAGCCACCGAAGGGGGCGACGTCCTCGGCGACGGCGAGGCGATGCTGCTGGACGACAGCGCGCCATTCCTCCGGGTCCACCGCGTCCGGGGCGGCCGGGCGGGCGAGGCCACAGGAGAGGGCGGTGAGGTGGCGGCGCTCGGCGCGGGGCTCGGCGGTGGGCGCCTCTCCGGCGGATCGCGGTATGGCGGTCGTCTCGGTCAGGCGGTAGCCGACCCTGGGGATGGTCTGGACCTCGAAGCCCCCATGGGCCTCGGCAAGGCGGCGGATGGCCTGGATGCAGCGGTTGATAGCGTCTTCGCCCACCGCGCGACCGCCCCAGCAGGCATCGGTGAGGTCGTCGCGGGAGACCACCTGGCCGCGGCGGCGGGCGAGCGCCACCAGCACCTGCATGATCCGCGGCTGGAGGAGTTCGGAGCCGGTGGGGGAGATCAGTTCGCGGCTGGCCGGGGCGACATCGAGGCCTGCCAAGGCGAAGGCAGGTTCGCGCGACAGGTCGATCAGGACCGGCCGCCCCTCCCGCACTTCGCGTTCGTCGAACATGGTAAGCCATCCCCGCCAGGGGTGTCTTATCGGCGGCGCCAAGGGTCGGGCAAGGAAAAGTCCAGTAAGGCCTTGGGTTATTTCAGGCGAGGCCCAGGCGTCGGGGCGGACCTGGGGCTGGGACCGGGGGCGCGGCCCCGGATCGGCCTTCGGGCGGACGCGGTCGGGGTAGGTCTGCTCTGAGGCTGGCGCCCAACTTCCGCCAATGGCGCAAGGACGACCTCTGGCAGCGGGCCGCTTTGGCCAGATCCGGGCCGGCGCTCAGGTCCGCTTACGCTGAGGCGGCCGCCGCGATCCGATCTCGCAGCTCTTCCGCCGTGAGGATGGTGATGCTCCCGCCTTCCGCGGCAAAAGCCTCCGCCTGCAGGAAACTGGCGGTGGTCCGGACACCAGGTGAGAAAGGCCGCGTCCCGGCGACCACAAGCATCGTGGTGGTCCGGCCGACGCTCGCCATGATCCGCCCACCGGCGATGGCGATCTCGGTGGGCAGCTCGATGTTGTGGGGGGAGGCGATGATCGCCACCCGCTCGCCGGCGAGCGGCCCCTTGGCCGCTGGCGTGGGGCGGCGGCGACGGGGGGCTTCGCCGCGCCAGGGCGCGGCCAGATAGCCGGCGATGTCGAGGCCGGTCTTCTCCATGGCGCGGATGACCACCCAGCCGGCGACACGGGCGTCGCTGAGGGCGTCATGGTGCTTGTGCTCGAGCTCAAGATGGCCGGCCAGCGCATTGAGTCTATGGGTCGGCAGGTCGGGCCAGGCGTGCCGCGCGACCTTCACGCTGTCGAGCCAGCGGCTGCGGATCATCGGCAGGCCGGCGATCCGGCAGGCCGCAGAGAGCGCGCCATGGTCGAAGTTCGAGTGGGCGACCGTGACGCGGCCCCCGAGGTGTTCCAGCAGCGTGCCATAGAGGAGGGGGAAGTTGGGCTGGCCGGCCACGCGTTCCGGACCGATACCGTGCAGGCGGATGTTGAAAGGGCTGAAAGCGTCCTGCGGGTCCACCAGGGTCTCGTAGGCGAATACCTCTCGGCCGCCGGAGAAGCCGACGATGCCGATCTGGCAGATGCTGGAGGCGCGGTGGCAGGCGGTCTCCACGTCAATGACGACGAAATCGGGAGCGGGGATCGGCGCCGAGTAAGGCAGCGGCGAGGTTCGCGGCTCGACGCGCGGGTCGAGTTCGGATGCCGGCTTCAGCCCGCACTGCCTCGCCAGGTCCTGCAGAATCGTCACGGCCATCGTCTCCTGCAGATAGTGTGGCGAGGCGAGATGTGGAGGCAAAGAGGATCGTCCACTTGGCTGAAGTTCAATAGCAGCGCGACTTGCTTCGCGCCTGGACGCAAAAGGCTGTCGTAACCGACGGTCAAGCTAGCATCTGAGCCGACTAGCAGACGTCGGAACGCGGAGTCGGGTGGGTAGAAGACCTTGGCCCGGGGTGGAGCGGTGTCCGGACGAGGCCCACCCGCTCCGCCAGGCGGCGGCCGCCGACGCGCATGTAGAGACGTCATGCGGTCGGGCGGGCGATACCGATCCCGTCGCCGCCGCACTGCCTAAGGCCTTCCGCTTGACGGCCGGCGCGGAAGGTGGAGCTTGGCGCCATGGGGTGGGCGGGGATCAGGTTCTGGGTGTTCGTGGTCTTGGTGCTGGGCGCGCCCGCGCTGCTGATGGCCGCCGGAGACCCGCACGCGACCGACCTTGGAAAGCTGGCCCTGATACTTGGACCGGCGGCATTCGGCCTTGCGCTCAACATGGGCGTAGACGACCGGGGCCGGGGTGCCGCGAACTGGGGCCGCGTCGGAGTCGCGGCCGCGGTGACGGTGCTGGTGGCGACCGGGGCAGTGGCCGTCGCCCTGGTTTTCGGCGCCGCCCAGTTCCAGGCGGCTGCAACGACCCCCGGGGCGGTGGCGCTGGCTGCGGTGATCTCGGCGCTGACCAGCCTGCTGGAAGAACTGGGCTGGGCGGCCGCTGGCGTCGCCCTGGCGACCCGCGCGCATGGCCGCCGGTGGGGCGTCTTGCTGCTGGGTCTCGTCTGGGCCGCGTGGCACCTCATCCCGGTGTGGTTCCGGGTCGGCCTGTTCCCGGACCTGGAAGCCGGGCCGCCGGCGATGATCGCAGCCTTCGTCGTCTCTTGCCTGATCTACCGCGAACTCCTCACCACCCTGCAGGAACGGGCCGGGACCTGGCTGGCCGCCGCCGCTGGCCATGCGGCGCCGAACATTCTGCTGGCCGGGCTGATGGCGGCGGGCCTGGGCGGTTTTGGGCTCGGTGCGGGATGGATGCTGTTTCCGGCCCCGGGCGGGCTGGTGTTTCCGGTGCTGGCCCTCGCGGCCCTTGTGGCGTTCCGGGTGCGGAACCGGCTGTCCGGCAGGACCCCGGATCCACCCGACCAGGCCGGCAGGTACAATTAGCAACGCCAGGGGCGGCCCCCGCCAAGCGGCCTCTCGGAACCTCCGGTGAGGGTCCAAATCCGGCATCGGTCACCGCGCGGAAAGCCGACCTTCATCGCTGATCTGCGAAAGCCACTTCCCGCACTAGTCCCATTGGCGCTTCATGGCGCAGGGCGTTCCTGACTTCGCCCGAATCCGACGCCGGCGCAAATCCGGCTTGCGCTTCGCCGCTGGCGGTCCACTGTTCTGCGAACAGTGATCGACGGAGGATGATGTGCCGGAGCTTTTGACCGCGCCGCGCCGCGCCGTTCGCTCGCGGGTCTTCGACAGCGAGCGGTGGGCGGGCTACCAGCCCAGGCCGGACGATATCGTCATCGCGACCTACTCGAAGTGCGGCACGACCTGGACCCAGCGCATCGTCGCGATGCTGGTCATGAAAAGCGCTGAGCCGACGTCGATCTGGGACCTGTCGCCCTGGCCCGACATGCGAATTTTCGGGCCGATCGAGGAGGTGCTGTCCCGGGCCGAGGCGCAGACGCACCGACGCTTTTTCAAGAGCCATCTGCCGTTCGACGCCCTGCCGATCCACCCGGGCGTGAAGTTCATTCACGTGGCGCGGGACGGGCGTGACGCGGCGCTCTCGCTCCACAACCACCTCGCCAACTTCACGCCAGAGGCGCTGGCGATGCTTGATGACGTCTCCGTGGCCGACGAGAGATTTGGCGATCCCTATCCGCGCGCTCCGCGCGACGCCGCGCAGTTCTTTCATGAGTGGGTGCGGGACGGCGGTGACCAGGGCGACGCCGGATGCGGCTTCTACCACGTCGAGAACAGCTTCTGGTCGGCCCGACGTGAGCCAAATCTGCTGCTCGTGCACTACGCCGACTTGAAGGCAGACCTGGAAGGCGAGATGCGCCGCATCGCGGCCTTCCTCGACATCGACATCGAAGAGGCGCTCTGGCCTCTGCTGGTGAACGGCGCCAGGTTCGAGACGATGAAGCAGCACGGCCAGGCGCTGCTGCCGGCCGCCAGCATGCTCTGGGATGGCGGCTCCGACCGGTTCCTGAACAAGGGTTCGAACGGTCGCTGGCGTGACGCCTTCGCACCCGCCGATCTGGCCGCATACGACGCGCGGGTGAAGGCCGAGTTCAGCCCGTCGCTGGCGAATTGGCTCGAGGCTGGCCGCCTGGGCGCCGGTGATCCAAGGATGGCGACGGAGTAGCGAGGCGGCGCAGAGATGCCCTTGACCCTCGGTTGTAGGGCGACCGTGAAGGGTCGGGCCTAGTAACTCGAATCCGGTGCATCCAACGTCGGGCTATGGAAGCGGCGCCACCGTCTCCTTCTGGCGGACTGGCGAAGTCCGATGATCAATTCGGATGTGCCGGAGGGGATTGAACCTTCGGCTTGGGGCGCTTTGCTGAACAGGTGAGGTCCGCTAGCGGGCTGAAGCGTTGAGGAGCAAGAGCCGTGGTACGCCCTTCTAGAGCCTGCGGGGGATGATCACCTGCAAGCTCTTGTAGCCCTTGACGAAGGTCGACGGGACCCGTTGCGGCTCTTCGAGCACCTGGATGTCGGGGAAGCGTTTGAGAATCTCTTCCCAGATGATCTTCAGCTGCAGCTCGGCCAGGCGGTTGCCCACGCAGCGGTGAATACCGAAGCCGAAAGACAGGTGCTGACGGGGGCGAGGACGGTCGATGATGAAGTCGTTGGGCCGGTCGATGACCGTGTCGTCCCGGTTTCCTGAGACGTACCACATGACGACGCTGTCGCCCTTCCTGATGGTCTTGCCGCCCAACTCATAGTCCTGCGTCGCCGTGCGCTTCATGTGGGCGAGCGGCGTCTGCCAGCGGATGGTTTCCGACACCATCGACGGGACCAGATCCGGATTGGCGCGCAGCTTATCGTACTGGTCGGGGAACTTGTTGAGGGCGTAGATCGAACCGGAGATCGTGTTGCGGGTGGTGTCGTTGCCGCCGATCGTCAGCAGGATGATGTTCCCGAGGTATTCGAACTGGTTCATGTCCTTGGTGGCTTCGCCGTGAGCCAGCATGGAGACCATGTCGCCGTCGATCGGGTTGAGCTTGCGCTCGGCCCATAGGTTCAGGAAATAGCCGGCATAGGCGCTCATCTCGGCGCGCTTCTCTTCCCAGGTCTCGACGACCCCGTCGCCGGGGCGCGACATCACCGTGTCGGACCAGCGGGTCAGTTTGCGGCGATCTTCCTGCGGCATGCCGAACAGTGTGGCCAAGGTCATGGCCGTGAGTTCCATCGAGACCTTGTCGACCCAGTCGAAGGGCTCGCCGATCGGCAGGCTGTCGAGGATCGCCCCGGCGCGTTCGCGGATCAGCGGCTCCATGATCGTCAGGTTGTGCGGCGCGACCGCCGGGCTGACGGTCTTGCGTTGCTCGTCATGCCTGGGCGGGTCCATTGCGATGAACATGGTGGGCCCGCCGGTGGGACCGCCGAAGGGGCCGCCGGTCATCTGGGCGCCGCTGGCCACCAGCTTGGCGATCATCTCTTCGCTGGGACCCAGGCTGATACCGCCTTCGGAGGAGAACACCTCGTGATTGGTGTCGACCGCCATGATGTCGTCGTAGCGGGTGACATCCCAGTGCGGCTCGAAGTCGGTGGCGGGCGTCCAGTGGACAGGGTCCTCCGCCCGAAGTCGCTCGAAGTACGGCCACATGGCGTCCGCCGCGAAGAGCGAGGACTTGGCCACGTTGAGAGTCTCGATCGGCTGAGAATAGACCTCGTCACGGACAGTCTTGACCGCGGGCGCGTCCGAAATGGCGCTCTCGCTCATAGCGGTAATCCTTCCCTAAGGCGGGGTCTTGGACGACCCGCTGGCACATTTCTCGCGCTCGGAACAATGTTCGGCAAGGCAAAAATGACGGGCGCGTCACTTTGATCGCAAGCGCTGTCGTGCGCGGGCGCAATGCCCGGCCCGGTTTCCAAGTTCTGCAATTTGACACCCAGGTGATGTCCGCTGTTGGCGCCTAGCTGCCTTTCGGCTTCATGGGTCGCGGTCAACGTCAGTTGATAGTGCGCAAGGTTCGCGCTCGTTAGATTGCCGCCGCTGGCGGGGAGGTGACGGTCCCGGCGTGAACTTAGCCGGAACAAAGTTAGGGACTATTCCGGGAAATCCTGCAGGGCCTGTCGGGACCTGCAGGGACTTTGGTTTAGGCTGTCACGCGCTCGATGCGCTTCACGCTTTCAGGCATCGCGTTGTGCGTCACCCACTTGGCGGTCGGAGCGATCTCGATCACGACCAGACGGTCGTTATCGTCCGTGACGCGGCGCAGGACGTCGCGGATCGCCGTGGCCGGGCCCGGGCCATTCAAGCCCAGACCGACTCGGCAATGCGAGCGGCGCCCCAGGCGCGGAGTTGCGCCCACAGGGGTTCCTAGTTCCGGCCCGGGGCGCGGAGGTGGTAGGTTACAAAGTAGCGAGACATTTTTTGGTCCATCACGGTGATGCGGGACCTGGTTGACACTCTTTCCGCGCGCGCGTGGTGAATTCGTTAGCCTGCGCAAACGGATCCTGAAACTCGACCGTCTTCGCCTCCGCGGTCCCCATGGCGCCTGTGACGAGTTCCTTCTCGCCGCCACCGCCCAAAACCTTCGGAAGCTCGCCAAGCTCATCCCGCCGCCGAGCCCAGCAATGCCTGAGGGGCGGCCAACGCCGCGCGCCCCGGCTCACCACCGCAGCCTCACACCGCATTATTCAACGGAATCAGCCAAAAGCAGACCTTGGGTCATCCATCAGTTTCAATTCCTGCGTCAACTGTCGCCTCAGGTCCAACTGATCGCCGTGTTTCCGCCGAGCGATGGGCATGTGAAAGCGCCGCTCCAAAGTCAAGCAAGGCAGATCTTGGCGATCCGCCTGCCAAAATGAAGTTCAAGTGATCTACTTGTTTCCGTTTTGTAAAAGACGGTCTTCTAAATTGCATCCTAACCAGCGCGTGTGGCAGGGCTTGCGTGATGCATCATCGAACACTCTTCGACGGCAAGGTCGTCGAGATCGCCACCACCATGCATTCTGATCCCAGGGGAATGTTAACTGCTATCCAGTTCGGCAGCTACAGCTTCCATCCTGTCAGAGCGTTCGTCGTCACTGCGCCACAAGGCACTTCTCGGGGTGGACACGCTCACCGCTCGGGTCGCCAATTGCTGATGCAGCTGTCCGGTGAAATCAGCATTGAATTTCGCTATCAAAAGCAAGTTGAGCGGATGATTCTCACTCCGGTGAACCGCGCTATTCTGGTCGAATCCTCAGTATGGGCACGCCAGACCTACGAGGGCGAGAACCCGGCCATGATTGTTTTCTGCGATACCGAATACGACCCTGAAAGTTACGTGACGGCGGCAGGTTTCGATTGATGCAACAGGAACGAAGCGGCCGCGATTTGCTCCAAGGAGCCATCTGCGAGTGAGAGCGGTTCGTGGCAGAATAGCCATTCTCGGTGCCGGCATCATGGGCGCGAGCCTTGCCATCACGATGTCGCGCAGAGGCTACGCAGTTTCGCTTTTCGACAAGGAGAATGAGCCGGTGGCCTGTGCCAGCCGCTGGAACGAGGGCAAAATTCACCTCGGCTATCTCTACGGGGCCGATCCTTCGTTGCTTACCGCCAAACACCTCGTCTCTGGCGGACTGCAATTCGGCACACTTGTCTCCGAGTTGATCGGAAACAACTTGGTGGAACACACAACATTTGCGGATGACATCTATCTGGTTCATCGCGACTCAATCATCGGCGCCGAGGCGCTGGGGAGAACTTTTGAACGCGTGGATGCTTTGCTGCATGACCATGCGGACGCATCCAACTATCTCGTAGATGTATCGGCGGCGCGATCGAGAAGGCTCTCGAAACAGGAGCTGGCTGACGTCACGGACTCTGAGCAAATCGTCGGCGGCTTCAAGGTGCCGGAGCGATCCGTCAACACGCGATGGATTGCCGACAGGCTATGCGAGGTACTCAAGGGCGAACCAAACATCACGTTGCGAATGGCCTCCAAAATCCTTTCGGCACGGCCGGTGGACGAGATTGATGGCAGATGGCGCGTGGCGGTCGAAGGAGAGGAAAGCGACGCATTCGATGTCGTCGTCAATTGCCTTTGGGAGGGGCGATTGGCTGTCGATCGAACAGCCGGCCTGGAGCCAACTCCCGGTTGGTCGCACCGATACCGCCTTTGCCTGTTCGGCCGCACCAGGCGGCCAGTCGATGTGGGATGCGCGGTCGTGGCGCTCGGTCCGTTTGGCGACATAAAGAACTACGACGGACGCAACTTCTATATTTCGTGGTACCCGGCCGGCCTCCTGGCAGAGAGCAGCGAACTGTCGATTGCGACGCCGGCAGCGATGGATGCCTCCGGACGTCAGCAGATCATTGATGACGTTCGCGCCAGGATCACCCAGCTTGTACCAAATGTTTCTCGAATGTTTGACGAAGCAGAGGAGCTCCAGCTGCGTGGTGGCTTTGTGTTCGCACAGGGTCGCGGTTCGCTCAGCGATCCGAAAGCTACGATTCATCGCCGCGATCAATTCGGGATAAACCGCCGGGGCAGCTACCTTTCAATCGATACGGGAAAGTATTCGACCGCGCCATGGCTCGCCGAGAAGCTAACAAGGCAAATATGCCGGATTGAATGAATGGACGACGAGACACCACAAGGCCGCGAAGATTAGATGGCTGCACGACAAACTCACGAGCGGTCTGACTGGCGACCGAAGGTCACTGCTCTCGTACCGTGCTACAACTCGGCGGCGTTCATTTCGCTCACGTTGGACAGTCTCGCCGCTCAGACCTGGGACAACCTCGAGATTCTGGTTGGCGAGGATAATTCGACTGATGAGACGTTCGAGCTCGTTTCGGCGTTCGCAAGAAGCCGGGGCGATGTTCGGATCCTGCGTCGAAGTCACAATTTGGGGTGGCTAAGAAATTCCAACGACCTAATGGCCAACGCCACGGGCGAGTTGATGTTCTTTGCGTTCCATGACGACGTCATCGACCCAACCTACGTGGAATCGCTGGTACGGGCATTGAATGACAATCCGGGTGCGGTCTTGTCGTATAGCGATGTGGAGGTGACCGAAGTCAGCGGAGAGACTGCTGTCTGTAGCTTCGACCGCCTGTCGGGATTGCAGGATAGCCTCGCTCGCGGCCTGGTGATGGCGGCGCAACCGCCTGGCTGGTGGGTTCCCAACCGTGGGCTGTTCAGAGCATGGGCGTTCCATCGAAGCGGCGGCATCAAGCCCAATAGCCAAGGCGAATACTCCGCCGACTGGACTTGGCTCTTGCATCTGTCGCTGCTCGGAACCTTTGTCCGTGTGCCCGAAATTCTGTGTCACAAGTACTACCGGTCCGGCAGCATCAGCAAAGTTTGGGACCGCAGTCGCGCCCAACAAAGAGCTTTGAGGGTCGCGGGGATACGGGAAGTGTGGCGCAGCGAGGTCAGCCTATCGAAGAAGACAATCTTGGTTGTCTACATGGCATTGAGGCGGCCGCGGCTGCTGCGATGGTTGCGAACGACAAAGCAGTGGCTAAACGCGCAGTGGGTGCACCGAAGTCCGGAGTAGGATCTGCTTTCGGGAGCAATCCTTCGCGACCAGACCCGATGACATCGCCGCAGGCCTGAAGCGGCTCGGACGGCTGAGCGACATGATCGAGTTGGATCCAGAAAGCTTCGGCGCCCACAGTCTGCGCCGAACCAAGGTAGCGCTCGTCTACAAGAAGACCGGCAGACATCAGGGTCTGCCAGCTGTTGCTCGGACATCGCAAGCTGGATAGCACCGTTCGATATCTGGGCATTGAAGTCGACGATGCGCTGACGCTGTCGGAGCAGATCGACCTATGAAGCGACATCGTCTGCAAAGGGGGGTTAGCGGACCTTGGATGATCCTGTCGGCGAGGGGCCACCGGTCAACCGGCGCGGCAGCGGCAGGAGCATGCGGACCTGCTCGCGATAGGCTTCGTATCGAGCGCCGAAGACGCCGACGAGGTCGCGCTCCTCGAGCCAGATCCCGATCAGGATGTAGCCCGTAGTCGCGACCGCGAAAAGAAGGTGTCCTTGGCTCATCGTCGGCGCCGCCCAGAAGGCGATCAGGAACCCGAGATAGATGGGATGGCGGACGAGGCTGTAGAGGAATGGCGTGCGGAATACGGGCGCCTGCTCGGCTCGGCCCCGCAACCGGTCGACCACCTGCTTCAGCCCGAACAGCTCGAAATGGCTGATCAGAAACGTGCTCAGAAGGACCACGCCCCAGCCCACGAGCGAAAGGCCTGTCACCGCCGCCTGCAATGCGGGATCGCCAATCGACCAGATCGGCTCCGGAAGCGGCCTCCACTGCCACATGAGAAGGCCTAGGGCGGCGCTGGCGAAGAGCACGTAGGTGCTGCGTTCAACCGGTTTCGGCACGAACGCTGTCCACCATGTCTTGAAGGCCGGGCGGGCCATGACGCTGTGCTGCACAGCGAACAGGCCGAGTAGCGCGGTGTTGATGAGCAGCGTCGGGAGCAGCGGTGACGCCGGCCCGGTGTCGATCGCCTTCGGTGCAACGCCTTCCACGAAGGCGATGGCGTAGAGGAACACCACAAGAAAGAAGACATAGCTCACCAGAGCGTAGGCGAGGGAGAGAATGCGGGACACGATAACCTCCGGGGTTGCGCACAGCGACCAAACTGCATAATTCGGTCGATCGACCGAAACTGATCCGGACCTTTGGACCTGTCAAGATGAACGACGTTACGAACTCGGCCGGGCGGGATGGGGCGGGAGCCCAGCTCAGGCTCTTGGAAGCGGCCGAGACCTGTCTCCTCCGCGACGGATTTGCGTCGCTTTCGACTCGCAGTGTGGCGCAGGCCGCCGGCTCGCCGCTCAGTCAGATCCATTACCACTTCGGCTCGAAGCAAGGCCTCGTGCTGGCGCTCCTGGATCATCAGAACACGAAGCTCCTGGCCCGCCAGGCGGCGACGTTCGCCAGCGGGGCGCCCCTATCCCAGCGCTGGCTTCAGGCCTGCGACTTCCTCGAAGAAGATCTTCGCAGCGGCTACGTCCGAGTGCTGCAGGAGATCGTTGCGGCCGGGTTCTCAGACACCAAGTTGGCGGCGGCGGCGCGGAACGTCCTGTCCGGCTGGTTTGTGCTGCTGACGGATCTCGCGACCGAGGCCCAGACCCTCTACGGCGCGCTCGGCCGGCTCCGGCCGCTCGAGCTCGCCACGCTCGCCGGTCTGGCCTTCCTCGGCGCTGAGAGCATGATCCTGATCGGGATGGACCTGCCGATCATCCAGTCGCTTCGCGCCTTGGGGCGCTTCCTAGAGGAAGTGGAGCGCGACCATGCGCGCTGAGTCGCCCGTGCTGAGCGGACGGATCGATCGCGACGGCGTCGGCGTCGCCTACGAGGTCTTCGGGACGTCTGGGCAGGTGTTGGTGCTGCTCCCCTGCTGGATCATCGTCCCTTCCCGGCAATGGAAGGCGCAGGTTGCGGACCTGGCGCGAGACTGCCGGCTTGTCGTTATCGAAGGACGCGGCAACGGCGCTTCGGACCGACCCGCCGACCCTGCCGCCTACGCTTCCGCCGAGTACGTCGCCGACGCGCTAGCCGTGATGGACGCGCTGGCGCTTCAGGACGTCGTGCTCATGGGCTTCTCCATGGGCGGCCCGCTAGCGGCGCTGGTCGCACAGGCGCGGCCGCACCAGGTCAGCGCCGTCATTCTTATCGCGCCGGTAAGCTCCATGACCGCAGAGCAGCGCGCCGCGCGGGAGGCTGCCTTCTTGGCGCCACTCGACGCCTACGAGGGCTGGACGAAGTACAACGCCAACTACATCCGTGACCGTTACGAGGACTTCCTGACGCAGTTCTTCGGCCGGATGTTCCTTGAGCCGCACTCGTCGAAGCAAATCGAGGACGGGATCGCGTGGGCGCGCGAGACGACCCCCGAGGTTCTCGTCGACTCACGTTTGGGCGCCCTCCGCGACGAGGCAGACTTCGCGGCGGCCTACGCTTCGATCGGCTGCCCCGTACTCCTGATGCATGGTGACGCCGACGAGATCGCCCCCATCGGCGGCGGGAGGCGCGTGGCGGCGCTCGCCCGCGCGGACCTTCGGGAGTTGGCCGGAAGCGGCCACGGGCCCCACCTGCGTCACCCGGCGCTCGTGAACGCCATGATACGAGACTTTCTCGTGCGACACGATCTGCTCAAGGCGCCGAAACCTGCCGCGCGCGGCCGCCGCCGCGACAAGCGCATCCTCTACCTGTCGTCGCCGATCGGACTGGGTCATGCGCGCCGCGACCTCGCCGTCGCAGGCGCGCTTCGCGAGCTTACCCCCGGTCTTCGAATCGACTGGCTGTCGCAGGATCCCGTGACCAGATTGCTCGCGAAGGCGGGCGAACGCGTTCACCCGGCCAGCCACGGCCTCGCGAACGAAAGTCGCCACATCGAGGCGGAGGCGGGCGAGCACGACCTTCACGTGTTCGAAGCCCTTCGCCGCATGGACGAGATCCAGGTGAGGAACTTCCGCGTGTTCCAGCAGGCGGTCGAGGGGGGAACCTACGACCTCGTCGTGGCGGACGAAGCCTGGGAGGTCGATCACTTCTGGCACGAGCATCCCCAGTTCAAACGGGCGCCGCTGGTCTGGATGACGGACTTCGTGGGCTTCGCGCCCGTGCCGGGCGGCGGCCCCGCAGAACCTGAACTCTCCACGGACTACAATGCCGAGATGGTGGGCCACGTGGACACGCGTCCCGGCGTCCGCGACCTCGCGATCTTCGTGGGCGACGCGTCCGACGTGGTGGACGACACGCTCGGCCGCGACCTGCCGCGACGTAGAGCGTGGGTGCAGGATCGCTTCGCCTTCAGCGGCTACATCCTCGGCGACGGCGTTCCGCGTCCGGAGGACAAGCCGGAACTCCGCGCGAGGCTCGGCTTCCGACCCGACGAGCGGGTCTGCGTGGTGACGGTCGGCGGCTCGGGCGTCGGGCAGTCTCTCATCCGCCGGATCCTGGCGGCCGCCCCCATGGCGCGCCGCCGCTGTCCGGACCTTCGGTTCGTCGTGGTTGCCGGACCCCGGCTTCCGCCGGAGGCCTTCCCGCCCGTGGAGGGGGTTGAATGCGTGGGGTTCGTCCCCGACCTCCCCCGGATGCTGGCGGCTGCCCACGTCGCCGTGGTGCAGGGCGGTCTCTCCACGACGATGGAGCTCGCGGCTTCGGGCACGCCGTTCATCTACATCCCGCTCGCCCGCCACTTCGAACAGGAGGTGCACGTCGCGCACCGCCTGGCGCGGTACGGCGCTGGCCGCAGGCTGAACTGGGCGGACGCCGATCCCGACACCCTCGCGGAGATGGTGTGCTCCACGCTCGCGTCTCCAGTCTTGGGCATCGATGTCGGGCGAGATGGCGCCCGACGGGCGGCGCGCCTGATTAAGGATCTTTGGTGAGACCACGCGACCCTAACATCTGCCTAAGAACGTCCGCTATGGGTCGAATCTGCCCGTTGGCTCACCGCCAACAACCGGACGTCCGGCTCCGGCTCCAGAAAGCAGCCGTTCGGTGCGGGCGAGATGGGCCCAGACCCGAAGGTTCAATCACCTCCGGCGCAGCCGATTTGATGGACCTGCAAACACATTAATTGAGCAAGCCTGTAACGCCAGCTCCTCGGCCTGAAGCCAGGGTCCGCTGTTGGCGCGGAACAGACCTCGCGCGGCCCGCCCGGTCCCCGACGGGGTGGAAACTGGTCCTTGCCCCTTGCAGGTCAGGGTCTAGTCTTGCCCTGGAGTAGTGGATGAATGCGATGAGCGACGCGGTCGGCCCTGGCGATCTGGTTCTATGCGTCAACGCGGCGCCCAATCATGTCACGGGAAGGCCGGTGCCCCTCCAGGCCGGCGAGACCTACCGTGTCATCGAGGTGATGGAATTTGCCTGCCCCTGCGGGCGTTCCGATGCTTTGCTCGACGTGGGCATCGACTTCGCCTGGTGCCAGTCGCGCTTCCGACTGCTCCCAAAGCCCAAGGCCCAGACCAGGACGCGCCGGGTTTCGGCTCCCAAGGAGACGGAAACGGTCGGCTGAGCAGCCGTCAGGGCGTTCGGGATAGCACTGACCAGGGGAGCTGAACATCAGTACATCGGGGATGTGAGAGTCCGCTTGTGGCGCCAGGCAGACCATCCCAACCGCCGTCTTTCTTGACGTCCGCAATGGGTGGGAAGCGGACGTTAGCGTTTTCGCGCGACAGTGCTCAGATGCATCCGAACAAGGTCCTGAAGCCGTGGCGACTCTCGGCGGTCTTCGCCGGGCTTGGCGCGTTGGGGGCGGCCACTTCCATCGCTTACTTGACGTTTGCGCCGCCCGGGCTGCTCCCTCGAATGAGCAACGGAATGCAAGACCCCTACGGGAGCGTCTATGCCGCCGGCGTTGTGTTCTTGGCGGGGATGGTCCTCGCAGTGGGGTTTGCGCTCGTGAGGGGCAGCCGCCGCAAGGCCGGTGAAGCGCTGGCGTTCGCGCTCGCCTATCTAGCGGGCTACTTGATCGTAAGCGTCGCTCTAGGGCTCGTCACCGGCGCATACTTCTAAGCACCGGCAATCGACCTGAGCGGATGTCCGCAACGGGTCGGAAGCGGCCCAAACGGGCGGAGGTTGTCGAACGTCCGATGCCGGCGCGGACCCCAAGGTCCGCGCCTGGCGCATTGCGCTCCTCGCGCTCCGCCAAGGCCGCCATTAGCCGCTCCCTTATCCGACTTTTCTGAAAGCGGATGTCGGGAGCGACCGCTACGGTTCGTCCTCTGTAGGAAGCAGCCGGAAAGGAACCCGCCGTGACCACCGACCTCAAGACCCGCCCAGACACCTTCCGCGTCGAGCGTTCGATCCAGATCGCCGCCGCGCCGGAAACCGTCCTGGCCCTGATCGAGGACTTCCGAAATTGGACGCGCTGGTCGCCCTACGAGAAGATGGACGCCGACCTGAAACGCTCCTACAGCGGCGCGTCCGCCGGCGTCGGCGCGGTCTATGGCTGGGAAGGCAAGAAGACCGGCGTCGGTCGCATGGCGATCACCCGCGCCGATCCCTCGCAGGTCCTCATCGACCTGGACTTCGTCAAGCCGATGAAGGCCAACAACAAGGCCGTGTTCACCCTGGAGCCCCAGGGCGGCGGCACAAAGGTGACCTGGGCTATGACCGGGGCCAACACCTTCATGTCCAAGGTCATGGGTCTGTTCTTCAGCATGGACAGGTTGCTCGGCGGCCAGTTCGAGAATGGCCTGGCCGACCTCAAGACCGCCGCCGAGGGCCGCGCCTGACCATGGCCAAGACTGTCGATGAATACCTCGCCGGCCTCTCCGGCTGGCAGGCGCAGACCGTGGCCGCCCTCCGTCGCGAGATCTCGGCGACCGGCGAGGTCGCCGAGATCCTCAAGTGGGGCCACCCGGTCTGGGAGGCCGGCGGCCCGGTCTGCCTGGTCCAGGCTCACAAGGCCCATGTCACCCTGGGCTTCTGGCGCGGCCAGGAGATGATCGAACTCGACCCGCGCCTGAAGCCCAGCGGCAGCTTCAAGATGGCCTCGATCAAGCTCACGGCCGCCGACCAGATCGAGGCCGACCAAGTCCGCCGCCTGGTGGCCAGGGGAGTCGCCCTCAATCGCGAGAAGGGCGACCCGTTCAAGGCGAGCTAGATGCCTATTTGATGAACTTCATCTCGCGGGCCAGGAAGCCGCCGCGCGTCGTGCGCATCGCCTCGCGCGTCACCGCGGCCTGGTTGGCCTTCACCGGTGATCCCCAAACCGCCGACGTCTGCTTGTCGGATTCGTCGTCCGACTGATCGAACACCGCCATGTTCTTGTATTCGATCATCAGGACCAGGTCGGGCTCCTTGTCGCGCGTGTCGGTCAGGGCCAGGACCTTGTAGCTGACGACGTCGCCGCGCTTCTTGCCGGCCTCCTGGATCGCCTTCCAGGGTCCGTTCAGATAGGCCATGTATTCATCGAACATACCCGGCTTGGTTTCGATATAGCCGACCGACCAGACCGTACCTTGAGCGTAAACGCGCTCGGCCGTCTGGGCCTGGGCAATCCCGGCGCAGCCGCAAGCGATGGCCGCGGCAAGCGCGGCGGCGCGAATGATAGTCTTCATAATCTCTTCTCGCTATCGGGACGAGACGGCTGAACTCCCCCGAGCCCTGATGTGTTGACCGTCGTCCAGCCGATACCTGACGCCGGCGTCCGAAGCTTGGCAACAACTTATGTAACGCTGTTATGATACATTAGGAATACGGGTCAGAGGCCCTCGCCGGGCTTCCTGCGCCGGGGCCGCGCCCACATCACGCCGGGATATCCCTTCAGCGGCGCCAGGGCCTCGCCGGCATAGGTCCAGTCGGCCTTTTCCTGCAGCGACATGTGGTAGCGCGGCTCGCGGCCGGTGCGGGTGGCGAACAGGGCGCGTGGAATGTTGACCATGGTCGGCGAGCGGGCGCGCTCATAGAGCAGTGGCGTGCCGCACCTGGCGCAGAAGCTCCGCGCGGTCCCGGCCTTGGCGTCCTCGAACCGGCTGATGCTGTCCGCGCCCTTCAGGATCCGGAACCGGCTGCGATAGCTGCCCACATAGGTGGCGTAGGCGGCGCCCTGGGCATGGCGGCTGGCGGCCGAATGGTCGTGCCAGGCCCAGCGGGCGGGGACGTCGATCTCCAGCGCCACCTCGCCGCAGACGCAGCGGCCCTGCGCCTGGACGGCCGAGGCCTTGCCGGTCTTGGGGCCCGCCCTGCGCATGTGAACCCCGTTCATGAACCACGCTTGCGCTTTCCATCTAGCTCCTAGACGCTGGCCCGCAAGGGGAGGCCTTCGTGACATCGCAAACCAGCCCGTCGGGCGAGACGCCCACGGGCTTCGCGCCCTACCTGTTCGCCCACGCCGCCTGGTTCCTGGCCTTCGGGGTGCAGGTGGTGCTGTTCCCCTACCTGGTGCGCGTGGTGCTGCAGGAGAGCGAGGTCCGCTTCGGCCTGGCCCAGATGGCCCTGCAACTGCCCACCACCCTGTTCATCCTGCTGGGCGGGGCGCTGGCCGACCGGGTCCCGGTCAGGTCCATCGTCGTGGTCGCCTGCGCCTTCGCGGTGCTGACCTTCGCGGGCCTCGGCGCGATGGTCAGCCTGGGCGCGCTGACCTACGGCCTGATCATCGCCTACGCCCTGATCGTCGGGACCGGCCAGGCTTTCGCCACCCCGGCCCGCGACAGCCTGCTCAGCCTGGTGGCCCCGGCCAAGACCGGTATCCAGGGGGCGGTGGCCTACGCCTCGCTCGCCCAGTTCGGCGGCCAGATCCTCGGCATGGCCTGCGCCGCCGCCGCCCCGCTGCTGGGGGTGGGACCGCTGCTGCTGGGCCAGGCCGTGCTGATGGCGGCGGCCACCCTGGCGGCCCTGCGCATCCGCCCGCGGCCGGCCCATGTCCGTCCCCGCCGGCAGGGCGGGCTGCTGATCGGCATCGGCCGCGACATCCGCGAGGGCTTCGCCGCGGTCCTGGCCTCGCCCGTGATCGCCCCCGTCATGCTGTGCGGCGTGGCCATGGGCGTCTGCTTCATGGGCAGCTTCTTCGTCCTGCTGCCGCTGATCGTGGAGAGCTATTTCGACGGCCAGGTCTTGAGCCCCGGCAAGACCGAGATCGCCGCGGCGCTCGGTCTGTTCAGCATGTGCTTCTGGATCGGCAGCATGGTCTCGGCGCTCGCCCTGGTGCGCGCCGGCCCCCTGCGCCGCAAGGGGCTGATCTATCTGGCGGCCCTCGGGACCGGCGGCGTGATCCTGATCCTCTGCAGCATCCACATGCCGTTCTGGCTGCTCTGCGGGCTCAACTTCGCCTGGGGCCTGGGCGGCGGCGTGGCCATGACGCTGGGCCGCTCCTTCGTCCAGCAGCACGCCCCCGAGGCCGTCCGCGCCCGGGTGCTGTCGATCTTCACCCTGGGCCTGATGGGCGGCGGGCCGCTGGGGGCGGTGGTCGACGGCTTCCTGGCCCAGGCCATCGGGCCCCACGCCGCGGTGGTCTTCCCCGGGGCCCTGATGCTGCTGATCGTCGCCGGCCTGCTGGCCTTCTCCAAGGTGCCAAGGCTCAGCGACTTTCCGGCGCCTTGACGCCCCGTCGGCGGAGGTGAAGGTTCGGGCAGGGGAGTGACGCCAAATTGGACAAGGCCTTTCTGATTCAGCTCGCGGGCTCGGCCGCCGCGGTCATGGCCCTGGTGGGCCTGGCCGCCTGGGCCAAGATCGCCAAGCCGCTCACCCCGCTGGACGACGCCCGCGCGCGCCGCCTGCTGGCGCAGGAGTTCCCGGGCAAGCCCCTGGAGCGCGTCTGGGTGGCCACGGACGGCCGCGGCGCGGTGGCCCGCTCCGGCGCCTCGGCCCTGGTGCTGTTCGAGCTGGGCGACGGCTATGTGGCCCGCCACGTCCCCTGGGCCCAGGCGGTGTCGTCCTCGTTCCGCGACGGGGTGGTCAAGATCGACCTCTCCGACGTCGCCGCCCCCATGGCCCGCATCGCGCTCGACCGCTGGCCTCCGTCCCCGCGCGAGGCCGCCTGATGGACCCGATCAAGCCCGCCTTCGACCCGGTCACCCTGGCGATCCCGTTCTTCGTCCTGGCGGTAGTGCTGGAGATCGCTCTGGCCCGCTTCAAGCTGGCCCGCGCCAACTACGAGACCCGCGACACCCTGGCCTCGCTCACCATGGGCCTGGGCAGCAACGTGGCCGGCCTGATCACCGGCGGCGCGGCCTTCGCCGCCAGCCTGTGGGTCTACCAGCACCGGCTGTTCGACATCCCCATGACCGCGCTCTGGGCCTGGGCGGCGGTCTTCCTGGCCGAGGACATTACCTATTACTGGTTCCACCGCCTCAGCCACGAGCGGCGCTTCTGGTGGGCGGCCCACATCAACCACCACTCCTCGCAGCACTACAACCTCTCGACGGCCCTGCGGCAGACCTGGACCGGCGGCCTGGCCGGGACCTGGGCGCTCTGGCTGCCGTTGGCCTTCCTGGGCTTCCCCCCGGCCATGATCGTCATCCAGAAGGGGATCAGCCTGGTCTACCAGTTCTGGATCCACACCGAGGCCATCGGGCGCATGCCCCGCTGGTTCGAGGCGGTGTTCAACACACCGTCCCACCACCGCGTCCACCACGCCCGCAACCCGCGCTACCTGGACCGCAACTATGCCGGCATCCTGATCGTCTGGGACCGGCTGTTCGGCACCTTCCAGCCGGAGCTCGACGACGAGAAATGCCGCTACGGCATCGTCCACAACCTCGGCGACTTCAACATCCTGCGGGTGGCCTTCCACGAATGGGCCGGCATGGCGCGGGATGTGACGCGCGACCCTCGCCATGCCCTGGGCTACATCTTCGGCCCCCCCGGCTGGAGCCCGGACGGCAGCCGCGACACCTCCGCCAAGCTCAGGGCCCAGTGGGAAGCGGGCAGGGCGGCCGAGGCCCCGGCGGAGTAGGCCTCTGCGTCACATGGACAGCAGGCGGCCGAAGAACGAGCGATAGCGCTGCAGCGCCAGCCGCAGGTCCTCGGTCGAGACATCGTCGCCCCGGTCCCACTGGCCTTCCAGGTTGGCGCGTTCCTTGGCGAACGTCTCGGCCAGGCGCTTCATGGCGCCGGCCACCAGGCTGTCGGCCTGCTCCACGGCCTGGCGCGGCTCATCGACAAAGCCGGCCTGGATGCCATCCCAGCGGGCGCGGAACGCCGAGGCTTCCTCGCTCGGAAACAGCGGCGCGGCTTCGTGCTGCGTCTGGGTCGGCCGGGGGACGGCTTCGTCGTCGAAGCTGCGCGCTTCGGCGGGGGCGGCGGTGGACGCCCCGGCCAGGTCGGCGGTGGTCAGCGCGGGTTCGTCGGGGCGGGTCGGCTCATAGGGGTCGCTCATGGTCGTTCCTTCCTAGGATGCTTTGGCGCGCGGCGCCGGGGCCGGCTCGCCGACGAGTTCGTCGAACAGGGTGCGGTAGTGGATCATGGCCTGGCGCAGGTCCTCGGTCCCAGCCTCGCCGCGCGCATGGCGCACCGCGATGTCTCGGGCCGAGCGGTAGTTCTGCACCACCACGGGATGGTCGACGGACAGGTCGGCCGAGCGCTGCTCGAAGTCGCCCATGGGATAGCCGCGCACCCCCATGATCTCGGCCAGCAGGTCGTCGGCGCCCATGACCGCCACCTTGGGATTGTCCACGAAATCGGTCTGGATCTGCCGCCAGGCGCGCACGTACTTGTCGTGGTCGCCGGGCGCCAGCGGCTTGATCTCGAACTTGGCGACCCGCTTGGCGCGGTCCTTCAGCTCGGCCTCGGTCTTGCGCTTGTCTCCGCTCTCTTCCAGCGTCCGCTCATACTCGGGCCCGAACCGGTCGCGCAGCTTGGCGGACTTCCGCTTCCGCGCCGCCAGTCCGACGGCGACCAGGATCAGCAGCACCACGACAATGGCGACGACGATCAGTGTATTGGTGTCCATAGGCGCCCTCCCAGGGGTCTGAGCGCCGGCGATCAGGCCGGCCGCGCCGCGACGGTCTCTGCAGACCTGTCCCGGCAGACGCGCAACGGACGGGAGGGGCGCGGGTTCCGCCCATCCCAGCCAGCCAGGTGCAACATTGCGGCCCGGCCTGGCGTATAGTGACCAGCTTGTCTGGGGACCTCATGAAACTGCTTCGTCTTCTGCCGCTTCTGGCGCTCACCGCCTGCGCCACCCCCGCCGATCGCTCCGGAATGCTGTCCAGCTATGAGGGCCTCACCCCCCGCGAAGGCGCCGTTCGCACCAGCATCGCCGACGGTCGCGACGAGGCGGCCCTGGCCGGGGTCAAGCGGGTGGCGGTCGCCCCGGTGCGGCTGGCGCAGGGCGAGGGCGGCGCCTGGCTCAGCCCCGCCGAACGCATCCTGCTGCTGCGCGAGGTGGACGCCCAGCTCTGCTTCGAGCTCTCAGAACGCTACGAGATCGCCCCGACGCCGGAGGCCGCCGACGCCCAGGTGCGGACCATCGTCACCGCCGTGCGGCCCACCGGGCGGGTGGGATCGGCGCTCTCGGCCGCCTCGTCCTTCTTCATTCCCGGCCCCCTCGGCCTGCGCGTTCCGGGGGGCCTGGGCGGCATGGCGCTCGAGGCCGAGATGCTGGATCGCGACCAGCGCCAGATCGCGGCGCTCACCTGGAACCGCACCGCCACCCCGGTCGGCACCGACGACCCCTCCCTGAGCCGCATCGGCGACGCCCTCCAGTTCGCCGAGCCCTTCGCCGACGTGGCCGCAGAGGTGATGTCGCCCAAGGGCATGAAGACCCGCAGCCCGCCCAAGCCGGACCCCTGCGCCGCCTACGGTCCCCGCATCCGGGCGGAAGGCTATCTCGCCAAGTTCGCCACCGGGCTCTACGTGCCGCAGATGAGCGGCGCCCAGGCTGAGAAGCCGACCGCGGAGGACCCGCCCCGTGACTAGGGCCGCGCGTATCGCCGTCTGGCTGGGCGTCGCCGCGGCCATCGCCGCCCCCGCCTCCCAGGCGATCACCGGCTGGGGCCTCACCGCCAGCCAGTTCGCCGGCCAGGGCGACTCCACCCTGCGCGTCGCCGGCTACGCCTTCTCCATCTGGGGGGTGATCTATGCGGGCCTGATCGCCTATGCGGTTCGCCGGATGGTCCAGGGGCCCGGCGCGGCCCTGGAGGCCGCCGTCGACCTGCCGCTCGCGGCCGCCAGCCTGGGGTGCGGGCTCTGGATCGTCGCCGCGGGCCTCAACCAGATGTGGCTGACCGTGCTGGTGATCGCCGGCGCCCTCGCCGCGGCCCTGGTCGGCCTGGTCGGCCTGCGGCGCACGTCGCGAACCTTCACATGGGCCGAGCGCCTGACGGTGCTCTGGCCACTCGCCCTGCTGGCCGGATGGCTGAGCGTGGCCTCCGTCGTCAACCTGCTGACCGTGCTGACCGCCCAGGGCCTGATCGGCCCAGGCTCGGCGGCGACAGCCGCCATCGCCGGCATCGTCGCGGCCGGAGCCATCTCGCTGGCGGTCTTCTTCGCTACCGGTTTCGTCAGCTACACCCTGCCGGTGGCCTGGGGCCTGGTCGGCGCCTTCATGGCCGAGCGCGGCGACCAGCCCGTGGTCGCCTATGCGGCGCTCGCCTGCGCCGGCCTGCTGCTGTTGGTCGCGATTTTCATCCGCCCGGCCTCCGTCGGCCGGAGCGCCTGACAGGCGCCCCGGGTTCGAGCGGGTCGTCGCCTACTTGCCCGGCGACAACCCGAAACCGGCGAGGGACAGGAACCGCCACTTGCCGCCGGTCCGCACCAGGGTCTCCACATTGCCCGCGACCTCGCGTTCGGGCTTCTCGGTTCCCTTCTGCGTCACCATCACCACGGTGTAGTGGGCGACCGCCGTGTCCCCGCTGACGGTGATGGCCAGGGGCGAAAGGTCGAACTTCAGGGTCTTGCCCTGCTTGTCGGCGAACCGCGTCCAGGATTCGAGCGAGGCCCGGTATCGCGGCGCCGGCCAGTCGTCGCCCCAGCTGACCACCTTCTCGTCCACATAGTCGTTCGGCCACTTGCCGTTCTGCGCCACCTCGTCGTCCCACGACTTGGAAACCACGGACCAGACCTCGGTCTGGTCCTTGTTCCAGGTCGGCGCCTGGGCCAGCGCCGCGGTTCCCGTGCACAGCAGGACGGCGGCCCCCGCCGCGCCGATGAGAAATCTCGAATGCATCTGTCTTCCCCCTGGGTCCAGCCTGGTCGGCCTGCCCGACACACTGCACGCAGGGGCGGCTTTCGCAACGTCGTTCGGCGAACCTTGATATTCTTGAATATTGCGTCGGATGGGTGATCGCTACCGCTCCCCGACCCCGGGTCCGCTGATCACCGCCCCATCGCTGAACCGCTGCACGAACACATTCAGCTTCGTCGGCCCGGACGCCTTGTCGCCCTCGCCCCAGACCTTGGGCGCCAGCCGCGCGGCGCGCCAGCGGATCACGTCGAACTGCAGCCGCGCCACCGGCACGGTCGCGGGCGCGGCGGCCTTGGCGATGGACCAGGCCTCGTCGGCCAGCAGCTCGGCCTGCACCCCGCGCGCCTGCACATACATGTCGCTGAAGTCGGGATGCACCCGCAGCCACTCATAGACCGTGCCCGTCACCGGCATGTCCGGGCCCGCGCAGATATCGACCAGGCTCTCGCCCGCCGCGATCCGCCGGCAGATCGCCTCGCCGATCTCCGTGGCGTAGAGGTCCGCGCGCCCCCAGTCGTGCTTGCGCCGCGCCTTGCGCGCCTCGATCAGCTCCGCATGGGCGCTGGCCGCCGCCCGCCGGGCCGCGCCGCGCGCCTCCCGCCGCTGCTCGGCGAAGTCGGGGTTCTCGTTCAGCCACCGGTGGATGGTCACCGCCCCCGGCATCGTCGGATCGCGCCCGATGGAGCGGATACTCTCTCCAGCCCCCACCCGCCGCGCGATCTCCGCCCCCAGCTCGGGCGTGTAACCGGCGACGCGAGCGGGCAGGGCGGTCATGGGCGACTCCTTGAGGGGCTGAGGGCGACCTTGAAGCATGCCGGATAGCGGCGAAATGTAAAGAACAAAGAGGGAACAATTCTCTTGCCGATCTCAAACTGAAGCGACATCATGACGATGATGTGCATGCGGAAGGAGAGGTCTATGACCGAACACGCTCGGTTCGCGGTCAGTGGCGTCAAGCCCATCACGTTTGCCGAAGCGCTTGAGGCGACAAAGGCCCGACGGCGTCACCTTTTACTTGGAAATGGCTTCAGCATCGGCGTTCACAGGGCCTTTGGCTACGGGAGCCTCTTCGAGGATGCAGTTGCTCGGGAGCCAAGTCTTCGCGACCTGTTTGCGCCCGGCGATCCGAATTTCGAAGTCGCCCTTGAGCGGTGTCTGGGCGTTTCTGATGCTGACCGACTGCGCGAGGGTCTGATTAGGGCTGTGGCGGCTGTTCATCCGGAACACTCGCTAAGCCTGACCGAGCAACAGTGCCTTAGTTGCCGGGACTTCCTTGAGCACTTTGTCGGCCGCAACCGATCGCCGCTGGGGACGCTGTTCACTACCAACTACGATATGTTGCTGCATTGGGTCCTGTCTCGCCAAGGGAAGAATCCCGGCACCAAGCAGCGTTCCCAGTTGAAGTGCTGGGATGGCTTTGATGCGCGTGGCGAGTGGAACCCGAACGCTGAGGCTCAGGCGTTTTATCTGCACGGCGCGGTGCACATTTACGAGCACGTCCAGCCGCGCTTTCCAGATCGCTCATATACGAAAATGCTTCGCTACGAGTGGGGACGTCCCCTGACTAAGCAGGTGGACGCGGAATTGAAGGAGGGGCGCTTCCCGGTCTTCATTGCTGAGGGCAACTCCCAGAAAAAGAGAGCGCGCCAACGACTAGAATATCTTGCGGCGGCAAGGGCCAAGTTCAGGACCGTTTGTCGGAAGGACCCCGGAGCCGTTCTGTTCACCTTTGGGCACAGCTTTGGGCAGAGCGACAACCATATCGCCGAGGAAATCGGGGCGGGCACGGTGCGCGAGGTTTTCATCGGGGTCTTCTTGGACGGGGACCGAGCGCGCGCGCAGCAGCTCGCGGCGACCTGGTCGGCCGCGCGAGTGCCGCCGGTGGGCCGCCAATCATCGTGCGTTCGTTCGATTCCGCTGAATGCGGCGTCTGGAGTGGCAAACGCTCTCAAGCGGCGTAACTGGCTCCACTATGTGGGTGAGATATACTAGCGCCCATCGGGGCGAGCCCCGCCACCGGCCCCGGACAGATCCCTCACGCCCCGACGGGCGCGGCGTCCTCGCAGGTGAAGACGATGGTCACCTCCACCCCTCCGCCGGGGGGCGAGGCGACGTCGATCGCCGCCTTGGCGTTCTGCAGCAGGGAGCGGACGATGAGGGCCGAGAGCTTGCCGGGCCTGGGCCAGGAGGCGCCCTCCGGCAGGCCCACCCCGTCGTCGGCGACGACCACGCGACAGCCGTCGCCCTCCGTGATGCATCGCAGGGTGATGGTCCCGCCCTCGCGTCCCACGAAGGCGTGCTTCAGCGCATTGGTCAGCAGCTCGTTGACCACCAGCCCGGTCGACATGGCCACGTCCAGGGAGACGGGCCAGGTGTCGACCTGCAAGTTCAGCCGGATGCCCTCCACCGCGTGGGCGCGCATCACCGCCGAGGCGATCTCGCTCAGATAGACCCCCAGGTCGACGGCGTCGTTCGGCCCGCCTTCGCCCAGAGAGCGATAGAGCAGGCCCAGCGCCTCCACCCGCCCGGCCAGGCGGTCGAAGCCTTCCCCGGTGGATCGGTCGGTGACCCCCTTGGCCTCCACCCGGATCAGGGCGGTGATCATCTGCAGATTGTTCTTCACCCGATGCTGCAGTTCGCGCAGCTGGGTGTCCTTCTCGCGCACCTGCTCGTGAAGCTCGTCCAGCACCGTGGCCGCCGATCCGGCCGTCTCCACCAGGGCGACCAGCCGGAACACCGGCGCGCCGTCGTCGTCCTCGATGACGTTGGACCAGGCGTCGACGGTCAGGGGATCGCCGTCGCGGGGCAGGGCGTAGGCGCCCACATAGTCGCGCTCGGCCGACACCGCCTCGCCCAGGGGCCGCGGCTCGCCGCTGGCGGCGTGGCCGGGCAGGGCGGCCCAGCGGCCGCCGACGATCTGATCGCCGGCCAGGCCGACCAGGCGCTCGAATTCCAGGTTGGTGTAGACGATGCGCTCACTGGGGTTCAGCTCGGCGACCGCGACGGCCACCGGGACCTGGTCGAGGAACTGCTTGAAGCGGTCGCTTTCCAGCGCCACGGCCAGGTCGGGGCTGTCCATCAGCCGCTCTACGCTCTCGGGGGGGGAATCGTTGGTCATCGGGGGTCCGCCGGCGGCAAGCACCCCGCACTTCGATGATCTGTAGGGCTTTTGTGCCCCACGTGCCAATCGGCGACCTGCGGCTGAATAGCCGAAAACGAGATAAAATGTCCTTGCAATGAGACAATCGTCTCATTAAGAGCCTGTGGTATCAGTTCAAACCATGGGAGGCGCGGTCGTGACGATCAGCCGAGAGCAGATGGACGCCAAGATGGACGAGCATTTCGGGTTCGAGGCCCGCGACGACGTGGAGGGCGTGCTGGCGACCCTGACCCACGACGTCGAGCACGACATCGTCGGCTGGCCCACGGGGCCGACCCTGGGCCGGGAGGGCGCGCGGCCGTTCTACGAGACGCTGTTCGGCGATCTGGCCGACGGCAGGATCGAGACGAAGAAGCGGCTCTATGGCGACGGCTTCATGGTCGACGATTCCTATTGGCGGGGCAGGGCGGTCGGCATGCCCTTCGGCCTGCAGGGTCGCGACCGTCCGCTGGAGTTCCGCCTGCTGCACGTGGTCGAGTTCGACGGCGGCGGCGACATCAGCCGGGAAAACGTCTGGCTCGACCTGGCGGCAATCATGCGCCAGCTGCCGCAGGACTAGGGATGCCGCACGCCGAGAAGCCGGGCCGCCCGAACCAGAAGCAGCGCACCCGCAAGGACCTGCTGGACGCCGCCGCCCGGTTGATGAATCAGGGCCGCAAGCCGGGCCTGGAGGAGATCGCCGAGGAGGCCCTGGTCTCGCGCGCCACGGCCTATCGCTATTTCCCCAGCGTCGAGGCCCTGCTGCTGGAGGCCGCCCTGCACGTGGCCCTCCCGCAGCCCGGCGAACTCTTCCCCGACGGCGCGCCCGCCGACCCGGTGGCGCGGCTCGACCGCGTCGAGGCCGCCATGCACGAGATGATTACGGCCAACGAGGCGCCGCTGCGGATGCTGCTGGCCAACACCCTGCAGGCCGGCCTCAAGGGCGACGCCGCCGCCGACCTGCCCGCCCGCCAGAACCGCCGCACCCCGCTGATCGAGGCGGCGCTGGCGCCCGCGCGCGACGAATTCGACCCCAAGGCCCTGGAGCTGCTCGCCCCGGCCCTGGCGCTGATCATCGGCACGGAGGCCATGGTGGTGTTCAAGGACGTCCTGCGCCTGGACGAGCGCCAGTCCCGCAAGGTCACCCGCTGGGCCATCCGCGCCCTGGTCGCCGCGGCGAAGGCGCCTGCTCCCCCACCAGCAGGCTGACCCCTCACCAGATGCTCCCCCTCTGGGGGAGCTGTCAGCGAAGCTGACCGAGGGGGACTTTGACTTGCTATTGTGGGCTTCAACCCCCTCCGTCACGTCGCCGAAGAGGGCGACGCGCCACCTCCCCCAAACCGCGCTCCGCGCTGGGGGAGGATCTAGGAGGCTTCCATCGCCTGACGGATCATCGCCACCGCATCGTCCACCTCATCGAGCACCCTCCACACGTCCAGATCGCACGATACAAGATGCTCCCCCTCTGGGGGAGCTGGCGGCGAAGCCGACTGAGGGGGCTTCATCTGGACCGGCGCTACTCCCGCAACAGCGGCAGGCTCAAGCCCGACACCGGACGCGCGCCGAGGATCTCGCGGCGGAAGCGGAACAGTTCGGCCGGGCGACCCCCGGTGTCGGCGTCGACCCGGCCCAGGCCCTCCACCAGGTCCGCGCGCTCCAGGGCCCGGCGGAAGTTCTGCTTGTGCAGCGGCACCCCGGCGATGGCCTCGACGGCCCGCTGAAGGGCCGACAGGGTGAAGGCCTCGGGCATCAGCTCGAACGCAACCGGGCGGTATTTCAGCTTGCCCCGCAGGCGCGAGAGCGCCGTGGCCAGGATGCGGCGGTGGTCGCTGATCATCGGTTCGCCGAGCGCCGCGGCCAGGTCGGGGGCGGGGAGGGCGGCGGCCTCCCCGCGGTCGCGGGCCGCCTCGGGCGCCAGGCCCGCCTCATAGAGCAGCTCGTAGCGCTCCAGCACCCGCTCCTCGTTCCAGGGCGCGCCGTCCAGCGCGAACAGCAGCCGCGCGCGGGACAGGCGTTCCGGGACGCCGTGCGCCCACTGGCGCAGGGCCGGCTCGATGCGGCCCAGCGCCTCGGGGCGGCCGTCGCGCCAGTCCTCATAGGGGAAGAACCGCGTCCAGCTGGCCCAGGCGGTGTCCGGCGCGGCGGTGTCCACCGCCTTGGGGGTGAGGGCCAGATAGCCCACAGACAGCACCCGCGCCGCCCCGGCGTCCTGGCCGTCGCCCATATTGGCCAGGGGCGCGTCGCGGCCCCGGTCGCCGAAGGTGTAGAGCTGCTCCACATAGCCCAGGTCGAAGCGGGTCTGGGCGGTCACGAAGGCGCGCAGGGCCAGTTCGAAGGTCCGATGTCCGCTGGGATCGAAGGGGCCGAAGGGCAGGCCGGCCAGCTGGCCGGGCGGGCGCACGGTCAGGACCACGGCGTCGCCGTCCTGGATGGCCACCACCACCGCCGAGAGCCCGATGACCATCACTAGTGGCGGACCGGGAAGTCGAACGGCCGGCCGATCCCGGCATATTCGTAGTCGCCCATGGCCTCCACCGCATCGACCATCCGGCCCCTGCGCGACAGCATGTCGTCGGCGATCGCCACGATGCGGCGGTTGGGATAGGCGTGGCGGGCGGCCCTGCGCATGGCCAGCGCGATGGTCCGCTCCGGGACGTCGGGGTTGCGCTCGCAGGCCAGGACGAAGGCGCTGGCGCTGGAGCGGCTGATCCCGGCCCAGCAGTGGACGATCATCGGGGCGCTCTCGTCCCAGGTGCGGCCGAAGGCCAGCAGGTCGGCCACCAGGCCCTCGTGCGGCAGGACCATGCCCTCCATCGGCTCGGCGATGTCGTTGACCCCCAGCCTCAGGTGCCGGTCGGCGAAGCCCGCCGGGGTCTCGATCATGCTGGCGGGGTCAAGCAGGGTGATCATGTGCGACGGGCGCCGCGCGGCGATGATCGCGGGAACCTCGGCCAGTCCGCATACGATGAGGGTCACGCGCGTCCTACTCCGTCTCGAAGGCCGCGGCGGGGGAGGTGGCGAATCCGGCCGCCTGCGACAGCACATTGTAGCGCTGAATGTAACGCGATTGCGCGACGGCGGCGCTCTGCGGCTCGATATGCAGGAGGTAGCCGTCCGGCGGGGCGTCGAAGAACTCCAGCGCCTCGGCGGCCGAGAACCCCGCCAGCTGCGTCGCCTCGAAAAACGCGCAGGCCCGGTCCGCCGTCTTGATCAATTTCTTGATATGAATCGGGGCCTTGGCCGGAATTCCGAACCGCACATGTATCGCCGTCTCCAGCCGCTCCTCGAAGGTCTTGTAGTCCACCCCCAGCGCCGCCTTGAACGGTGAAATCATGTCCCCGATCACATATTCCGAAGCATCATGCAGCAAGGCCGCCAGCCGCCATTTCGGCTCGAGGTCGGGCCGGATATGGGCGCAGATCTCCTCGACCACGACGGAGTGCTGGGCGACGGAAAAGGCATGCTCCCCCAAGGTCTGGCCGTTCCAGCGGGCCACCCGGGCCAGGCCGTGGGCGATGTCCTCGATCTCGATGTCCATCGGCGAGGGGTCCAGCAGGTCCAGCCGCCGTCCCGACAGCATGCGCTGCCAGGCGCGCGGTTGCCGCTCGAATCTACGCAGCCCTTTCCTCAACGACGCGTTCCTTCCACAGTGAAGGTCTGACCTGACCCAGGAGTTGCGCCATATCAAGGCGCGGAACGGGGTTAAGGTCCAGACAGGCGTGGACAGGGGACAGAGCATGAGTTGGGCGAGGATCATGGTTCCGCTTTCGGGCGGGGAAGGCGACAAGGCGGCGATCGCCGCGGGCGCCAAGCTGGCCGAACCTTTCGGCGCCGAACTCGCCTGCGTCTACACCCCGGCCGACGTGGCCGACGTCATGCCCTGGATGGGCGAGGGGTTCCTGGGCGGCGTCCAGACCACCGCCCTGGAGTCCCTGAAGGAGGCCGCCGCAGCCGGCGAGCGCAACGCGCGCGCGGCCATGGACACCATCACCTACGAAAAGCGCCGCTTCATCGCCCTGCAGACGCCGGTCTGGGCCGGGTTGTCGGCCGAGAGCCGGCTGTCGGACGTGGTGGTGTTCAACAACGACCCGTCCCGCGGGCGCGGGCCCCTGGCCGAGGCCTTCCAGCAGATGGTGGCCGACGAACAACGACCCGTGCTGATTGCCCGGGAGGGTTTCGCGGTCGGCGGCCCCGTGGCCGTGGCCTGGGACGGCGGCAAGGAAGCTTCGCGCGCCGCGCGCCTGGCGCTTCCAATGCTGGAAAAAGCATCTCGAGTGGTGATCCTGGCCGCGCCCAAGGCGACTTCGCGCAGCTTCGAGCCTGCACGGCTGCAGGCCTATTACGCCGCGCGCGGGGTGAAGGCCGACATCGACATCCTGCCCGACAGCGGCGACGCCGCCCCGCTGCTGCTCTACGCCGCCCGCAAGGCCGAGGCCCAGATCCTGGTCGCCGGCGCCTTCGGCCATCCGCGACTGCAGGAGTTTATTTTCGGCGGCACGACGCGCACTCTGCTGGCGTCCGACCAGCCGTCGCTTTTCCTGTCTCATTAGTAAGAGGTTCGAACATGTCCCTGTCGCGCATTGTGATGCGTCTTGCCCGCAATCCTGGCACCGAGTTCGCTGGCGGAGATGACCACAGGGGCTATGCCCTGACTGCGCCCCTAACCGCCGATGGGCTCCTGGACGCCGCGGCCTACGCCAAGTCGAAGGCCAATTGCGTGGTGCGGCGGTTTGCGCCGGACGAGGACGCCGTCGACGGCCGCCTGGCCCGCAAGGGCGCGCGCTGGTTTTTCGACTATGACGACGCCGACGAGGCCGACGATGAGCCCGTCCATCGGCTGGGCGAGCATCGCTTCGCGGTGGGCGAGTACGTGACCGTCACCGACGAGGACGGCCGGCCGCTGACCTACAAGGTCGTCGAGGTCCAGCCCGCAGGCTAGACGCCGCCGTTGCGGCGCACCAGGTCCTGGACATCGTGATAGATGTTGTCGCCGGACTCGGTGTCGACCTTCGACTTCACCCTGGCGATGGTGATCGGTCCGGTCTTTGGGCCGCCGGCTTCATAGCCGACATACCGGTAGCCGGAGGGCAGGTCCTTACCGGTGTAGATGAAGGTGGCGCGGACGCCGCGCTTCTCGCGCGACAGGGCTTGGCCCCGCAGGCGCACGTCGCGGAACATCCTGACCGTGGTGTCGTCGTCATTGGCGTCGATGTTGATCGGGCCGACCCGGACATTGGCTTCTTCGCCGCGGGTGTTGATGTGGATGCCCGGCAAGTCGACCCGGGTCACCTCGCCGTCGTCGGTGTCGACAGTTCCGACGCCCATGCCGCCAGCGCGGATGGTGACGCCGGCGTCGGCGGCGGCTTCGGCCTGGACGCGGGCGACCTCAGCGGCGACGCTGCCAAGTTGCGCCTTGGCGGCCTCCACCTCGGCCACGGCCGCGCCGATCTCTGCCCCGGTCTTCTTAGCCTCGGGCGAGAGCGGGCCCGGCGTACTGCGCAGTTCCTTCTCGATGGCCTCCAGGGTGGCGCTGACGTCGCCCTTCACCGCCACCAGTTCCAAGGTCACCTCAGCCCCGTCCGACGAACGATAGGCGCAGGTCTTGCCGTCGGCGCCGATGCTCACGCGGGTCAGGTCGCCCTCGGTCGTCGGGCAGGTCAGCTTGGCGATCGTGCGAGGTCCGTCCTGGCCGCAAGCGCTCAGGGCCAGGGCGGAAGCCGCGATCAGCAGGGTAGTCTTCATGGACGTCTCACTCCGGTCCGTTCGCCTGGGAACCTGACCGGAGCGTCTTGATTGGTCGAGTGAATTCGCCGTAACGGCTACTGTTGGCCCGGCCGCGAGCCCGCACCCTCGCGTCGCGCAAGGAAGGCGAGACGCTCGAACAGGTGGACGTCCTGCTCGTTCTTGAGCAGAGCGCCGTGCAGAGGCGGGATCAACTTGGTGGGATCACGCTCCTTCAGCGCGTTCTCGTCGATGTCCTCGACCATCAGCAGCTTCAACCAGTCGAGAAGCTCGGAGGTGGAGGGCTTTTTCTTCAGACCCGGCACCTTGCGCATGTCGTAGAAGATGCGCAGCGCCTCGGCGACCAGCTTCTGCTTGATGCCCGGAAAGTGGACCTCGACGATCTCGTTCATCGTCTCGGCTTCCGGGAAGCGGATGTAGTGGAAGAAGCAGCGGCGCAGGAAGGCGTCCGGCAGCTCCTTCTCGTTGTTGGAGGTGATGATCACGATCGGCCGGACCTCGGCCTTGATCGTCTCATTGGTCTCGTAGACGTAGAATTCCATCCGATCGAGCTCCTGGAGGAGGTCGTTGGGGAACTCGATGTCGGCTTTGTCGATCTCGTCGATCAGCAGGACGGGGCGCTTGTCGGAGGTGAAGGCCTCCCAGAGCTTGCCCTTCTTGATGTAGTTCTTGACGTCCTTGACCCGCTCGTCGCCAAGCTGGCTGTCGCGCAGTCGGGTGACGGCGTCGTATTCGTAGAGACCCTGATGGGCCTTGGTGGTCGACTTGATGTGCCAGGTGATCAGCTCGGCGTTCAGCGCCTTGGCGATCTCATAGGCCAGCACGGTCTTGCCGGTGCCCGGTTCGCCTTTGATCAGCAATGGCCGTTCCAGCGCCACTGCGGCGTTGACGGCGACCTTCAAATCCTCGGTGGCGACGTAATCTTTGGTGCCTTCAAAACGCTGGCTCATGCGGGGTCCCCAGGGGCGAGCGTAGAATGCGCCCGCTTTCGAACAAATGTTTCAACTGGGGACAAACTAAAGCCAGTCGCGCGACATTCAAGCGGCTTGAGTGTCACGGGCCATCGGTTGGTCGCAAAACGCCCCGTCGACACCTAGTTCTTGCGCGTCGAGTCCTGCGCAGATGCGGGGCGGCGGGCATAGCCCATGCGGTCGAGATCCTCGTCGCTGAGGCCCTTGGACTGGAAGTTGGTGAAGTCGTCCTCGCCGCCGCTGACCAGTTCTGCGTCCGCGACCTCCTCGAGGCCGTCGATGGAGTCGGGATCGACTCGATCCTCGTCGAAGGCGTCCCGCTCTTCGTCCTCGTCGCCGGCGGTGGCGCGATAGTGGAGTTCGTCGTCATCCTCGAGGTCGGCGTCCGTGAAGGCGTCCTCGTCGAATTCGTCGGCGTCGAGGGCCAGGGCCTCGTCCTCGTCGCGATCGCCCCGAGCGCTCGTGACGTCGAGCAGATCGGGCAGTTCCTCGAAGGTGCGCATCTCGTTGAGGCCTTCGTGGTCGTCGAGATTACTCTCGTCGTAGGTCTCTGCGCCGTCCTGTTCGTCGTAGCCGTCGCCGATCTCGGGTCCGGGCATCGGGTCGCTCCTTGGCCACGGGCGCCGCGTGACGCCCTCGACAGGACTAACCGTTCCACTGCGCCCGGCGTTCCCGCGCCGCGCGTCCGCGGGCTGACCTTCGGCCAGGCCTTCTGGTATAATGCGGCATTGCGTCACGTCCCCCGCAAGAGGTCGTTAACTCGCGCTCGGTAAGCGTGACGGGTCCGGGGTCGGAATCGATCCGGGACGGGGATCGAAACGAGCAACTCGCGTCGGTCCGACGCAGGTCAATTCGGGGGGACGGGCCTTGCCGCTTAAACTGTCGCTGAAGCCGGGCGAGAAGTTCGTGCTCAACGGCGCGGTCGTCCAGAACGGCGACCGACGCGGCGTGCTGATTCTCCAGAACAAGGCTTCGGTCCTTCGCGAGAAGGACATCATGCAGGAGGACGAGGTCACCTCGCCCGCCCGCCGGATCTATTTCCCGGTCATGATGATGTACCTCGATGAGGCCGGGGCCGAGCGCTACTACGACGAATTCGTGCGGCGGCTCACCGAGTTCATGGGGGTCATCAAGAACCCTCCGGTGCTGGCCGACTGCGTGAACATCTCCAAGCAATGCATGGCGCGTGAGTACTACAAGGCGCTCATGCTCTGCCGGAAGCTGATCGAGTACGAAGACGAAAGGTTGGGGAATGTCGCTTCGGGCGTACCAGCAGACCGCGGCTAGGGGCGAGTCCGGCCGCGAGCTGGAGTACCGGCTGTTCGGCCAAGTGACGCGCGCGCTTATGGAGGCCGCCGCGCTCGACCCCAGCGAGGTGTCGGCGCGCGCCGACGCCCTCGATTGGAACCGGCGCCTGTGGGCGACCCTGGCCGGCATCGTGGCCGAGCCCGAGAACGCGCTCCCGCCCGCCCTGAAGGCGCAGATCATCTCGATCAGCATCTGGGTCGGCAAGTACACCAGCATGGTGATCCGTCGCGAGGACGACGACATCCAGGCCCTGATCGACGTCAATCGGGCGATCATGCAGGGCCTCAGCGGCGCGGCCGCCGAAGCCGCCTGAGGCGTCCACGCATCGAGATATTCTGAGCGCCGGATCGGGTCCCGATCCGGCGTTTTCTTTTGCGGCGGCAGATACTGCCGAGACCGTCCGGCAGGCGCTGCCGATCGGCAAGGCCGCATGGCCAAGCTTGCGGCTCTTGGTCGGAAAGGCGAAAAAATAGTCAGTTAAATCAACGGAGTATGTGGCGGCTAAAGCGGCTGGGCTGGCCCGCGCCTTGCTACGGTTAACGGAGAGCGAAAATGCGCTCCACGGCCAAAACGGCCGCACACCTCCGACCAGAATGGAAGGGTACTAAAATGGCTATGAATTCCGTCAACACCAACGTGGGCGCGATGGTCGCCCTGCAAAACCTCAACGCGACGAATGCGGAGCTGTCGCAAGTCCAAACGCGGATCAATACGGGCAAGAAAGTCTCGTCCGCGAAAGAAAACGGAGCCATCTGGGCCATCGCGCAAAACCAACGCGCGACGTCCAGCTCGCTGAACGCCGTCCGTGACTCGCTGCAGCGTACTGCTTCGACGATCGACGTGGCCATGTCGGCGGGGGAATCGGTTTCGGACCTGCTCGTCCAGATGAAGGAGAAAGCGCTAGCGGCTTCTGACACGACCCTTGACGCCTCGTCGCGGACCGCCCTGAACGAAGACTTCAAGGCCCTGCGCGACCAGATCACCAAGGCGGTGAACAATGCCGAGTTCAACGGCGCGAACATGATCAAGACCGGTGGCGCGACGATGGCGGCTCTCGCCAACGCCGACGGCACCTCCAAGATCACGGTCGCGGCGCAGAGCCTGGCCCTCGGCGGCGCCAACGTCACTGTCGGCGCGGCGACCTCGATCGGCACCGTGACCACGGCCACGGCCATGATCGCGACGATCAAGACGTCGATCACCAACGTGTCTACCGCCCTGTCGAAGTTCGGCACCGGCTCCAAGTCGATTGCCGCGCACCTGGACTTCACCAACAAGCTCCAGGACTCGATCGACGCCGGCGTGGGTAACCTCGTCGACGCCGACCTGGCCAAGGAAAGCGCCAAGCTCCAGTCGCTGCAGACCAAGCAGCAGTTGGGTATCCAGGCGCTGTCCATCGCCAACCAGGGTTCGTCGCAAGTTCTTTCGCTCTTCCGCTAATGTCGCGGCGCCGGGCGGGCCTTCGGGCCCGCCCGGCGAGCTCTTTGAATCGCTGGGCGCCGTTTGCCGCATGAGGTCGGCAATTTCTGCCCGCGCCACGCCAGGCTAGGCAACTCTTGCCGGCCGAAAACGTCCCTAACAAGGGTATAACTTCGTCAAATCAATAAGTTGGATCGTTGCGATGGCGCACGCCTGTTGGCTTGTTCATTGCAGCGGTCGTTCCTGAGCAAAAAGCTCCCGGCAGTCAAAATGACGTCGGCGACCTGAGAAAAAGGAACGAATTGATGGGCAATTCCGTCAATACCAATGTCGGCGCCATGGTTGCGCTGCAGAACCTGAACAGCACCAATTCGGAGCTGCAGCAGGTTCAAGGCCGGATCAACACCGGCAAGAAAGTCTCCTCCGCCAAGGACAACGGCGCTATCTGGGCCATCGCGCAAAACCAACGCGCGACCTCCAGCTCGCTGAACGCCGTCCGTGACTCGCTGCAGCGTACTGCTTCGACGATCGACGTCGCCATGTCGGCGGGTGAATCCGTCTCCGACCTGCTCGTTCAAATGAAAGAGAAGGCCCTGGCGGCTTCTGACACGACCCTCGACGCCTCGTCGCGGACCGCCCTGAACGAAGACTTCAAGGCCCTGCGCGACCAGATCTCCAAGGCCGTGAACAACGCCGAGTTCAACGGCGCGAACATGATCAAGACCGGTGGCGCGACGATGGCGGCTCTCGCCAACGCCGATGGCACCTCCAAGATCACGGTCGCGGCGCAGAGCCTGGCCCTCGGTGGCGCCAATGTCACCGTCGGCGCGGCGGCCACGATCGGCACCGTGACCACGGCCACGGCCATGATCGCGACCATCAAGACCTCGATCACCAACGTGTCGACCGCCCTGTCGAAGTTCGGCACCGGCTCCAAGTCGATCGGTGCTCACCTGGACTTCACCAACAAGCTCCAGGACTCGATCGACGCCGGCGTGGGTAACCTCGTCGACGCCGACCTGGCCAAGGAAAGCGCCCGTCTGCAGTCGCTGCAAACCAAGCAGCAACTGGGGATCCAGGCCCTGTCCATCGCCAACCAGGGTTCGTCGCAGCTTCTCGGTCTCTTCCGATAGGACGCACGGCCGCGGGGCCTTCGCCCCGCGGTGACTGTGGGCGGCGGGGAGGGAGACCTTCCCGCCGCTTCGCGGTTCAACAGGGACGCCGAACGCCTCACCGGCGCCGGCGCACGGAGAAATGGAAAACAAACTTGCAGCCATCAACCCGGTAACCGATCCGACGCTCAACCAAGCGGCGGCCCGACGTCCCGCGCCCGATCGGGGCGCCGCGGCCAAGGACCCCGTCGAGATGGCGCCAGACGCGGCCGATCTGCGACTGGTCATCGAAGAGGGCGGCGGTTCGTACGTCTACAAGACGATCGACCGGCGCACCGGCGAAGTCGTCGCGCAGTTCCCCCGGGAGGAGATCCTGAGGATGCGCGAGGAGACCGATTACGAAGCAGGCGCAGTCATCAGCGCCAGCGCCTGATCCCCGACCGGCCCCACGCGCCGGTCCGCCAGACTTTCGAACCGCCCCGGGCAGACCGGTCGGCGGCCGCGGCCATTTGGGGCGTTAACTTTCTGGACACCATGATTCCATAGCTTCTCCCCCGGAAAGAGCCGTCCCCGGCGAGTCGCAAAACGCCGATTGGGGGACCGGTTCTAAAGGAGAGCAGGTCATGTCGATCAGCGTACATACCAATAAGTCGGCCCTGACCGCCCTTCAGAACCTCAACAAAACCAACGACCAGCTGGCCGACACCCAGAACCGGATCAACACCGGCTTGAAGATCGGCAATGCAAAGGACAACGCGTCGGTCTGGTCAATCGCCCAGGGCCAGCGCGCCGACATCGGCGCGCTCTCGGCGGTGACCATGAGCCTTAACCGCGCCCAGTCCATCGCCGAGGTCTCGATGTCAGCGGGCGAGTCGGTCTCCGACCTGCTGGTGCAGCTCAAGGAAAAGGTGGTCGCCGCGCAGGACACCTCGCTGGACGCCACCTCGCGCGGCGCGCTGAACGCCGACTTCAAGTCCATCCTGCGTCAGATCGGCCAGGTCGTCTCCAACTCGGAGTTCGACGGCGCCAACATCATGAACGGCTCGATCACCGGCAGCATCCGCTTCCTGGCCAACGCCGACGCCAATGCCTACATCACGCTTTCGACCCAGAACATGACCATGGGCGGCAGCATCATCACCATCGCATCGACAGCGTCGATCGGCACGGTGACCCTGGCCGCCGCGGCACTGGTGTCGCTCACCGCCTCGATGACCAACGTCAACCAGGCCCTCGGCAATCTCGGCGCCCAGGCCAAGCAGATCGAGGCGCACAATAAATTCGTCGGCAAGCTGCAGGACGTGCTGCAGGCCGGCGTGGGCAATCTGGTCGACGCCGACCTCGCCAAGGAGAGCGCGCGGCTCCAGGCCCTGCAGGTGCAGCAACAGCTCGGCGCCCAGGCGCTCTCCATCGCCAACCAGGCGCCGCAGATCGTCCTGCAGCTCTTCAAATAGGACGATCGCCAGCCACGGCGAGCAGGGCTCAGTCGATCATCCGAGCCTTTTACGACAAGGGATTCACCCTAGCTCTTAACCCCCCGTCAGTCCTTCCGGGGCCAAGGTCGGGTGGCGGGATTACGCCCGCGGGCGGCGGACCATGGCGATCAGCTTCGACACCAATCTGCTGACTAGCTACTACCAGGCTCGCTACGGCGGGACGGGGGCGTCGAACACGTCCGCGCTTCTGGGCAAGAAGTACGCGCCGACCGCCCCGTGGTCGATCATCAACACCAAGGTCGACGAGCAGATCTCCGAGGCGGTGAAGAGCGCCATGCTCGGCAAGAAGCTGGTGGACGAGAGCTCCGCCAAGCTCGACCTTCCGGGCGCCAGCGCGGACTACCGCAAGCTCTTCGCGCTCTATCAGGGACTAAGCACCCTGAACGGCGTGGCCGAGCGGATGAACGGCAAGAACCTGACCTCGATCGAGAAGAGCCGCATCCAGCAGGTATTCACCAAGGGCTTGGCCGAGGTCACCGCCTATGCCGACAGCGCCGAGTTCGATCAGATACGCCTGAACCGCGGCGAGCTGATGACCGTGGCGAAGACCAAGATCGGCGCCCTGGTCGCCAAGGACGAGTATCTCGGCGGCGTGGCCCTGCTGAAGGGCGACAGCTCCACTGTCGTTCCGGCCTTCTCCGGCGATGTCAAATTCACGATGTCTATCAAGCGCGTGAACGTGACTCATAACGTAGCGATCGACCTCAACGACATGGGGGCGACGCCGCGGACCCTGACCAACGTCCTGGCGCACATCAACGGCAAGCTGGCCGCCGACGGCTTGGAGACGCGCTTCGCCAGTCAGCGGATTCCCGGCGAACCGCGCACCATCACCGTGGGCGGCAAGCCGGTCACCATGCCAGCCACGCAGGATTCCTGGGCGCTCAAGGTGAAGGTCGACTCCGGCGAGACCGTCACCTTCGGCGCGCCGAGCACCGCGGGTTCCGTCTACGTGGCCCAGAGCGTCGGCGACCCCAATCCCGACGGCAAGACCACCACCAATGACGGCGTCACCCAGCGCCAACTGCTGAAATTCCAGACCGACACCGCCGGCGTTCCGACGCCGCCGCAGGACGACGGGGCCAACTGGGTCGACGGCCGCGCCTGGGCCGAGGACCTGGCCAAGTCGGTGCAGAACGTCCGCGCCACGACGGTCGGGCCGGATGGGGCGGTCTATGTCCTGGCCGACGTCGACGCCGCGGTCTCGGGCCAGGAGATCAAGGGCGCCAAGGACGTCGCCCTGATGAAGTACGATTCAGCGGGCAAGCTGCTCTACACCCGGACCCTCGGCGCGGCCGACCAGGCCAGCGGCATGGCCCTGGCCGTTTCGGCGGACGGCAAGATCGCCATCGCCGGCTCGGTGACCGGCGGGCTCGAGGGCGCGACCGACGGCCCGCTCAATTCCGGCGCCACCGGCAGTTTCGCCACCAATTCCGACAGTTTCGTCACCCTGTTCGACGCCGACGGCCAGGAGGTGTGGACCCAGCGTCGCGGCGCGCGCCAGGCCGACGAGGCGACCAATCTGGCCTTCGCCGCCGACGGCACGGTCTATGTCGCCGGGCGGTCCAAATCGACCATGCCGGGCACGACGGCGATCGGCGACTGGGACGGCTATATCGAAGCCTTCAAGGCCGACGTCACCGGCAAGGTCTCGACCGTGTTCACCCAGGCGTTCGGCTCCACCGGCGCCGACAAGCCCGCCGGCCTGGTGGTCGACGGGACATCGCTGGTGGTGGCCTCCAACGAAAACGGCCGCGCCGTGCTACGCCGCTTCGACGTCTCGACGGCGACGCCGTCGCTCACGGCCACGCGCGATCTCGGCGACCTGCAGGGCGGGGACCTGACGGGCCTCGGCATCGACGCCGGACAGGTCGTCGTCGCCGGCACCACCATGAACGGCGCGCTCTCGGCCGGAACCATCACGCGGGCCCTGTCGGGCGGGACCGACGCCTTCGCCGCGCGGCTCGACGCCAGCCTGGGCGCCAGCGGCGCCGACCGGCTGGCCTATTACGGCGGGACGGGCGACGACAAGGCCACATCCGTGGCGGTGGCGGGCGGCCAGGTCTGGATCGCGGGCTCGGCGGGGACCGACCTGCCCGGCCAGCCGGCGGTCGGCAAGAAGGACGGCTTCCTCACCCGGCTCGACCTGGACACCGGCGCCATCGACTGGTCGCGGCGGTTCACGGGCAAGGAGGGCTACGCGGCCCCTAGCGCCATCGCCATCGACACCCAGGGCTCCACGGTCCTGGACCGCCTGGGCCTGCCCAAGGGCACGCTGGACTTCACCGATTCCGCCCAGGTCAGCGCCTTCAGCTCGGTTCGCACGGGCGACCAGTTCCAGGTGCTGTCCGGCAGCGGCGCGAAGAAGACCATCACCATCGAGACCGGCGAAACCTTCACGACCCTGGCCACCAAGCTGAAGCGCGCGCTGGGCTTCAACGCCAAGGTCGAAACCGTGACGGTCGAGGGCGTGCGCCGGCTGCAGATCAAGCCGATGAACGACCGGTCCACCATCGAACTGTTTGAGGGCAAGACCGGCAAGGATGCACTCAGCCTGCTGGGCCTCACCGAGGGCATCATCCGCAACACCATCACCGAGGATGGCAAGACCCTCCCGTCCGACCGCAAGGCGATGATGTTCGGCCTGGGCCTGCCCACCGACCTGAATCTGAAGGACGCGGAACAGGTCAACCACACCCTGGCCGAACTGACCGCGGCCATGAATCAGGTTCGTGCGGCCTATAAGCACCTGCAGACCGCTTCGACGCCGCAGGCCGTGCTCGACGCCCAGAAAGCCGCCGCCGCGGCGTCCGGCGGCAAGGTCCCGACCTATCTGACCAACCAGATCGCCAACTACCAGGCCGCCCTGAACCGCCTTGGCGGTGGTTAGACGCCTTGAATCCTTCGCGGGCGCGGTCTAGCGAAGGTTCATGGATTTCCTGAACGACCGGCGGAGTCGACTCGTCGTGGCGGGCGGCGCGCTCGCCCTCGTGGCCGGCATCGGCATCGCCGCGGCCCTGATCTCCGGCGGCAAGGGCGAGAATGTCCCGCCGCCGCCAGCCTCGCAGGGCGGCCTGGTGGTGGAGACCGGCGCAGCCGACGACGGACGCCTCGATCCCGCCCGACCCCTGCGCTGCTACGTCGCCGGACAATATGTAGGCGAAGTGACCCTGGCCGACTGCGCCAAGCGCAACGGCGTGGCCACCGGCGCCCTGGACGTGGGTGTCGACGAGGCCGGAAACCTGGCCGCCGCCGACCAGGCCGGAACCATGCTGACCCCGCTGCCTCCCGTGGAGGATGCGCCGGCCGAGGCGCCGACCGCGACCCCCGCCGCGCCCGCGCCCGCCGCGACGCCGGCCGCGTCCGTTCCGGCCGGCGCGTGCTGGCGCTATGCCGACGGCGGCTGGCGCAAGCAGCCGGCCGACATGAGCCTGAACGCATGCGTGCAGATCCTGTTCGCCGGACGCTGCGAGCGTTCGGGCGGCGCCACCTATGGACGCTGGATGCAGCAGACCCTGCGCCTGGTCCCGGGAAGGGTGGAGGTGTCGGGCGACAACCGCAGCTTCCGGCCCTTGGCCAGCCAGGCCGAGAACTGTTCGATCTCCCCCGTGGGCTGACGCCTTCGGGTCGCCGCAATCGCCGCTATAGGCTTGACCATGCTTCGCACCGCCCTGATCGCCGGCCTCTCCGTCCTAGCCCTCGCCGCCTGCGCCAAGAAGACCCTGCCGCCTGGTGGCGAAGGCATCTGCTGGCATGTGGGGCAGGGGAAGGACGGCAAGCTCAAGTACAACAAGCTGGCCACCGGCGTGGCCGACCTGGAACACTGCGCCGCGGCGTTGGAGACCATGCGGCTGAAGTTCCTGCGCATGGGCGGCTCGAACCGCGAGGTCGCCGGCGCCTTCAAGGGCAATTTCATCTTCGTCGAGCGGAACGGGATATTCACGGCGCCGACGATGGAATCGCATCGCTATCTGGCTCTGGTGCGCACGGGCGACGGCCGCCTGGCCATCCCGGGCGCCATGCCCCAGCGGCCCCCTGGCCAGTAGGCGCGGCGTTCCGGCGCAGCAGACACCTGTGGACGAAGCTGCGCAAGGTGAGAACAAAGGCGGAACATTAACTTGATCCGCTGAGCACCCTCCGCTAGCGTCCGGGCCGAGCGCGAGCGCGCAAGCACGGAAAGCAAGGGACACTCACATGGCGGGCAGCGTCAACAAGGTCATTCTCGTCGGCAATCTGGGCGCCGACCCCGAGATCCGCAGCCTCACCTCGGGGGACCGCGTCGCCAATCTGCGCGTCGCCACTTCGGAAACCTGGCGCGACAAGTCTTCGGGCGAGCGCAAGGAAAAGACCGAGTGGCACCGGGTGGTGATCTTCAACGACAACCTAGTCAAGGTCGCCGAACAGTACCTGCGTAAGGGCTCCAAGGTCTACATCGAGGGCTCGATCCAGACCCGCAAGTGGACCGATCAGTCGGGCGTGGAGAAATTCTCCACCGAGATCGTGCTGCAGAAGTTCCGCGGGGAACTGACCATGCTCGACGGCCGCGGCGACAGCGAGGGCGCGAGCTCCGGCGGCGACTATGGCGGAGCGAGCAGTGGCGGTGGCGGGTTCGGCGGCGGCGGCCAGCGCCGCCCGGCCTCCGGTCCCCGCGAGGACTTCTCGGCCGACCTGGACGACGAAATTCCGTTCTAGGGGGACCACCCCTCGGGACAGGACGTGGCCGGTTTCCTTTGGGGGACCGGCCATTTCGTTTGGCCGACCCCGTCCGGCCCCCTTGCCCATCACCCCGCCGGGATGACCCCGCAGGCGATGCGCGCGCCGGCTCCGCCGATAGGCTGGGCCTTGTGATCGTCGGGATTGGCGTGGATCACCAGGGCCGAGCCATCCTTGTCGGCCAGGGCTTCCCGAGCCGCCGTCGACCCCAGGGACACATAGGTCGAGAACACCTCCGCCTGGCCGCTGCCGTCGGGGGCGACGAAGATGTTGGGCAGATCCCCGGCCTCGTTGGCGTCGGGGTTCAGCAGGCCGTGGACCATGGTCGCCTTGCCGTGCACGTGACCGCCCGCCGAGGTGAAGTCTGCCTTCGAGCAATCGCCCTTCTCGTGAAAATGCAGGCCGTGCCAGCCGGGGGCGACGCCCTTGAGCTCAATCCGCGCCAGGACGCCGTTCGGAGCCTGGGCCAGGCTCGCCGTCCCGACCGAGGCGCCGCTGGAATTCCTCAATTCGATCCGCAGGTTGGCCGGTTCGTCGGCCGCCCATGCCGCAGTTGCGAAAAGGGTGGCAATCGTGGCGGCGAGGGCATATCTCATGGGGCGTTCGACCTGGGTTCGGGTGGTGACGGAAGTTGGCCTTCGCGGCCTGCGGATGATAACTACTGAACTCTGTTTTGTGTCCGATTCTAACCGGCTAAATCCTCTCCTTGACCGACGAAACCCATACCCCGCCGGATGACGGGCGGCGCGGGGGCATCGCCCCTATCGCCATCGAAGATGAGCTGAAGCGCTCATATCTCGACTACGCCATGAGCGTGATCGTCAGCCGCGCCCTGCCGGACGCGCGCGACGGCCTCAAGCCCGTGCACCGCCGCATCCTGTTCTCGATGAACGAGCAGGGACATACGCCCGACCGGGCCTATGTGAAGTCCGCGCGCGTGGTCGGGGACGTGATGGGTAAGTACCATCCGCACGGCGACGCCTCGATCTACTTCACCATGGTGCGGATGGCCCAGCCGTTCTCCATGGGACTGCTGCTGATCGACGGCCAGGGCAACTTCGGCTCGGTGGACAACGATCCGCCGGCGGCCATGCGTTACACTGAAAGCCGCATGACCAAGGCCGCGATGATGATCGTGGCCGACCTCGACAAGGACACGGTCGACTTCAAGGACAACTACGACGGCTCGGAAAGCGAGCCCGTGGTCCTTCCGTCGCGCATCCCCAACCTGCTGGTCAACGGCGCGGGCGGCATCGCCGTCGGCATGGCCACCAATATCCCTCCCCACAACCTGGGCGAGATCGTCGACGCCTGCCTGGCCTATGTGGACGATCCTGCCGTCACCCTGGACGCCCTGCTGGATATCGTGCCGGGCCCCGACTTCCCCACCGGTGGCGAGATCATCGGTCGCACGGGCGCGCGCACGGCGCTGGCGACCGGCCGCGGCTCGGTGATCATGCGCGGCAAGGCGGCCATCGAGACGGTCCGCAAAGATCGCGAAGCCATTGTCATCACCCAGATCCCGTATCAGGTGAACAAGGCCGCCATGGTCGAGCGGATCGCCGAACTGGTGCGCGAGAAGCGCATCGAGGGCGTGGCCGACCTGCGCGACGAGAGCGACCGCGACGGCATGCGCGTCGTCATCGAGATGAAGCGCGACGCCTCGCCGGACGTGGTGCTGAACCAACTCTATCGCTACACCCCGCTGCAGAGCTCCTTCGCCGTCAACATGCTGGCGCTGGACCGCGGGCGCCCGCGTGAAATGCACCTGCGCGACCTGGTCGTGGCCTTCGTCGACTTCCGCGAGGAAGTGGTCGTCCGCCGGGTGAAGTTCGAGCTCTCCAAGGCCCGCGACCGCGGCCATGTGTTGGTGGGCCTGGCCATCGCCGTGGCCAATATCGACGAGTTCATCCACATCATCCGCTCGTCCAAGGACCCGGCCGAGGCGCGCGAGCGCCTGGTGGCCAAGGACTGGCCGGCGGGCGACATGCTGCCCCTGGTCGAGCTGATCGCCGATCCGCGCACCCTGGTCATCGACGGCAACAAGATCCGGCTGACCGAGGAACAGGCACGCGCCATCCTGGCGTTGACCCTGTCGCGCCTGACCGGCCTCGGCCGCGACGAGATCTTCGGCGAGGCCCGCGAACTGGCCGACGCCATCCAGGGCCACCTGACCACTCTGTCGTCGCGCGAAAACGTCATGGCCATTGTCCGCGAGGAGCTGGTCGCCGTGCGAGACGCCTTCGCCGTGCCGCGCCGCACCGAAATCGTCGACGGCGACGCCGACGTTGAGGACGAGGACCTGATCGTCCGCGAGGAGATGGTGATCACCGTCACCCACGGCGGCTATGTGAAGCGCACGCCGCTGACCACCTATCGGACCCAGCATCGCGGCGGCAAGGGCCGCTCGGGCATGTCGACCAAGGACGAGGATGCGGTCACCCGCGTGTTCTCAGCCTCGACTCACACGCCGATGCTGTTCTTCTCGTCCGGCGGCAAGGTCTATCAGCTCAAGGTTTGGCGTCTGCCGGTGGGCACGCCGACCTCGCGCGGCAAGGCCTTCGTCAACCTGCTGCCCATCGAACCCGGTGAAAGCATCACCTCGATCCTGCCGTTGCCCGAGGACGAAGCGACCTGGGACCAATACGACGTCATGTTCTCGACCCGGTCGGGCGGCGTGCGGCGTAACAAGCTCAGCGACTTCCAGGGCATCCGGCGCAACGGCAAGATCGCCATGAAGCTGGACGACGGCGACTCCATCATCGGGGTCGGCCTGTGCAACGCCGCGCAGAACGACATCCTGCTGACCACGGCGCTAGGCCGCTGCATCCGCTTCGCCACGGAAGAGGTGCGGGTCTTCGCCGGTCGTGACTCCACCGGCGTTCGCGGCATTCGCCTGGCGGAGGGCGACAGCGTCATCTCCATGGCCATCCTGCGCTCGGTGGACGCCACGCCGGCCGAGCGGGCGGCTTACGTGAAGCATTCCAACGCCATGCGGCGGGCTGCCGGCGAGGACGGGGCCGAGCCCGAGGAGGCGCCGGCGCCGGACGAGGACGAGGCTGATGTCGATCTGGCGGCGCTGAGCCCCGAACGCATCGCCGAACTGGGCGGGGCCGAGGAGGTGATCCTCACCGTCTCCACCGAAGGCTTCGGCAAGCGCACCTCGGCCTATGAGTTCCGCCGCACCGGACGGGGCGGGCAGGGGCTCCTGGCCCAGGACCTGACCAAGAAGGGCGGCCGGCTCGCCGCCTCCTTCCCGGTGGAGGAGTTCGACGAGATCCTGCTGGTCACCGACCAGGGCCAGCTGATCCGCACGCCGGTCAGCCAGGTCCGCATGGTCGGACGCAACACGTCGGGCGTGACCATCTTCCGCACCGCGGCGGACGAGCACGTGGTGTCGGTCGAGCGCCTGGCCGACCAGGGCGGCGACGATGCCGAGCCGGACACCGATCCAGAAACCGGGCCCGAGTCTGGGCCCGAGGCCGACGATACCGCCGAATAGAATGGGGCGAGAGGCCGGCCCCGTCGGGCTCCTAGCATCCCCCGGGTTTCCCGCGCCGCCCGCGCAACCGACGCAACTTATGGCTTGCTTTCGTCCGTCCCCCCGGTGAAATCCCTGCTGCACCGCAAAAAGGGGGGACGTCGAATGACGCGTGTGGGGCTCTATCCGGGGACCTTCGACCCAATCCACAACGGCCACACCGATATCATCGGTCGGGCGGTGAAGCTCGTGGACAAGCTGGTCATCGGCGTGGCGATCAACGCAGGCAAGGGCCCTCTGTTCAGCCTCGAGGAACGCGTCGCGATCCTTCGCAGCGAGACCGAGCACCTCGGGGACCGGGCCGAGATCATCGTCCAGCCCTTCGAGGGGCTGCTGATTCACTTCGCTCGCGAGATCGGCGCCGGGGTCATCGTGCGCGGCCTGCGCGCCGTCGCCGACTTCGAATACGAATTCCAGATGACCGCCATGAACCAGCAGCTCGAGCGCGAGATCGAGACCGTGTTCCTGATGGCCGATCCCCGCCACCAGGCGATCTCGTCCAAGCTGGTCAAGGAGATCGCCCAACTCGGCGGCGACGTCACGCGCTTCACCAGTCCGCGGGTCAAGGACGCCCTGATGGCCAAGGTGACGGTGGCAGGTTGAGCGCCGTCACTGCCCAGGACTGGATCGCCGCCTGGAATAGCCATGACCTGGACGCGATTCTCGCCCACTACGCCCAGGAGATCGTCTTCGTCAGCCCCGCCTCCACCCGGATCACAGGGGATCCGACGGGACGGGTGGTCGGCAAGGCCGCGCTGCGGCTCTACTGGGGCAAGGCCCTGGCCGGCGCGCAGGACCTGACCTTCACCCTGCGCAAGGTGTTTCGCGGCCCCGACAGCCTCGCCATCGCCTATCACAGCTCACGAACCGGCGGCGAGGTGGTGGAAGTGTTGCGTTTCGGCCCCGACGGGCTGGTGGTCGAGGCCGCCGCCTATTACGAGTGACGTCATGATCCGAACTGTTCTGCTCGCCGCCGCCGTCCTTGCGATGGCCGCGCCCGCCGCCGCCGCGCCCGCCAAGGGCAAGGTCGCCGCGGTCCCTGTTGCCCCGGCCGCTCCCGGTGATCCCAAGGCTTCCGACTGGCGCACGCCAAACCCCGAGGACGTGCTTGTCATCGACACCAATAAGGGCCGCGTCTTCGTCGAACTGATCCCCGAGGTTGCGCCCAACCACGTGGCCCGCATCCGCGAGCTGACCCGGGCCGGCCTCTATGACGGCCGCAAGTTCTTCCGGGTGATCGACGCCTTCATGGCCCAGACCGGCGACCCGCTGGACACCGGTACGGGTGGCTCGGACAAGCCCGACCTGGCCCAGGAGTTCCTGTTCCGGCGCGGACCCGAGACGCCCTTCGTGCTCGCAGCCGACCAGACCGTGAGCCAGGTCGGGTTTCTGAAGTCCCTGCCGATCATGAGCCAGAGCGCGATGCTCATGGCGATGACGGCCGACGGCAAGATCTCGGCCTGGGCCCTCTATTGTCCGGGCGTCGCCGGCATGGCGCGTGGCGAGGAGAACGACAGCGCCAACAGCCAGTTCTTCCTGATGCGCCAGGCCTATCCGTCGCTGGAGAAACGCTACACGGCCTTCGGTCGGGTGATCGCCGGCCTCGAGGCCGTGCGCGCCATCAAAGCGGGCGAGCCGGTGGCCCAACCGCAAGACACCATGGACAAGGTGCGCGTCCTGGCCGATATCCCGGCCGCCGAGCGCCCCTCGGTGCGTGTGATCGATCCCAACAGCGCCTGGTTCAAGGCCGAGATCGAGAGCGTCCGCGCCGCAAAGGGAGCCGATTTCACGGCGTGCGCGATCAGAATTCCCTCGGAGGTGAAGTGATGGACCCGGAAAACACGCTAATCATGACGCTGGAAAGCGGCCCGGTGACGATCAAGCTTCGTCCCGATCTCGCGCCCGGACACGTGGCCCGCATCAAGGAACTGGCCCGCGAGGGCTTCTATGACGGCGTGGTCTTCCACCGGGTGATCCCGGGCTTCATGGCCCAGGGCGGAGATCCGACCGGGACCGGCACTTCCGGCTCCGACAAGCCGAACCTGCAGGCCGAGTTCTCGCGCGAACCCCACGTGCGCGGTGTCTGCTCGATGGCGCGGACCAATCAACCGAACTCCGCCAACAGCCAGTTCTTCATCTGCTTCGACGACGCCACCTTCCTGGACGGCCAGTACACCGTGTGGGGAGAGGTGACCGAGGGCATGGACCTGGTCGACGGCCTTCCCAAGGGCGAACCGCCGCGCAGTCCCGGCAAGATCGTCTCCTTGAAGGTCGCCGCCGACGCTTGACGCAACGCTTCGCGTTTCCGTCGGTTACGCCCCCGATCCGTTCAGCCAATGGTCGGGGGCTGACCACGGCAGGGAGCGATGCGTGGCTGCGCGAATGAAGGTTTTCGTCACGTCCGACGGCCTTACCGACTATGTGGTGGCCGCCAGTTCTCGGCCCAAGGCGCTGGCCGCGTGGGGCGCGCACCAGGACCTGTTCAAGACCGGCGGGGCGCGGGAGACCGACGATCCGGCCCTGGTGAAGGCCGCCACGGCCCAGCCGGGCGAGGTGTTGCGCCGCCCGGCCGACTCCAAGGGCGCGCTCGCGGCCCTGCCGAAGCGAAAGCCCAAGCCGAAGGGGCCGTCGAAGTCAGCGCTGCGCAAGGTCGCGGCGCTCGAAAGCAGGCTTACCGCGTTGCGGACCCGCCGCGACGAGGCCCTGCTCGAGATCGAAATCGCCCGCGCCGGCCTTGATGCACGGGAGGCGAAGACCCGCGAGAGGTTCGAAGCCGATGAGAGCAAGCTGGCCGTCGCCCTGCGCGATGCGCGCTCAACGCTCGACTGACGGGGCCAGGATCGCCACCACCGGATAGTGGTCGGAGCCCAGGCGCGGCCCGCGCGCGACGCTCACCGTGCGCCACCCTGAGCCCGCATAGATCTGATCGATCGGCAGCAGCGGGAAGGGGGCCGTGGCGGGCCAGGAGAACAGGGCCCGGGTGCGCCGTTCCAAGCCGAAGCGACGATCCTCTCGTCTGCGGGCGAAAGACCAGGGCGTGGAGTTGAAGTCACCGCTGAGGATCATGCGATCCTGGGGGAACTGGCCCAACAACTCCCCGACGATCCGGCCTTGGGCGAGTTGGAATCCACCATAGATCGGCCAGACATAGTGCGTCCCGATCACCGTGAACGGGCCATGGGGGCTGGCGAAGGTCGCGCGTACCAGGGGCGGCTGCGCCCAGCGCCCCGGCGGTAGCCGCACCCCGTCCTCGGTCGGCTTGGCCTTGCTGAGGATGGCCAGGCTCTCCGAGCCCCCCGTCAGGTAGTAGCCCGTGGCGCGCGCCAGGGGATCGCGCAGTTTCTCGCCTTCCTCCAGCACGATGATGTCGGCGTCCTGGGCGACCAGCCATTCGAGGGCTGGACCGATGTCGCGGCTGCCGCGCCAGGCATTGAACTGGATCAGCTTGATCTGGTCGGGCGTGTCGGCTGGGGCCCTGGGCGTGGTGGGCCGCAGGTATTCCGGCGCGATCAGCAGGGCGGCCAGCACCACGCCCGCGACGCCCAAGGCGATCAGGCCGCGGCGCGTTCCAGGCTCGCCGAGGGCCAGGCCGTAGAGGCTCACGGCGAGCGCCCCGACCAGCCAGAGCGGGGCGAAGTGGCCGAGGATGTCGAGCTGCGGACTCCAGCGGCCGCCCTGGGCCGCCAGCGCCGCGCTGGCGCAGACCAGGCCGACGACGACCATCTGGGCGTTGAGGAAGGCGCGCAGGAACTCCATCGCGCTACGGGGCCTGCGCCAGGACTGCAACCACGGGATAGTGGTCGGACCCGATGCGAGGACCGCGCCGAACGCTCACCGTCTTCCAGGCGGGGCCGGCATAGACGTGGTCGATGGGGAGGAACGGCGGGGTTGGTCCCTGGGCCGGCCAGGAGAACAGCGCCCTGGTGCGGCGTTCGATTCCCAGGGCGGCGTCCTCGCGGCGGCGCACGAACGACCAGGGCGCCGAATTGAAGTCCCCGGCCACGATCAGGCGCGCCTTGGGCAGGGGCTGGACGGCCTTAAGCATGCGGCGGCTGTTCTCGGACTGGACGACCGCCGTGGCCGTCTTCGAGCTCTTGGCCACGCTGCCGGGACGGGCATAGTGCAGACCGACGATCGTGTGGCCGCCATCGCTCGGCGAAAAATGCACCACCGCGATCTGCGGGCCCAAGCCGTAGCGACCGCCGCCGAAGCGGTCGATCGCCGCCGGGCGTGCGCGACTGTAGATGGCGACGTCGCAGTTCGGCGAGCAGGTCAGGTGGCGCGGCATGCGCTGCAGTATCGCGGCGCGAAGCCGCGGCTCTGAGCCCTCCAGCACCAGGACGTCGGGATCCTGATCGACCAGCCACCGGACCTGGGTGGCGTAGTGGGCCGGGTCCGGCTCGGCGTTGAACTGGATCAGCTTCAGCCGCCCAGGCGCGTCGGGCGGCGCCGTGGGCGAAACCGGGGAGGTCAGCTCCGGCAACACTAGGACCAGCGCGCCGAGGACAGCGATGCCGCCGAGGATCGCCAGCCGCGTTCCGCCTAGCCGCTGCGGCGTGAAAAGCGCAAGGGCCAGCACCAGGACGCCGCCTGCCAGATAGAGCGGGGCCAGGTGGGTGAGCGCGTCCAGCACGCCGCTCCAGCGCCCGCCCTGGGCCAGGACCGCGGCCAGGGCGCACAGGGCGCCGAGGCTGGTCGCGACGATTCGAAGGAAGCCCATACGCCCACCTAGCATAGAGCCGCGCTTGACGCGTGAGCCCTCCCATGGCCTTCAGGCCGGCCCATGCAGCTTGCCGATTTCGATTTCGACCTGCCCGAGGACCGCATCGCCCTGCGGCCCGCGAGCCCGCGCGATTCCGCTCGCCTGCTGCTGGTGGCGCCTGGCGCGGCCTTCCGTGACCTCAAGGTAGGCGACCTGCCCGGCGAGCTCCGGGCGGGCGATGTGCTGGTGTTCAACGACACCAAGGTGATCCCGGCCCGGCTCAAGGGCCGGCGCACCCGCGAGGGCTCCGATATCGCAGTAGAGGCCACCCTTCACCGACGGTTGTCACCCTCGCGCTGGACGGCCTTCATGCGGCCCGGCAAGCGCTTGTCGCCCGGGGACCGGGTGCATTTCGGCTCCATGCATGATCGCGCCTGCTATCTCGGAGCCCTCGACGCCACCCTGATGGAAAAGGGCGAGGGCGGGGAGGTGACGCTCAGCTTTGACCTCATGGGCCCCGACCTGGACGCTGCCATCGCCGAGCGCGGCGCGATGCCGCTGCCGCCTTACATCGCCGCCAAGCGGGGTGAGGACGACCGCGACCGGGCCGACTACCAGACTGTCTATGCCGACGAGGAAGGCTCGGTCGCTGCGCCCACCGCCGGCCTTCACTTCACGCCTGAGCTGATGGCGCGGCTAGCGGCCATGGGCGTGGGCCTGCAGTTCGTGACCCTGCACGTGGGTGCGGGGACCTTCCTGCCGGTGAAGACCGAGAACCTGGCCGACCACCGGATGCACGCCGAATATGGAGAGGTCGACGCCGCCACGGCCGAGGCCCTGAACGCCGCCAAGGCCGCCGGCGGCCGGATCGTCTGCGTCGGCACCACGTCGCTGCGGCTGATCGAGAGCGCCACCGGCGAGGACGGGGTGGTCAGGCCCTTCGCGGCCGAGACCGCCATCTTCATTACGCCGGGCTACCGGTTTCGCGCCGTCGACGGGCTGATGACCAACTTCCACCTGCCCAAGTCGACCCTGTTCATGCTGGTCAGCGCCTTCGCCGGCCAGGAGACCATGAAGCGCGCATACGCCCACGCCATCGCGGACGGCTATCGCTTCTATTCCTATGGCGATGCGAGCCTGCTCTGGAGCGCCGCCTGATGGCCGCCTTTGACTTCGAGATCGCCGCGACAGAAGGCTCGGCCCGGACCGGAGTCCTGAAGACCCCCCGCGGCGACATCCGCACGCCGGCCTTCATGCCCGTGGGCACGGCGGCCACGGTGAAGGCCATGACCGTCGACCAGGTCGCCCAGACCGGCGCCGACATCATCTTGGGCAACACCTATCACCTGATGCTGCGCCCCACCGCCGAGCGGGTGGCGCGGCTGGGCGGGCTGCACCGGTTCATGCGCTGGGAGCGACCCATCCTCACCGACTCCGGCGGCTTCCAGGTGATGAGTCTGTCGAAGATCGCAAAGGTCACCGAGGAGTCGGTGGCCTTCCAGAGCCATATCGACGGCTCGCGCCACGTGCTGACGCCCGAGCGTTCCATCGAGATCCAGGCCGACCTGCTGGGCTCCGACATCGTCATGCAGCTGGATGAGTGCGTCGCCTGGCCGGCGGAGGAGAAGCGCGCGGCCGAGGCCATGCGCCTGTCGGCCCGCTGGGGCGCGCGGTCCAAGGCGGCCTTCGGCGAGCGCGAGGGCCAGGCCCTGTTCGGCATCCAGCAGGGCTCGACCTTCGAGCATCTTCGCAAGGAGTCGGCCGACCGGCTGATCGAGACCGGCTACGACGGCTACGCCCTGGGCGGCCTGGCGGTTGGCGAGGGCCACGCGGCCATGTGTGAGGTGTTGGATTATGCGCCGGCGATGCTGCCGGCCGACCGGCCGCGCTACCTGATGGGAGTCGGCAAGCCCATCGACCTCGTGGAGGCTGTGGCCCGCGGGATCGACATGTTCGATTGCGTCCTGCCTACCAGGTCGGGCCGGCACGGCCAGGCCTGGACCTGGGAAGGCTCGGTCAACCTCAAGAACGCCCGGTTCGCTGAAGACGACAGCCCGCTGGACGACACCAGCGACTGCCCGGCCTCCAGCCACTATTCCAAAGCCTATCTGCACCACTTGGTGAAGTCGCAGGAGATCCTGGGCCAGGTGCTGCTCTCCTGGCACAACATCGCCCACTTCCAGGCCCTGACCGCCGCCATGCGCAGCGCCATCGCCGAAGGCCGCTTCGAGGCCTTCCGCCGTGAGTTCAAGGCCCGTCAGCGGATCGGGTAGCGGGGCTTCACTTCCTGGGTGCGGACCTCGGTGGCGCCGGTCAGGATGTGCGAGGGCGTCGCCGGGGGCGGGCAGCCGCGCGCCTCGCCCAGGCCCTTCAGATAGGCCCGTCGCACCCCGCCGGCTGTAATCGCCGCTGCCACCAGGGTGTCGTGCCGCTCAGCGCCGGTGAGCTTCCGAACCCAGCCGCGGAAGGGAATGATGTCGGAGGCGACGCTAGCCACCGCGCCCAGGGCGGCGTCCTTGCCGCGGACCTGGACGCTCAGGTTCTCGATGTCAGGCTCGTCCAGGTCGTCGCCCATGGCGGCGTTCAACGGCTGGATCAGCGCCACCAACCGCGCGCAGGTCGCCGGGACCGGTCGCTGATAGGGATCGGCCAGGGCCTCCAGCAGCACCGGCGGGATCTTGGTGCGCAGCAGGTTGACGTCACGCAGGGGGGCCGCGACGGCGGCGCCCATGCTTTCGCGCTTCGCCTCCGACGTCGTCTGGACCTCCGGCGAACCGTCGGCGCGAGTGGTCATGCAGCCGGCCAGCAGGAGGAGGAGAGGCAGGATTCGGAACGCGGCGCGCATGGTGTGAGTCTAGCCCTACGCCATCCCCGATGGAAAGGGTCCCGCCCGGCCTTGCCCCAGCGCGGACGCCCGCCTAAGGTCCGCGCCGCTTCGCCCGGCGCCCCAAACGCGCCGCGCCAAGGGCCGGTAGCTCAGTGGTAGAGCATTCGACTTTTAATCGAATGGTCGTGAGTTCGAACCTCACCCGGCCTACCATTCCCTGTCCCGACCTCAGCTCGGAGACAGTGGAATGATCGCGAAGCTCGCCTTCGAAAGGGTCGCCCAAACTCGCGCGCTACGCCGCGCGTTTTCGGCTGGTTCCACAGGCGTGGCAGGCGAGGCGTGAGAGTTTGCCCTCCCGCCTCCAGAAAATCTATATTGTCCATAGGATGAGTAGGAATTAGCCAAGCTGGGTATCAATCCTGAGGCGAAGCACTACCGCATGACGGCGACCCACCCGCCACAGACCGCGCCGCGCAGACCGGTGTTCCGCCGTCGCTCGGCGATCCCCGGGTTCTCGCTGACCCTGGGCGTGACGCTGTCAATCCTGTCGCTCGTGGTCCTGATCCCGCTGGTCGCGGTGGCGCTGAAGGCCTCGCAGCAGACCTTTCCGGAACTCCTGGAGGCGGCCTTCAACGCGCGGGCGCTCACCGCCTACCGGCTGTCCTTCGGGGCGGCCCTGGTGGCGGCCCTGGTCAATGGGGTGTTCGGGGTCCTGACATGCTGGGCCCTGGTCCGCTATGAGTTTCCCTTAAAGAGCCTGGTCAATGGCGTCATCGACCTGCCCTTCGCCTTGCCCACCGCGGTGGCCGGCATCGCGCTCGCCACCCTCTACGCCCCCAACGGCTGGGTCGGCGCCCTGTTCGCGCCGTCCGGGATCAAGATCGCCTACACGCCGCTGGGCGTGGTCATCGCGCTCACCTTTATCGGCCTGCCGTTCGTCGTGCGGACCCTGGAGCCGGTGATGCGGGACCTCGCCCACGATGTTGAGGAGGCGGCGGCCAGCCTGGGCGCCAACAGGCTGGACACCATCCTGCGCGTGATCCTGCCGGCGCTGGGGCCCGCCTGGCTCACCGGATTCGCGCTCGCCTTCGCCCGTGGGGTCGGGGAGTACGGCTCGGTGATCTTCATCGCGGGCAACATGCCCTACAAGTCCGAGATCGCGCCGTTGCTGATCGTCATCGAGCTGGAGCAGTACGACTATGCCGGGGCGGCCACCGTGGCGGTGGTCATGCTGGGCGTCTCATTCCTGATGCTGTTCTTCATCAACGCCGTCCAGGCCTGGGCGAGGCGCTTTTCATGAGCCGCCGCCCGCGCCACCCCACCGAGGATCCCGCCTGGGCCAAGGCCATCGTCCTCACCCTGGTGGCCATGTTCCTGGTCAGCGTGCTGATCCTGCCCATGGTCACGGTGTTCTTCGAGGCCCTGCGCAAGGGTATGGGACCGGCCCTGGAGGCGATGGGGCAGGAGGACGCCCGCGCCGCGATCAAGCTAACCCTGATCACCGCGGCGATCACCGTGCCGTTCAACGCGGTGTTCGGGGTCTGCGCCGCCTGGGCGATCGCCAAACACCAGTTCCCGGGCAAGGCCTTCCTGATCACCCTGATCGACCTGCCGTTCTCGGTGTCGCCGGTGGTGGCGGGCCTGATCTATGTGCTGGTGTTCGGGGCCCAGGGCTGGTTCGGTCCCTGGCTGATCGAGCACGACATCAAGGTGATTTTCGCAATTCCGGGCATCGTGCTGGCGACCATATTCGTCACCTTCCCGTTCATCGCCCGCGAGCTGATCCCGCTGATGCAAGAGCAGGGGACGGACGAGGAGGAGGCCGCGGTCTCGATGGGCGCATCGGGCCTGCGCACCTTCTGGAGCGTGACCGCGCCGAATATCCGCTGGGGGCTGCTGTACGGCGTGCTGCTGTGCAACGCCCGGGCGATGGGGGAGTTCGGCGCGGTCTCGGTGGTCTCGGGCCACATCCGCGGCCTGACCAACACCATGCCGCTCCATGTGGAGATCCTGTACAACGAGTACGACTTCGTCGGCGCCTTCGCCGTCGCCGCCCTGCTCTGCTTCCTGGCCATCGTCACCCTGGTGCTGAAGGCCGGTCTCGAACTCATCCAGCCGCAGACGCGGCCCGGCCGTCATTGATCGTGAGACCCGTCGTATGACCATTTCCATCCGTTCGGTGGAGAAGACCTTCGGTCGCTATCCGGCGCTGAACGGGGTGAGCCTGGAGATCGCCGACGGCGAACTTCTGGCCCTGCTCGGCCCCTCGGGTTCGGGCAAGACCACCCTGCTGCGGGTCATCGCCGGCCTGGAATTCCCCGAAAAGGGCCAGGTGCTCTATGGCGAGCAGGACATGACCTACGCCAGCGCCGCGGCCCGTCGCGTGGGCTTCGTGTTCCAGCAGTACGCCCTGTTCCGCCACATGACCGTGGCGCGCAACGTCGCCTTCGGCCTGGACGTGCGCAAGGGCGGCGACAAGCCGTCTAAGAGCGAGATCGCCGCCCGCGTCGACGAGCTGCTGCAGCTCGTGGAGCTGGGCGACCTTGGCAAGCGCTATCCGGCCCAGCTCTCCGGCGGCCAGCGGCAGCGCGTCGCGCTCGCCCGCGCGCTGGCGGTCAGTCCCAGCGTCCTACTGCTGGACGAGCCCTTCGGGGCCCTCGACGCCACGGTGCGCAAGTCCCTGCGCAAGGAGCTGCGCCGGATTCACGACGCCACCGGGGTCACCACCATCTTCGTCACCCATGATCAGGAGGAGGCCCTGGAGCTGGCCGACCGGGTGGCGATCCTCAACAACGGCGTGATCGAGCAAGTGGGCAGGCCCCACGAGGTCCACGACCAGCCGGCCGGCGCCTTCGTCTGCGGCTTCGTCGGCGAGGCCAATCGCTTCGAGGGCGCGGTGAAGGGCGGGCGGTTCCGCGCCGCCGAGATCGAGCTGCCGGCCCGTGGCGTCGGCGACGGCGCGGCGGTGGCCTTCGTCCGTCCCCATGAGTTCACCCTGGCCCCGGCCGGCCAGGAGCAGCTCTTCCTGACCACGGAGCGCGTGGCGCCTAGCGGTCCGGTGGTGAGGGTGGACGGCCTGACCCTCGGCGGCCAGCGGATCGAGGCGGCCTTCTCACGCGAACTCGCCGGCCAGTTCCAGCCCGGCGCCCGCCTGGGGCTCGCCGCACAACGCTCATACATCTTCAGCGCGTAGTCGGCGCCTTGCAACCTTAAGGCGCCGTCGCTATGTTGCCTCCGCTGGAATGGGGCGGCGATGACCTGGATTTTTCGGTTTCTGGCGAGTCTCCGGACGTCTCCGCACCGCGCCATGGTGCTTGAGGTCGGCTTCATCCTCGTCGGCGCCCTGCTGCTGGGCTTCGCCCTTTTCCAGATGGGCCGCTAACTCTCACTACTGCTGCTGCTGCTGCTGCTGGTCGTAGGTCAGGCCGCCGGCGGCTCCGCGCCTGCGGCCACCGTGGGCGAAGGCGGGCTGGGCCGCGCGGATGAATTCCGGCTCCGTAACCGCCGCCCGCGCCCGGCGAACCGAAACCCCCACCGCCAACTGGCTCTCGGCCTCGCCCTTATAGACCCCGCGCGAGGGCGGGACGTCGTTGTAGTCCCGGCCCATGGCAGCGGCGATGTGGCGCTCGCCGGCGATGACGTTGTTGGTGGGATCGAGGCCGATCCAGCGGGTCGAGGGCAGGAAAACCTCTACCCAGGCATGCGTAGCGTCCGGGTCGGAGCGGTCGCCGGCCTTGCGGTCGGTGAACAGGTAGCCCGAGACATAGCGCGCCGGCACGCCCCAGGATCGGCAGATCGCCAGCATGATGTGGCTGAAGTCCTGGCAGACCCCACGGCGGGTTTCCAGGGCGTGGTCGATGGGGCTGTCGGCGTGGGTGACGCCGGCCTCGTACTCGAAGGACTCGTAGATGATCCTCGACAGTTCGCGCACGGCACGAAGAGGGTCGAGGGCTTTCAGCCTGTCGATCTCGCGCTCGGCGACGAAGGCCTTCAGGGCCGGCGTCTCCACCGCGAAGCCATGATGGCGCAGGAAGTCGAAATTCTCGCCGCGGACGAAGTCGCTGCGCAGTCGGTCCCATTCGCCCGTGTCCAGGGCCTCTGGCAGGGCGGCCGGCGCCTGGGTCTCCACCGCCGAGCGGGCGATGATGTTCAGCCGGTCGTGCGGCTGGGGCACGTCGAAATGATAGACCGCATTGCCGAATGGGTCGGCGTAGGAGAACAGCTGCGCGGCCGGGTCGAGGTCGAGGTCGAAGCTGACCAGCCGCTGGCGGGCGCCCTTCTGCGGCTGCATCCATACCTCCATGACGCTTTCGCGCACGGGCTCGGCATAGTGGTACTGGGTGACGTGGCGGACTTCCAAAAGCATCGGTCAGCGCCTCAGGCGGGCAGTCGCATTTCAAGGGAATAGTGGACGAAGGTCTCGTAGATCGACTGGTGGATCGCCACGCATTCGTCCAGCACGGTGGAGATCAGCGCGCTGGCGCCGGCCACCTGCAGTTCGTCCATGTCAGCGTATTGCAGGCGCGCCTTCAGCCGCCCGGCCAGACGCTCCGGCCCGGCGTGCCCGGCTTCAACATAGCGGCTGGCCGCGGTGGTGTGTTCCTCGATCCGGGCGGTGGCGAACCGGATGGAGCGGGGGAAGTCCTCGTCCAGCAACAGGAACTCCAGGACCTTCCGGGGTTGGATGTCGGCGGTGTAGCGCCTCAGGTAGGGCTCCAGCGCGCAGCTCATGCGCAGCACGCTGACCAGGGCGAAGTGCTCGTCGAAGGCGCCGCGGCGGCGGTTGCCGAAACAGACCTCCAACAGCCGGCCGATGAGCTGGGCGCGCTCCAGATACATGCCCAGCAGCAGGAACCGCCATCCCTCGCCGTGGCTCATGGTGGCGTCGGCCGCGCCGCGGAACAGGTGCAGGTCGGCGATCACGTCGTGCAGGAAGGCCGAGGAGCCGTCGGCGAAGGACTTGGCGGCGTCCGGGCCGGTCATCTTCAGATAGATGAGGTTCAGCCGCTCCCAGGTCTCTGTGGTGATCTGGTCGCGCACCTGGCGGGCGTTTTCGCGGGCGAGCGCCAGGGACGAGACGATCGAGCCAGGGTCCTCCCGGTCGAGGGCCATGGCCAGGGTCGCCTCATAGGGATTGGCGATATGGCCGCGGTCGGAATCGCCGACGGCGGCAAGGGCGATGCGGGCCACCTGGGCCGCGCCCTCGGTGCGGTCGAGGGTGGCGTTGAGCATGACGTCCGAGAGCCGGCACATGTGCTCGGCCCGTTCCACATATCGGCCGATCCAGTAGAGACTGTCAGCGACCCTCGCGAGCATCATGGCTGCGCCTCCTTGCCGTCGGCCAGGACCCAGGTGTCCTTGGACCCGCCACCCTGGCTGGAATTGACCACGAGCGAGCCCTTGCGCAGGGCGACGCGGGTAAGGGCGCCGGGAGTCACCACGATCTTTTCCCCGGACAGGATGAAGGGCCGCAGATCCACGTGGCGCGGTTCGATAGCCCCGTCGACCAGGCAGGGGGCGGTGGAGAGCTGGATGGTCGGCTGGGCGATGTAGTTGTCCGGGTCGGCCCTGATCGCCTCGGCGAAGTCGGCGCGCTCCTGCTTGCTGGCGTGGGGGCCGATCAACATGCCGTAGCCGCCCGAGGCGCCGACAGCCTTAACCACGAGCTTGTCCAGATTGGCCAGGACGTGGTTGAGCTGGGAGGTCTCCCGGCAGAGATAGGTCTCGATGTTGGGCAGGATGGCGTCCTCGCCAAGGTAGTAGCGGATGATCGCCGGGACATAGGCGTAGACCGCCTTGTCGTCGGCCACGCCGGTGCCGGGCGCATTGCAGATCACCACATTGCCGGCTCGGTAGGCGTTGAACAGGCCCGCGACCCCCAGGCCCGAATCCCGGCGGAAGGTGAGGGGGTCGATGAAGTCGTCGTCCACCCGGCGATAGATCACGTCGATCCGCCGCAGGCCGGTGGTGGTGCGCATGTAGACCATGTTGTCGTGGACCACGAGATCGCGGCCCTCGACCAACGGACAGCCCATCAATCGGGCCAGGTAGGCGTGCTCGTAATAGGCGGAGTTGTAGACGCCAGGGGTCAGGACCGCGACCTGGGGATTGGGCCGCCAGTCGGCCGCCATGCTCTTGAGCGTCGCCAGCAACAGGTCGGGATATCGGTCGATAGCTCGCACATTGGCCGCCCGGAAGGTGCCCGGGAAGGTCCTTCGCGAGGCCTCGCGGTTGGCCAGCATGTAGGAGACGCCGGACGGCACCCGCAGATTGTCCTCAAGCACGGCGAAGGCGCCGTCGGTCTGGCGGATCAGGTCCGAGCCGCAGACATTGGCGTAGGCCTGGTGCGGCACGTAGAGGTTCTGCATCTCCCGGCGATAGGATGGCGCGCTCAGCACCAGCTCGCGCGGCACCACCCCGTCCATCAGGATCTGCTGCTCGCCATAGATGTCGGCGAGGAACATGTTCAGCGCCTTCAGGCGCTGGGTGAGGCCCGTCTCGATCTTCGACCATTCCTCGGCCGGGATGATCCGCGGCAGCAGGTCGGTGGGGATGATCCGCTCGGTCGAGCTCTCGCCCCCATAGACGGTGAAGGTGATGCCCTGCAGCAGGAAATAGCGTTCCAGCACCCGCTGGCGCTCGGCCATGTCGGCCGCCGCCAGGGTGGCGATGCGAGCGTCGAGCGCGGCGTAGTGCGGCCGCACAAGACCGCGGGAGGTCAGCATCTCGTCGTACGGGACGTTCAATGAGGCCTGTGGCCCCACGTTCGGCGCCGTGGCCGTGTCTTCAGAACTGTGGGCCGTCGCCACGCCGTACTCCACCACCTGGTCCTCCGCGTCCCTCTCCGATCTTAGGAAGCGCGCCCGGTTTTGCGGCGGCTTTTCGGAATCGGCGAACCTCAGTGGCGCGGCTGCCCAGCATTTGGGCAAGTTTCGGCCGGTCAGGAAAGCGCCTTGAGCGGTCAGGGCCGGGTGACATCGCCCCGCGACGCGCGGTAGATCGAGTGCGGGGGCGCGAGAGGAAAGTATTGGCGTGGCGCGACTGGTCGTCGCATTCGCCGCCTCGGCGGCTTTGTGTGCGCACGGCGCGGCTCGCGCCGAGGCGCCGCGTGCGGCTGTCGAGGGGGAGCTGACGGGCGACCTGCGCGCGGCGATCATCCGCGCCGTCGGCGAGTCCGACAAACCGATCAGCAGCCGCTTCGAGGCCCGCCGCCGCGCCCGCGAGGCCGCCGAGAGCGCCATCGCCGTGCTGCGGTCCGAGGGCTACTACGCCTACGAGGTCGAGCCCGACGTGGGGGAGGCCGAGCCGCCCGCCGCGGTGGTCAAGGTGACGCCGGGGCCCCGGTTCACCATCGCCGAGCCGACCATCGAATGGATGGCGACCCCGCCTTCGCCGGAAGTCCAGGCCTCGGGCGAGGCGGTCATGGGCCTGGCGACGGGCCAACCGGGCCGCGCCGCCGACGTGGTCGGCGCCGAGGGTCGCATCGTCGCGGCCGCCCAGAAGCGCGGCTACGCCGATGTGGCGCCGGTTCCGCGCCAGGTGATCGTCGACCATGCCGACAGGACGGTGCGTCCGACGTTCCGGATCGACTCCGGCCCGCTGGTGCGGTTGAACGGCATGGAGGTGAGCGGGGGCGAGCGGACCCGGCGGGCCTGGCTGAACCAGATGGCGCCCTGGCGTCCCGGCGAGGTCTATGACCCCGAGGATGTCGGGGAGCTGGAGCGGCGATTGCTGGATACGGGGGTCTATGACTCGGTGACCGTGTCCCTGGCCCCGCCGGGCCGGACCACGCCGGAGGGCCTGCGGCCGGTGGTGGTCAGCCTGGTCGACCGCGCGCCGCGCACCATCGAGCTGGGGGCCAGCTACTCGACCAGCGAAGGGGTGGGCGCCGACGCCCGGTGGACGCGCTACAACACCTTTGGACGGGCCGACACCCTGTCGTTCGCCGCCCGCGCCTCCGACATCGACAGCCGCCTGGTGGCCGAAGCGACCTTGCCCCACTGGCGGCGCGCCCAGCAGACCCTGAAGTCCGCCGCGGCGATCTATGACGTCAAGACCGACGCCTATGACGAGACCGGCTTCGGAGTCCGCGCCGACGTCCAGCGGCGATTCTTCAAGACCTCCTATATCACGCTGGGCGGATCGCTGGACTACAGCGAGACCGCGGAGAAGCAGACCAAGCTGCTGACCCCCCTCGGGCGCGACCTGTGGACGGCGGCGGTGCTGGCCGCGGCGTCTCTGGATCGATCCGATGACCCATTGGATCCAAAGCGCGGCTGGCGGCTGGAGGTGCGGGCCGAACCCACCTACATCGCCGGGGACGACAGCCTGGCCTATCTGAAGGTCCAGACCCAGGGCTCGATCTACATGCCGTTCGGCCCCCGCGCCCGCACCGTCCTGGCCGCCCGGGGCAAGGTCGGGGCGATGATCGGCGGATCGGTCCCCGAGGTCCCGGCCTCGCGGCGCTTCTATTCCGGCGGCGGCGGATCGGTGCGCGGCTACGCTTATCAGGCCATCGGCCCGCGCCTGGCCGACAACACCCCGCAGGGCGGCGCCTCGGTGCTGGAGGCCTCGTTCGAGGTCCGCCAGCGGATCGGGCAGCGTTGGGGCGTGGTGGCCTTCATCGACGGGGGCGCGGTGGGCGACCGTCAGTTCCCGGCCGGGGATGATTTCAGCGCCGGCGTCGGCCTCGGCGTGCGCTACGATCTGGGCTTCGGCCCGATCCGCGCGGATATCGCCATCCCGCTGGACAAGCGCGAGGGCGACGCCGCCTTCCAGATCTATCTCAGCATCGGACAGAGTTTTTGAGCCCCGCGTCCGAAAATCCTCCGGAAACCCCGGGCGAAGCGGTCGAGGCGATCGTCCACGACGTGGCGGAGGAGGTGGTCAAGGCGGCCAAGACCTCGCTGCTGCCCAAGATCATCATCGGGGTCTGCGCGGCGATATTCCTGCTGGTGACGGCAGCGGCGCTCACCACCCGCTTCGGCGTGCTCCTGCCCCAGGGCCGGCTGCTGATCGAGGCCCGGGCCAACGGGGTGAAGCTGGGGCGGTTCGGCAAGCTCAGGATCGAGGGCCTGGGCGGCGATGTCTGGCGCGATTTCACGATCCGGCGGCTGACCGTCAGCGACGAGAAGGGTGTCTGGCTGGAGGCGAAGAATGTCTCCATCAAATGGCGTTACAGCCAACTGTTCATGCGAAGGCTGGATGCTGACCGGGTCGTCGCCGAGAAGCTGACCCTGCTGCGCCGGCCGACCCTGTCGCCGAAGTCGAAGTCACGCGGCCTGCCGGTGTCCATCGTGCTGGACGAGGTGCGGACGCGAGTCGAGATGACGCCAGCCTTCAGCTATCGGCGCGGCGTCTACGACGTGGTCATGAGCCTGGACGTCCAGCGCCGCAACGGTGGGCAGAGGGGCAAGCTCGCCGCCGCCAGCGTCCTGCATGCTGGCGACCACCTGAACGCCCAGTTCGATTTCGGCGGCGGCCGGCCTCTGCTGCTGATCGCCGACGCCGAGGAGGCGCGCGGCGGGGCGCTGGCCGGCAGCCTGGGCCTGCCCACCGATCGCTCGTTCGCCCTGAAGGCCCGGGCGGACGGCAAGGGCGCGACGGGCCGGTTCTCCGCCGTCGCCACCTCAGGCGCCGCCAAACCTTTGGAAACGCAGGGCGCATGGAGCGCTGACGGCGGTTCGGCCCAGGGCAGAATTCGCCTCGACGCCTCGCGACTGACCCAGCCGCTGGTGGCGCGCCTTGGACCGGAAGCGACCTTTTTGATCACCGGCGCTAGGGCCCCAGGTTCGCTCTACGACCTGAAGGCTCGCGCCACCTCGGCCAATCTGACGCTCGACGCGCGTGGGCTCGGTAATCTGGGGGAACGCCGCCTGGGACCCCAGGGCCTCGCCGTGGTCGCCACCGCGGGCGAGCTGTCCAGGATCACCGGCGGACCGGACATGGGCGCAACCCGCGTCTCGGGTAGGCTCACGGGCCGCCTCGACGACCTTCGTTTTGTTGGCGTCGCCGACGTGGCGCGGCTGAAGCTGGGTAAGTACGGCCTGGACCGGATTTCCGGACCCATCGAGCTGACCCGCAAGGCTGGCGTGCTGGCGGCCAAGGGCCGGATCTCGGGGGCGGGCGGGCGCGGGAGCGGCCTGGCCTCGGCCCTGCTGGGCGCAAAGCCGACGGCGGTCTTCGACGGTGCGAGGCTGGCCGACGGCCGGCTGCTGCTGCGCGGCCTCGACGCCACCGGCGTGGGACTGAAGGTCCAGGCCAGCGGCGGGCGGGGCCTGATCGGGGGACTCAACTTCAAGGGCGAGGCCCAGTTCTCCAACCTGGCCGCGGCGCGGGCCGGCGCCTCGGGTGCGCTCGTAGCCGACTGGAGCGCCACCCAGGGCGGGGCCGGCAAGCCCTGGACTCTGTCGCTCGACGCCAAGGGTGCCAAGTTCGCTAGTGGATTCGGGGAACTGGACCGCCTGTTGGGCGCCTCGCCGCGCCTGAAAGCCGCCGCCAACATAGAGGGCCGGAAGGTCTCGGTCTCCCAGGCCGATCTGGAGGGCGCGATGCTGAAGGCCGGTGCGGCCGGCGTGCTGGACGCCGACGGGGCGCTGCGCTTCAAGCTGGACTGGTCGGCCACCGGCCCTTTCCGCGCCGGCCCCGTGGAGATCACCGGCAAGGCCAAGGGGTCGGGAGCGGTGACCGGCTCGCTCGGGAATCCCCGCGCCGACCTGATCGCCGATTTCGACGCCATCGACGTCCCGCGCCTGCCGCTGAAGGACGCCAAGGTCACGCTCAGCTTCATGCGCCGGACCGATGGGACGAGCGGGGTGGTCACCCTCAACGCCGCCAGCGACTACGGACCGGCCGCGGCGCGCTCGGCCTTTCGCTTCCCTCGCGGCGGAGTCGATCTCACCGATCTCTCGATCAACGCCGCGGGCCTCACCGCCCAGGGAACACTGGCTCTGCGAAGGTCGACTCCGTCTGCGGCCGACCTGCAGGTGGCGGTGACCAAAGGCGCCTTCCTTGAGAGTGGCCAGGTCACCGGCGCCGTGCGCATCGTCGACGCCGCCGGCGGCCCGCGCGCCACCCTCGACCTGACCGCCAAGAACGCGGTCCTGCCCGGCGCCCGGTTCGCCGTCCGCGACGGATCGATCACCGCCGACGGTCCGCTGAAGAGGCTACCCTACAAGGCCCAGCTTCGCGGCGTAGCCTCCGGCGGCCGTTGGACTCTGGACGGAAGCGGTGTGCTCTCACAGGTCAATCCGGGCTACCAGCTGGCCTTTGACGGCATGGGGCGGGTCGGCCGTCGCGAGCTGAAGACCACGGAGACGGCCCTGATCGGATTCGGCGGTCCGGAACGCACGGCGCGCCTGCGGCTGGCGGCCTCCGACGGCGGCCAGATCGCCCTGAACGCCAAGCTCGGCCGCGATAGCGCCGACGTCCGCGCGGAGGTCCAGCGCCTGGGCCTGGGCCTGCTCAATGAGGACCTGGTCGGCAAGACGGACGCGGTCATCGTCCTGACCGGCAGCGGCGCGCGGATGACCGGCGCCCTGGACGCCAAGCTGGACGGCGCGCGCGGTCGGGGCTCACCCGCCGACCAGGGGATTGATGGGACGCTGAAGGGCCGTTTGGAGGGTGACGTGGTGACCCTCGACCTGAAGACCTCCAACGCCCAGGGTCTGCGCGCCGAGGCCAATGTGATCCTGCCCGCGGAGGCCAGCGCCAGTCCATTCCGGGTCGCCATCGTCCGCACCCGGCCCATGCGCGGCCGGTTCTTCGCCGAGGGCGAGGTCAAGCCCCTATGGGATCTGCTGATGAGCGGCGAACGCGAACTGGCGGGCCAGGTGCGGCTCGAGGGCGCGTTGGGTGGAACGCTCGCCGATCCCAACGCGGTGGGGACCGGACAGATGGTCAAGGGGCGGTTCACCGACGGCGCCACGGGGCTGTCCCTGCGCGACGTGACCCTCCGGACCACTTTCGCCGACAACGCGGTCAATGTGACGGAGGCCACGGGCTCGGACGGCCACGGCGGCACGCTGGCGGGATCGGGCCGGATCAGCCTGCTTCGCGAGGGGACCTCGACCCTGCGCCTGGACCTGAAGGGCTTCCGGCTGATCGACAACGATCAGGCCCAGGCCTCGGCGACAGGCCAGGCCACCATCGACCGCGCCGCCGACGGCAAGGTCCGGCTGAGCGGGGCCCTGACCATCGACCGCGCCGACGTGGCCGCCAAGCTCTCCACGCCTTCCGGGGTGGTGGCCATGGACGTCATCGAGCGCAACAAGCCCGCTGACCTGGCCAGCGTCCTGGCCCCGCCGGCGCGCAAGGGCCTGGCCGTGGCCCTGGATGTCAGTCTGAAGGCGCCGCGGCGCATCTTCCTGCGTGGTCGGGGTCTGGACGTGGAGCTTTCCCTGGACGCCCATGTGGGCGGCTCGACAGCGCGGCCGGCCCTGTCGGGCACGGCGCGGGTGGTGCGCGGGGAGTACGATTTCGCAGGCAAGCGGTTCGAATTCGACGAGCGCGGGGTGGTCTATCTGGCGACCTCGCCCCAGGCGATCCGCCTCGATCTCTCGGCCACTCGCGACGATCCGTCTCTGACCGCGGTGGTGCGCATCCGAGGAACGGCGGCCAAGCCGGAGATCACCCTGACCTCGTCCCCGGTCCTGCCCAATGACGAGGTGCTCTCGCAGGTGCTGTTCGGTCGCTCCGCCTCGCAGCTCTCGCCGCTAGAGGCCGCTCAACTGGCCTCGGCGCTGTCATCTCTGGCGGGCGGCGGCGGCTTCGACGTGATCGGCAACCTGCGCACCTTCGCGGGCCTCGATCGCCTGGCCCTGGCCGGCGGCGACGAGACGGGTGTCAGCGTCTCCGGCGGCAAGTACCTGACAGAGGACGTCTATCTGGAGCTGACCGGCGGCGGACGTGAGGGCTCCTCGGCGCAGGTCGAGTGGCGGATCGGCCGAAACCTTTCCATCATCTCCAAGCTGGCCAGCCAGGGGGACGGCAAGCTCGCCGTCCGCTGGCGGCGGGACTACTGAGGGATCGAATGCGCGGGTTCCTGATCGGACTGGCCGCTGCCGGGAGCCTCGCGGCCTGCGACAAGCCCCTGACCGTTCCGGACGCGCCGGGTGTCTGCTGGCGGCTGGTCGAGAACGGTCCGAACGGCAAGCCCGAGTTCCGCCCGATCGCGCCGGAGACGCCGAGCCTCGAGGACTGCGCCGTCCGCCTAGACGGGATACGAATGCGCGACGGTCGGCCCATGATCGGTGGCTTCCAGGGGCGCTACATCTACGCGTCGGATCGGGAGGTCACCGCGGCCGAGGGGCCGAAGGCTCAACGCTATCGGCTCTTCACGCCCGACCAACTCGCCAAGATCCGCCAGGGTCTACAGACCCTGATCGACGCGGATTAGGCGAGCGCCTCAGCCTTCACGGCCGGGCGCTCGCCTTTCCGGCTAGGCGAAGTCGCCGACGGCGATGTCGGAAAGGCTTCTGCCCACCAGCACCACGGCCACGTCCAGGGTCGATGGATCGTCGTCCGTATTGGCGAAGACCACGAGATCCGAGCCGACCTGCATGGCGACGTAGTCGGCGCCTGAGGCCACGGCTTGCAGGGCCGAGCCCATCGCCGAGGCGAAGTCGTCGGCGATGCCGAAGCCGACGGTGTCCTCCGCGCCGGGCCCCGCCCCCATCACCAGCCGGTCCTCTCCCGAGGTGAAGTCGAAGATCTGGTCGAGGCCGTCCGCCGTGTCGGCGACGCCTTCCACGACGAAGTCATCGGCGCCCGCGCCGCCGGCCAGGCTGTCGGCCCCGGCTCCGCCCACGAGGGTGTTGTTCCCGTCGTCGCCACTCAGGCTTTCGCTCGTGGCGCCGCCAGGAACGGTCTCCTCACCCGGCGCCGGATCGAGCCGCTTGGCCAGGCCGGGCGGCAGGTCAGGGCGATGGCTGTGCACATTGTCGGTCTGGCCAGGCGGGTCCACCCGCCAACCTCCGGTCTCACTGTTGCCGACGAGTTGCAGATGCTCGCCGCGGTTCGCGCCGTGCTCACTGGGTGCTGACTTGGTCTTGGCGGCCATGGGTTGGTCCTCTCTCGGTGGCTGACCGAGAGAGAATTCCGAGACCGGCGTGAAAAATTAACAAAATATGACGGTTAAGTGCGGCTAACCGCGCGGCGCAATAGGCCGGTTAACTGTTGCGCGCCAACCGCCCACCAGCCTTGGCATAAGCCTGCGTGCCGGATGTGAAGACCTGGTCGCCAGGCTCGATGGCCTCGATCGGAATGTCCGGCAGTCGGGCGAGGCGTTCATAGAGCCGGCCGAAGTCCTCCAGGGTCGCGTCCAGCAAGGCCTGCAGCGACGGGACCACGAAATAGACCTGCTGGAAGTCGTCGATCCGGTAGGGCGCGCGCATCACCCGCTCCAGATCGAAGCCCAGGCGGTTGGGGGAGGGGTCGTCCAGGGCGAAGATCGATTCCGCCCGGCTGGAGATGATGCCGGCGCCGTAGATGCGCAGGCCCTCAGGAGTCTGCAACAGGCCGAATTCCACTGTGTACCAGTAGAGCCGCGCCAGGTTGTGCAACTGGCCGCGACCGAGCGCGCGCAGGCCGCCCTCGCCATAGGCCTGCATATAGTCGGCGAAGGTGGGGTCGGTGAGCATCGGCACGTGGCCGAACACATCGTGGAAGACGTCGGGTTCCTCCAGGTAGTCCAGTTCGTCTGGCTTGCGGATGAACCGTCCGGCCGGGAAACGGCGATTGGCCAGGTGATCGAAGAACACCTCGTCCGGCACGAGGCCGGGCACGGCCACCACGCTCCAGCCGGTGAGTCTGGTCAGCTCCTCGTTGATCCGCGAGAAATCCGGGATGCCGCCGCGATGCAGGTCCAGTGCGTCCAGCCCGTTCAGGAAGGCGTCGCATGCCCGGCCGGGCAGCAGTTTCGTCTGGCGCTCATAGAGGGTCGTCCAGACCTCGTGCTCGCCGGGCGCATAGGCCGCCCAGTCCTGGTCGATGGTCCAGTCGGCGCGCGCGCCGGGGGGAGGGCTGGAGTTAAAACCGTCTGCGCTCATGGCGAGAGAATGACCGCGAATCCGCGAAAGTTCCGTTCGAACTGCGCGTCAAAACCGGCAGGCGGCGGATAAAGATTGCGCGAGACGGGCGCGGCGTCGAACGGCCGTGCCCGGAGGCTTAGTGGCTGATGCGCGGACGGAGGTTGTAGTGGCCTTCGCTGAAGCTCTCGAAGATCAGCGAGGCCTGGGGGTGGCCGATCGGCTCGCCGCTTTCGTCCGGAAGCAGGTTCTGCTCCGAGACGTAGGCGACATAGGCGTTTTCCTCGTTCTCGGCCAGCAGGTGATAGAACGGCTGGTCTTTGCGCGGCCGGATGTCCTCGGGGATCGACTGCCACCACTGCTCGGTGTTCGAGAAGGTGGGATCGACGTCGAAGATCACCCCGCGGAACGGGAAGTGACGGTGCCGCACGACCTGCCCGATGGCGTACTTGGCCAAGCGTGGCTCCGCCAGGACCCGGGGCCGGGTGACGAGGTCGCTGCCAACTTTTTCGATTCGAGCGTCCATGAAGGAGAATCTAAACCACGTCACCTAACCGGAAGGTGAACGTAACGCTCACGGCCCCGTGTGCAAGGCTGCGCCTTCCGAGAGGCGAGCCATGTTGCTACAGTCTCTCCTGAAACGAGGCGCCGATCTTAGCGCCTGCACAAGGACGGGTGGCGGTCCATGCCTCAGGCGCCCTCGAGCCCGTTCGATTCGGACGGACTCCAGACCCTATATCTGTACGCCGCCGAGGCGACTGGCCGGTGACATCCGAACCGGAGTCCGCCGCGCCGCGCGATGTCGCCGAGACGCCCTGCTATGGCGCCCTCGACCTTGGCACCAACAACTGCCGCCTGCTGATCGCCACGCCCGCCGGCCGCGGCTTCCGGGTGGTGGAGGCCTATTCCCGCATCGTGCGGCTGGGCGAGGGGCTCGGCCAGTCGGGCCGGCTGTCGGACGTGGCCATGGAGCGGGCGCTCGCCGCCCTGCGGGTCAGCGCCGAGAAGATCCGCCGCCGCCGTGTGGTGAAGCTGAAAGCCATAGCCACCCAGGCCTGCCGCTCCGCCGTCAACGGGCCTGAGTTCGTCGCGCGGGTCGTGGCCGAGACCGGCCTGCAGTTGCAGATCATCAGCCCGCGCGAGGAGGCTCAGCTTTCCGTGGCGGGGTGCCTCAACCTGCTGGATCGCAGGGCCGACGCGGCTCTGGTGGTCGACGTGGGCGGCGGCTCGACCGAGCTCTCGTGGGTCGACCTGCAGGTCGGCGGCCTGGAGACCGAGATCGCCAAGTTCGCAGCCGGACGCCTGCCGATCAAGGCCTGGCTCTCCATCCCCATCGGGGTGGTGACCCTCGCCGAACGCTTCCCTGAGGGCGAGACGGTCACCGAGGGCTGGTTCCGCGAGATGGTCGAGACGGTGAAGGCCGAACTGGCCGCCTTCCGCAGCGCCGACTCAATGCGCGAGGTGTTCGACGCCGACCGCGCCCACCTGGTCGGGACCTCCGGCGCGATCACCAGCCTGGCCGGCATGCATCTGGGCCTGCGGCGATATGACCGCAGCCAGGTGGACGGGATCTGGATGACCCGCGACCAGTGCGACGCCGCGGCCAATCTTCTGCTGGGGCTCAACGCCCGGGAGCGGGCCGAGCAGCCCTGCATCGGTCCCGACCGCGCCGACCTGGTGCTGGCGGGGGCCGCGATCCTGCAGGCGGTCCAGGAACTGTGGCCCTGCACCCGGGTGCGGGTGGCCGACCGCGGCCTGCGCGAAGGCATCCTGATGTCGCTGATGTCGGACGCTGGAACCGGCCGCAAGCGCCGTCGTCGGCGTCGCGGCCGTAGATCGGGCGGCCCATCCCCTGTAAACGCTCCGGAATGAGCGACGAGCCCCCACGCAAACGGATGGTGAAGCGCCCCACGGGCGGAACCGAGGAAGGCCGGGCCACGCCCGAGCGCCTGAAGACCGCCCGGGATCGCACCCCCTCGTCCCAGGCCTGGCTGTCGCGCCAGATCAACGACCCCTTCGCCGCGAAGGCTCGCGCCCACGGCTATCGGTCGCGGGCCGCCTACAAGCTGACGGAGCTCGACGACAAGCTGAAGCTGCTCAAGCCCGGCGCGCGGATCATCGACCTGGGCCTGGCGCCCGGCGGCTGGACCCAGGTGGCGGTCGAGCGGGGCGTGACCAATATCGTCGGCGTCGACCTGCTGCCGGTCGATCCGATCTCCCCGGCCCACATCCTGGAGATGGACTTCACCGATCCGGCCTGCGGCCCGATGCTGATCGACCTGCTGGGCGGTCCGCCCGACGCGGTGCTGTCGGACATGGCCCCCAACACCGTCGGCCACAAGCAGACCGACCACCTGCGGATCGTCGGCCTGATCGAGGCCGCCGCCGACTTCGCCATCAGCGTGCTGAAACCCGGCGGCGCCTTCGTGTCCAAGGCCTTCCAGGGCGGCGAGAGCTGGGAAGTGGTCAATCTCCTCAAGCGCCACTTCGCCGACGTGAAGCACATCAAGCCCAAGGCCAGCCGCGCCGGCAGTTCCGAGGTCTATCTGGTCGCGACGGGGTTCAAGGGGCGCTGACGGGGATCGGGATCTTGGCCCCCTCCGCCACCAGCCAGTTCCTGAACTGATCCAGGGCCCGGCTCGAGACTCCCGGGGCCGCCAGCAGGGCGAAGGCGCTCTCGGCCTTGCGGAAGCCGAAGGGCGCGACCAGCCGGCCGCTGGCCACGTAGTCGGCCACCAGCGGCCACGGCATCACCGCCACGCCCAGGCCGGCGATCGCCGCGTCCAGGGCGAAATGCAGGTGGGCGAAGGGCTGGGCGTGGGCGGACGGAAGCTCGACGCCCGCCAACGCCGCCCATATGGGCCATCCCTGGGGATGGGTTTGGGCCGCCAGGCGCGGGGCCTTTAGCGGATCGGCCGCGAAGCGCTCCGCCAGCGCTGGCGACATCACCGGTCCGAGGTGGCTGGGCATAAAGGCAGTCGCATTCCGGTCGGCCAAGCGACTGCTGGGCACCATGCGCACGACGGCATGAGCCCCCCGGTACGACGTGGCATGGGACGGAAGTTCGGCCAGGTGCAGCCTGACCTTGGGATGAACCGCGGCGAAGCCGCTCATCCGCGGGATCAGCCATTTCACCGAGACGCTGGCGTTGACCGCGATGTGCAGGTCCTCGCCGCCGCCGCGGGTCTGGCGCACCGCCGTGGCGATCTGGTCGAAGGCGGCGGTCAACGCCGGCAGCAGGTTGCGGCCGGCCTCGGTCAGCTCCAGGCGATGCTTCGGCCCGGTGAACAGGCGCACGCCCAGGGTCTCCTCCAGGGCCTTCACCTGGCGGCTGACGGCGCTGTGGGTGACGTTCAGCTCCTGGGCGGCCAGGGTCGCCCGCCCGGACCGGGCCATGGCCTCGAAGGCGCGCAGGGCGTTAAGCGAGGGCAGGGGGTTGGATGTGAGATTTTCGAACATCACTCGTCCAATATGTCGGTTTCCTCCATTTCGCAATCGGCGCACAAGCTCGACATGGCGGATCACACCAAGCTCCCGAACCTCAGGCGACCCGCGATCTGGCTGGCCCTGAAGCTGGGATGGGATGCTGTTCTCATCGTCGCGATCGAGACGCTAGGCCGCTCTGGCGAGGCCTTCGCACAGCTGACCGGCCTTGCGGCCGTCCTCCTACTTCAACTCATGAGCGTCGCCCTGCTGGTCCGCGCCCTGGCTGACAGCCTCGTCGCTCTATTCGCGCTGATCCTCGCGCTAGCCGCCGCCCAAACCCCCACTCAGGAGCCCGTGACCACATGACCCTCCAGACTCCGCTTGCCGTTGCAGGGGCCGTACCGCTATACGCGGCTCGCAAAATGGAGACTCCAATGGAGATTCGCGAAGGTCTTACCTTCGACGACGTTTTGCTCGAACCGGGTGCGTCCGATGTGATGCCCACCCAGGTGGACACGGCCACCAAGTTTACGCGCGAAATCAGTCTGAACATCCCGCTCGTGTCCTCGGCGATGGACACCGTGACCGAGAGCCGTCTGGCCATCGCCATGGCCCAGGCCGGCGGCCTGGGCGTGCTTCACCGCAACATGACGGCCGAGGAACAGGCCGATCAGGTGCGCGAGGTGAAGCGCTACGAAAGCGGCATGGTCATCAATCCGCTGACCATCAATCCGGACACGCCGCTGCGCGAAGTCCTGGAGATTAAGGCGCGCCGCAAGATCTCGGGCTTTCCGGTGGTCGAACCCGGCACCGGCAAGCTGGTGGGCATCCTGACCAACCGCGACATGCGGTTCGAGGGCTCCAGCGAGGTTCCGGCCAAGGTCCTGATGACCAAGGACAACCTGATCACGGTCCGCGAGGGCTGCACCCAGGACGAGGCCAAGGCCCTGCTGCGCCGGCACAAGATCGAGCGGCTGATCGTGGTCGACGACGCCTATCGCGCAGTCGGCCTGATCACCGTCAAGGACATGGAGAAGGCCCAGGCCCACCCCATCGCCGCCAAGGACGCCCAGGGACGCCTGCTGGTGGGCGCGGCCTCCACGGTCGGCGACGCGGGCTATGAGCGTTCGATGGCCCTGGTGGACGCCGGGGTCGACGTGGTGGTGATCGATACGGCCCATGGCCACAACGCCGATGTCTCCAAGGCTGTCGGGCGGCTGAAGCGCGAAACCAACCGCGTGCAGATCGTCGCCGGCAATGTCGCCACCTATGAAGGCGCGCGCGCCCTGATCGACGCCGGCGCCGATGCGGTGAAGGTCGGCATCGGTCCGGGCTCCATCTGCACCACCCGGATCGTGGCCGGCGTGGGTGTGCCCCAGCTCACCGCCATCGCAGACGCCGTGCGCGCCGCGGCCGGCACCGACGTCCCGGTGATCGCCGACGGCGGCATCAAGTATTCCGGAGACCTGGCCAAGGCGCTCGCCATGGGCGCCCAGGTGGCCATGATGGGGTCGGCCTTCGCCGGCACCGATGAGGCTCCGGGCGAGGTGTTCCTGTACCAGGGCCGATCCTACAAGGCCTATCGCGGCATGGGCTCGCTTGGCGCCATGTCGACGGCCAACGGATCGGCCGACCGCTACTTCCAGAAGGAGGTCTCGGCGCTGAAGCTGGTGCCCGAGGGCATCGAGGGCCAGGTGGCCTACAAAGGCCCGATCAACGCCATTCTGCATCAGATGGTCGGCGGCCTGCGGGCGGCCATGGGCTATACGGGTGCGGCGACCCTCGATGACTTCCGCCAGAAGGCCCGGTTCATCCGCATCACCGGGGCGGGCCTGCGCGAGAGCCACGTCCACGACGTCATGATGACGCGCGAGGCCCCGAACTATACGAGCCCCGTCTGATGGGCGGTCCAGCGCCCGAACTCCTGCTGCTGACCGCCGCGGTCGTCGTCGGGTTGGTCCAGCTTTTCTGGGCGACGCTGGCGACGCGGGGGCGGGGAGACCTGAATTGGGCGGCCGGTCCCCGCGACGAGCCGATGCCGGTCACCGGCGGGGCCGGTCGGCTGGACCGGTCGTTCCGCAACTTCATGGAGACCTTCCCGCTGCACGCCGCGGTGGTGATCATCGCCTATCTGGCGGCCAAGCTGAGCGACCTGACCCTCTGGGGCGGAGCGCTATATGTGGTGGGCCGGGCTTTCCATCCGATCTTGTACCTGGTCGCCATTCCCTACCTCCGGACGCTCGCCTGGGCCGTGGCCTTCACGGGCACCCTGATGGTGACGACGGCGATCTTCCTGTGAGCAAAGCCCTTGCGTGACGGGGGACGCCTTTCCGCGGCCATTGAGATCCTCACCGACGTCGAGACGCGCCACCGGCCGGTGAGGCTGGCGCTGAAGACGTGGGGGGACGCTTCGCGCTATGCGGGGTCGAAGGACCGCGCCTGGGTCTCGGGCCTGGTGCTGGACATGCTGCGCCGTCGCCGCTCGCTCGGCTGGCGGATGGGCGACGACAGCCCCAGGGCGGCGGCCCTGGCGGCCCTGCACGTGTTCTGGAACTGGCCAGTGGAGCGCATCGCCGAGGCTGCCGGCGACGCGCCCCACGGTCCGGGGCCCCTGACGGAGGCCGAGCGCGCCGCTCTGGTCCAGCCCCGCGACCTGGCCGACGCTCCGCCTGCCGTGCGTGGCGACTATCCCGACTGGCTGGAGCCCTCGCTGGCGCGGGCCTTCGGCGACGAGGCGCCGCTGGAAGGCGCCATGCTGTCAGAGCGCGCGCCGGTAGACCTGCGCATCAATACGCTGAAGACCGATCCCGAGCAGGCGCTCAAGGCGCTCGCCCCTCTGAACGCCCAGCCGACGGGCGTGCTGCCCAACGCCGTGCGGATGGCGGCGCCCGACCCATCCCAGCGCGGCGGTTCGCTCGAGACCATACCGGCCTTTTCCCGGGGCTGGTTCGAGGTGCAGGACCTGGCCTCGCAGATCGCGGCCCAGGCGGCGGGCGATATCAAGGGCGCCCAGGTGCTCGACCTTTGCGCGGGGGGCGGGGGCAAAACGCTGGCCCTGGCCGCCGCCATGGGCAACACCGGCCAGATCTACGCTTATGACAGCGAGGCCCGGCGGCTGGCCGACACCGTGCGCCGCTCCGAGCGGGCCGGAATCCGCAACCTGCAGATCCGCTCGCCGGTCTATCCCGACCCGCTGAAGGGCCTGGACGCCAGGATGGACGTGGTCTTCATCGATGCGCCCTGCTCGGGCTCCGGCGCCTGGCGCCGCCACCCCGACACCAAATGGCGTCTGAAGCCCGAGGCGCTCGCGCAGCGCATGGCCGACCAGGACGCCGTGCTCGATCTCGGAACCCGGTTCGTGAAGGCTGGCGGCCGCATGGTCTATGTCACCTGCTCGGTCCTGCCCGAGGAGGACGAGGACCGCGTCGCCGCCTTCCTCGGCCGCACGAAGGACTTCGTCGTTCGTCCCGCCACCGACAATCCTGACCTGACCCGACACCTGACGGGCGAAGGCTTTCTGCGCCTCTCGCCCCGCGCCTCCGGCACCGACGGCTTCTTCGTCGCAGTGCTTGAGAAATCCAAATGATCTCGTGGACTTAAGAGCATGACCCAACCCGCCCACGAACGCGTCCTGATCGTCGATTTCGGCAGCCAGGTGACCCAGCTCATCGCGCGCCGCCTGCGCGAGAGCGGCGTCTATTGCGAGATCCACCCCTTCGACAAGGTCGAGGCGATGCTGGACGCCTTCGCGCCGAAGGCGGTGATCCTTTCGGGCGGCCCGGCCAGCGTCCACGAGGATGCGAGCCCCGCCGTCACCCCGCGCGTCTTCGAACTGGACGTCCCGGTCCTGGGCATCTGTTACGGCGAAATGACCATGTGCGCCCAGCTGGGCGGCAAGGTCGAGGGCGGCCACACCCGCGAGTTCGGCCGCGCCGAGATTCTCATCCACCAGGAGAGCCCGTTGCTGGCGGGCCTGGGCGAGGTCGGCTCGAAAGAGACGGTCTGGATGAGCCATGGCGACAAGATCACCGCCATTCCGCAAGGCTTCCACGTGGTGGCCTCGTCGGAAGGTTCGCCTTACGCGGTGATCGCCGACGAGGCCCGCCGCTTCTACGGCATACAGTTCCATCCGGAGGTGGCCCACACCCCGCGCGGCGCGCTCATGCTGCGCAATTTCGTGCACGGCATCGCGGGCTTGAAAGGCGACTGGACCATGGCCGCCTTCCGCGGCGAGATGGTGCAGAAGATCCGCGACCAGGTGGGCGACGGCAAGGTGATCTGCGGCCTCTCCGGCGGCGTGGATTCCTCGGTGGCCGCAGTGCTGATCCACGAGGCGATCGGCGACCAGCTCACTTGCGTCTTCGTCGACACCGGCCTGCTGCGCCACAACGAGGCCGAGCAGGTCGTGACCATGTTCCGCGACCACTACAACATCCCGCTGGTCCACGTGGACGCGGGCGACCTTTTCCTGGGCGAACTGGCCGGGGTCTCCGACCCCGAGACCAAGCGCAAGACCATCGGGCGCCTGTTCATCGAGGTCTTCGACAGGGAGTCGGCGAAGATCGAGGGCGCAGCCTTCCTGGCCCAGGGCACCCTCTATCCCGACGTTATCGAGAGCGTCTCAGCCAGTGGCGGCCCCTCGGCGGTGATCAAGAGCCACCACAATGTCGGCGGCCTGCCCGACTACATGAAGCTCAAGCTGGTCGAACCCCTGCGGGAGCTGTTCAAGGACGAGGTGCGCCTGCTGGGCGTGGAACTCGGCCTTCCGCCGGCCTTCGTCGGCCGCCATCCGTTCCCGGGTCCCGGCCTGGCCATCCGCATCCCCGGCGAGATCACCCGCGAGAAGGTCGCCGTCCTTCAAGCTGCTGACGCGATCTATCTCGACGAGATCCGCAAGGCCGGCCTTTACGACAGCATCTGGCAAGCCTTCGCCGTGCTCTTGCCTGTGAAAACCGTGGGCGTCATGGGCGACGCCCGCACCTATGAGGACGTACTCGCGCTGCGCGCCGTCACCTCCACCGACGGCATGACCGCCGACTTCTTCGAGTTCCCCTGGGAGGTCCTCGGCCGCTGCGCCACCCGGATCATCAACGAGGTGAGAGGGGTCAACCGCGTGGTCTACGACGTGACCAGCAAACCGCCGGGGACGATCGAGTGGGAGTGAGCGTTGCCGTCAGCGGTTGACCGACATCAACACCGATACGCCGAAAGAGGCGCAGTTTGATCTCGGAACTTGCACTCAACCGAGGACAAATCATGAGCCGTGAACGCATCGAAGGCGCAGCACAAAAAGTGGTTGGCGCCGCAAAGCAGACAATCGGCAAGGCGACTGGAAACGAGAAGCTGCAGGTCGAAGGTCTTGCCGACAAGGTGGTGGGGTCGGTCAAGGAAACGGTCGGAAAAGCCAAGGACGCTGTTCACAAGGCGACTCGATAGCCTAGCCGGAGTCGGGGGGCGGCCACTTGAGATGAAACGCCACCTCCTGGCGCCTGCCTTATTCGTTCCTGACCGGTCCCTGGCGAGTTTGCTGGCGCCCTCAAGGGCTGCTGGGGATGCGCCCAGGTGATGTCTAGAGTCGCCCGATCGCGGCCCGCAGCTTGTCCGCCACGGCGCTCGCCTTCGCCTTCAGCGCGGGATTGTCGATCGCTTGCATGGAGGCCACCGGATCGATGGCGGAGACTTCCGTGCGGCCACCACTGGCTTCCTGCACCACGACATTGCAGGGCAACATGGCGCCGACATTGGCTTCCAGCTTCAGCGCCTCGTAGGCCAGGGTAGGGCTGCAGGCTCCCAAAATAAGGTAGCGCCTGAAGTCGACGTCGATTTTCGTTTTCAGCGTCTTCTGGACGTCGATCTCGGTGATCACGCCGAAGCCTTCCGCACCGAGAACCTCCCGGGTCTTGGCGACCGTCTCGTCGAAAGGGAGGTTGAGGGTCTTGGAGAAAACGTAGCTCATATGCGCCTCCGGGGCGGTTTGGCTTAGAGAATTCCGGCCGTCGCGCCGCCGACGACAGCGCGCCTGCGAATGGCCCCTTCCAGAGCCACGGCCGCGGCCACCGTGTTCGAAATCGTCCCGTACTTGCGGACGTTCCGATGCAGCAGATCCAGCCGCGCGTCGTCCTCGTCAGTGTCGACGATCAACTCGTAGTCCACGCGCAGGATGCGCGGCGGCGCGTCCTGCCGTACCGCCGAGAGCCGCACCTCCACGCCGCGGAGCTCAAATTTCAGCAACGGCGTTACCCGTTCGATGCTCTTGATCATGCATGCGGCGATAGCGGCCAGGAAGAGTTCGGCCGGATTGAACGCGTCCCTGCGACCCGCGACGTCGGTGTCCAGGACCAGGCTCGCATCCTTTGAGCGCGCGAGGCTTCCATGGGAGTCGATGCGCTCGGCGGTGACCCGATAGTCCATGTTCGGCCTCTGAGAAGTCGCCAGCCCCGCAAAGGCGGCGAGCCGCGCTCTCGCGGCCCATGGCAAACTTGGACGGCCCTAGCTTGACGCGCCTTGATCGGGGTCAAGCCGGAGCGGCGGAGGCTGCCCGGCGATAAGTCTCCGAAACGGCTCATCTGGCCGGGACAACGCCGCATCCTGAACCTTGGGCGCCCGCGACCTAGGTGGCGCAATGGAGGCCACTGCCGGAGCAGCTTGACCGTGGTCAAGGCTGGCGAGGCCGCGGTGGGGATAGCCTCATCGGATCGCCTTTTCGCGAGTGGAGGAATTCGTGACCCATCGCCGGCTCGTCCAGGCCGCCCTGCTGTCCCTCGGCCTGCTGGCGTCCGGCTGCGCCACCCAGCCAAGGCTAGCGCCGCGCGGCGCGGCGCCGGAGGTGACGAACCGGCCGCAAGGTCGCTCCGACGCCATGGTGTCCGGTGATAGCGACGGACTGGGCATCTCCGGCCCCGAGACGCCCGCCGCCCTGCAGAGCATCGTCGCCGCCCCTTACGCCCTGCCGTCAGGGCCCGATTGCGCCGTCATGGCTCGCGAGATCGCCGCCCTGGATGAGATCCTGGGCCCCGACGTGGACGCCGTGGCGGCGTCGAGAGACGCCACCGGCGACGCGTTCGGCTCGGCCATGCGCAGCGTCATTCCCTACCGCTGGGTGATGCGCCTGATGACCCAGGCCGGGCGGCGGGACCGCGATCTCCGCCTGGCGGTCCTGGCCGGCACAGCGCGCCGGGCATACCTGAAGGGGCTGCGACTGGGGATGGCATGCCAGCCCCCGCAGGCGGCGCCCCGCTAGGGACGGCGGGGTTGAGGCGATGTCCAAAAGCCCCTGCCGCCAGTGGGCGAGGGCCCGGGCAAGCATCGATGACAGGGCTCCGCCCCGGAACCGAAGGCGCGCGCACCTCCGGTTGCTGCGGGCGGCGCGCCCTCATGCCGCCGCTTGTGGGTCGGTGCAGCTACTCTGTGGTTCCGCCGTCGAATTGCTCCTCCACCGCCTCAGCGTCAGCCTTGGTGGTGCGGACGACGCCGTCGCGGTGGGCCGGCGGGCCGTAAATCGTATAGAGCTTCAGTGACTTGTCGCCGGTGTTGACCAGGTTGTGCCTGGCGCCTGCTGGCACGAGGATCGCGTCGGCGCTCTTGATCTTCGTGCGTTCGCCGTCGATCCAGATCTCGCCCTTGCCTTTCTCGACCCGGAAGAACTGGTCGTGGTCGGGATGGACCTCCTCACCAATCTCCTCGCCGGGCTTCAAGGCCATCACCACAAGCTGCAGGTACTTGCCGGTATAGTGTACGCGGCGGAAGTTCTTGTTGTTTTCGGTGAGTTTTTCGATGTCGTCGACGAAACCCTTCATGGGTCGTTCTCCTGTTGCGACGGATGGACCGTAGGTTCCGGCGCTGCGCGCAGGTTTGCTGCCCGCCTGACTGGCCTTGATCGCGATCGCCCGGTGATCGCACGGCCGCGATCGACCGGCCCGGGCCGCCGGACGCCCCGCCGAGCCTAGGCTCGGAGGAGCGCGCATTCCCGACTTAGCCGACCACGGCCCAGGAGCCGTCCGGCTGGCGGCAGGCGCGACCGCGGGTTGTCTGGGTGCGGCCCTGGATCGTGGTGACCTGGGTGAAATCAGCGCAGCGGAAGCCGCGCGGGTCATTGTAGTAGTTCCCGATCCGCACTTCGCCCCGATGGTCGTTGCCGGGATTGCGCCATGGGTGGCGGCTGCCGACGCGGTCGGAGTTGAAGCCGTTGTAGTAGGCCTTGTAGGCGTAGCTGCGGTCGTCGCAGTCCATGTCCTTGGTCAGGGCCGCGCCGACCACGCCGCCCAGGATCACACCGGCAACGGTGGTCCCCGTGCGGCTGCCGTCTCGCCCAGCGGTGTTGCCGAGCAGACCCCCGATCAGGGCGCCGATGAGAACGCCGGCCGGATCCTTGGTGTTGCGGCATTCGCGATAGTAGACGTCGTCGTTGTATGAATAGGTCCGCTGGTAGCGCTGGCTCCACTGCTGGTCACGCTCGTCGCGATAGGCGGACTGGGCGATCTGTCCGGTGGTCTTCGACGCGAGAAACAGGTCACCCCGTTGGTTGGCGACCCACTGGTAACCCTTCGGCGGCTTCCGCAAGCCGCGCTGCCTCCAGTCGCTCACCACGTAGAGGGTTTGGCGGTACTGGTCCGGCAGGCGGTCGCCGCGGGAATAGCGGGGGCCGCCGTACTCGTCGCCATACCGGCTGCGATAGTCGCCCTGGTCGGGGCGGGTGGAATAGCTCGGCTGAGCCAATGCAACCGAACTGCTCATCAAGGTGAGCACAAGTGCGGTGGTGAGGGTGGTTTTCATAGGCTTGGTCCTCGATGGGGCTGGGTGGCGGATCAAGTCTTCACCGACCCTCAGGCTTGAAGTTTCTTACGCTGAACCAGGTTCGCATTGGTCCGGTGCGGCGCTTTACGCGCATTGACTTCAATCAACCGGGTCAATGACGGGCCATGACGCTTTCGTTCTCCTTGCACACTCGTCGCGACGATAGCCGGCTCAGACTCCATCCTTCCCGGACGGCGGCGTGGCGATCAGCTCCTCCAGGAAGAGGGAGGCGAGCGCGGAGCGGGAGTGAACGCCCGCCTTCTCGTAGACCCGCGCGAGCTGCGCCCTCACCGTGCCCGGCGCGGCCTGGCGCAAGGCGGCGATCTCAGCGACGTCGCACCCCTTCAGCGCGAAGACCGCAACGTCCGCCTCAGCCGGGGTCAGCTTCCACTCGCGGAAGTGCGCCGCCATCACCTCACTGAGCGCCCCGGCGGCGACCGCCAGGGCGGCGGACTTGCGCCGCCCCTCCGTGATCAGGCGCCGGAGCTGCAGGGCTCCGGTGACAACTCCAGCCAGCAGGGCGACCGCGATGACCGCCTCGATGACGACGTGGCCGTTCAGCCCTGCGGAGGCGATATCCGCCGCTGCATCGGCCAGGAAGAAGGCCGAAGCCACGGCCTGCAGCGCGGCCACCGCGGCCACGGCGCCGGATTCGCTCCACAAGCGGCGAGGGCGGTTCATTCGGCCTTACGGGGTCTCGGCCCCCCGCCGATCATCGCCGAGACGATCTGCCGTCCGCCGCGCCGGGTTTCGAACGCGACGCCCAGCAGGTGCAGGCCCGCGAACACGAACAGGAGGTTCGCCGCCGTCTCATGGATCTCTTCCATTAGCTCCCCGCCCTCATGGCCGCCGCCCTCGGCCGCGCCGGCCTCTTCGCCGTGCCCCTCGTCTTCGCCTTCTTCCGCGTTTTCATCGAACGGCGCCACAATAGACCTCTGGGCGCTCGCCGGTGTCGAGGGGCTCGCCGGCGGCCCGGCCATTGCAACGCCCGTCGCCACCACCAAGGCCAAGGCGCCCCAGATGGCGTAGACCATCAGGGCGCCCAGGGGATTGTGCGAGCGGTGGTGCGTGCGCTGGCGAGCCGCTATCTCTCGCAGGTGCGCCAGCGCCCGCCGCGGGCTGGGCGGGAACGCCGAGAATCGCGCCTCGGCGGGCCCCACGAACCCCCACAGCAGCCGCAGCGCCAGCAACCCGCCGACCCCGTAACCGACCCACTGGTGGAGCGGCGATCCAGCTTCTGTGAAGACCCCATTGGCGACGACCGCGGCCGCGACGCCCCAGTGGGTGAGCCGCACGACGGGGTCCCAGCGGCGGGTTGGTGGGGATTCCATCTTAGCCTCCGTCTTGATTGACGGGGAAAGTGACTGCTGCGTCCGGTCCACGACCATTGCGGGCGCGCTTATTCGCCAGCGGCTAAGCGCCTGCTTACGCGCGGGTCCGGTCGCAACATCGCTGGCATCGCCACGGCGTCCGCGCCTTCCTGGCCACCTACGGGCGTCTCAGCAGGCCGCCCAATCGCATTAGTATTGACTCATGAATTAGCGTGGGCTAATTGATGGTCATGCCCGAAGCCGCCGCCATAACCACTGTCATGCGCGCCCTCGCCGACCCGACGCGGCGCGCGGTGTTCGAGCGCGTCGCCGGCTGTGACGAGATCACGGTCGCCGAACTGACGCGGGGGAGCGGGGTGACACAGGGCGCCATCTCCCAGCACCTCAAGTCCCTGAAGCAGGCCGGCCTGGTCGCCGAGCGCCCGGAGGGCCGCAACGTCTTCTACCGAGTCCAGCCTGGGGGGCTTGAGCCGCTATTCGATTGGATGAACCACTACGGCGTCTTCTGGCGCGATGGGTTCGACAAACTCCGCAGCCTTTTGAAGGAGATAGATCCATGACCGACGCCGCGATCATGGCCGACAGCCAGCAGATTGTCGTCGACGAGGTGTTTCCCCACACCCTGGACGTGGTGTGGAAGACCCTTACCCCGCCGGGAATGATGGGCCGGTGGATCCGGATGGAGCCCGTCGGCTTCAAGGCCACGGTGGGAACGCGTTTCACCTACCAGACCACGCCCGCCGGGGAGTGGGATGGCGTCATCCGCTGCGAGGTGCTGGAGGTGGCGCCGCTCGAACGCCTCTCCTATTCCTGGCAAGGCGGGCACGAGGGGAATGTCGGGTACGGATCGCGGCTGGACACGGTCGTGACCTTCCTCCTCTCCGCCGTGGAGAACGGCTCTCGCCTTCGCCTCATCCACTCCGGCTTCGTGCTCCCGAAGAACGAGTCGGCATTCAAGAACATGACCGAGGGCTGGACGAGGATTGTCCGGACGATCGACGCCATCGCCGCCGAGCAGGACTGACGAAAGTCTGCCTGGGCGCCGGAAGCGATCGCAGCGGGAACGCCCGGCGCACGGCGGAAATCGTGGAACCCATGTCGTTTTGGCCATGAACGGCCGCACCTGAAGCAACTCCCTCAACCTGCTTGGGGGATCCCGCCGGCCTGCGCCAGGCCGCGTCCAGAGGAGGATTTGATGACCCAGCCGAATAGCGGATCGTTCGCCATGAAGACGCCGCCCATCGTCTCCCAGGAGGCGTGGGAGGCCGCGCGCGAGCGGATGCTCGTGAAGGAGAAGGCTCACACCCACGCCCGTGACGCCCTAGCCGCGGAGCGCCGACGAATGCCGTGGATGGCGGTCGAGAGGCCGTATGAGTTTGAAGGGCCTGACGGCCAGGTGAGCCTGCTCGACCTGTTCGACGGCCGCCGCCAGCTGATCGTCTACCGCGCCTTCTTCGAGCCCGGGGTGTTCGGATGGCCGGACCATGCCTGCCGCGGCTGCTCCTTGGGAGCCGATCAGGTCTCCAACCTCGCGCACCTGAACGCCCGCGACACCACGCTCGTCTACGCCTCGCGCGCGCCTCAGGGCGACATCGCGCGCCTGAAGAAGCGGATGGGCTGGGAGATGCCGTGGTTCACCCTCACGGACAGCTTTGACGCTGACTTCGGGGTGGACGAATGGCACGGCCACAACGTGTTCATTCGCGAGGGCGGCCAGGTGTTTCGCACCTACTTCATCAACTCCCGCGGCGACGAGGCGATGGGCAGCGTCTGGAACTACCTCGACATCACGCCGCTGGGCCGGCAGGAGGTTTGGGAGAATTCGCCCGAAGGCTATCCCCAGACCCCGCCGTACAAGTGGTGGAACTGGCACGATAACTACGCCGCCGAGGCCGCGCCCGATCCCAAGTGGGTCGAGGTGTCGGACGCCGGCGAGGCGACCTTTAAGACTCTGAAGAGCTAGGTCGCGCCGTAAGGCCAATCGCCCCCCCAATTGCAGGAGATGGAAATGAGTGAGGGTTCCCCCACACTCGGCGCAGCCGGCTGGCTTGCGCTCGCGGCCGCCCCGACCTTCGCCGTCATGGCGCTGCTTACGGGCGGGGGCGAGGGCCGCCCCGACATGCTGTGCTCTGCCACACAGGACGCGTCGCCCCTGGGCGGCATGACCGTGATGTACCTGCTGATGAGCGCACTTCACGCGGCGCCTTGGCTCAAGCTGATATCGACCCGACAACAAGGACCAAGGACATGAGAGAGCCTTATGCAGGCGGCTGCGCCTGCGGCGCGATCCGCTATGAGATCGCCGACGAGCCGCTTGTGGAAGCCGACTGCCAGTGTCGGCATTGTCAGCAGATGAGCGGAACCGGCCACGGATCCTATCTGACTTTCCCGAGCCGGGACCGGGTCGCCCTCAAGGGCCAGGCGTCACATTGGGAAATCACCGGAGACAGCGGCAATGTGAAGACCCGCGGCTTCTGCCCCACCTGCGGATCGCCGGTCTATCTGACCTCGGCGGCCACGCCAGACCTATTCACCGTGCATGCCGCGAGCCTCGACGATCCCGGCCGGTATGCGCCCCAAATGGTGTTCTACAATGTGAGCGGCCTTCCCTGGGACCGCCTCGATCCAGCCCTGCTGAAGTTCGAAAAGCTCCCGCCAACGCCAGGCTGACCTGGCGACTGGCATCAGGGCTGGCGCCGTCAAACCGTCTGGGCGCTGGCCGCGCCTCGCTTGACTCCGGAGGGAGGCATCCGATCTGACGACCTCCGCTATCGCCGATCCCTGGAGCCTTGAATGCCGGACCTCTCCGCCTCTCCCATCACCATCTACGGCATCAAGGCCTGCGACACGATGAAGAAGGCCCGAACCTGGTTGGACGGCCGTGGCGTCGACTACGCCTTCCATGACTACAAGGTGCTCGGGATCGACCGGCCACGCCTGGAGCAGTGGATCGGCCAGGTCGGCTGGGAGGTGCTGCTCAACCGCGCGGGGACCACCTTCCGCGCCCTGCCGGACGCTGCCAAGCTCGGGCTGGATGCGGAGAGGGTGATCGGTCTGATGCTGGCCCAGCCCTCGATGATCAAGCGTCCCGTCCTCGACCTCGGAGACCGCCTTCTGGTCGGCTTCAAGCCGGACCTCTACGCCGCGGCGCTGGGCTAGAATGAAATTGTCTGGCGACTTCGCATCCAAACCGGGCCACGGCGGCGACCAGGGTGTGGAGGAGCGGGGAGGGGCTTTCCCGTTCCATTGGATGGGTTCACGCTCATGCGGGATGCATTTCACAGCTACTGGTGGCTGATGTTCCCGCTGGCCGCGCTCGCCCCTTGTGACCGCGGTGCTGCTGTCGGCCGACGGTCGGGCCATGTCGAACCTGGGTCTGCGAACATGACGAACATTTCATGCCAAGCTTTGCATCTGTACGCAGGGGCGGGCGCCTCTTTCCTTTCAGAACGGGGCTGATACGCCCGCCAATCCTGAAGAGGGGAAGACGAGATGGAAATTCTGATCCCAATCACGATGTTCGCCATGATCGCGGCCATCGTCATCGCGCCACGCTGGTTCAAGAGCCAGGAACGCCAGAAGCTGCAGGAGACCCTGCGGGCCTCCATCGAGAAGGGCGCCACCCTTCCGCCGGAAGTGATCGAAGCCCTGACCAGCGACGTGAAGGCGCCGCCTTCGCCCTACAAGGACCTCCGCTCCGGCATCGTCTGGCTGGGGGTGGCCATCGGCTTCGCAGCCCTGGGCTTCGCGATCAGTTTCGAAGAGCCCGACGCTCTCTACCCGCTGCTGGGCATCGCCGCCTTCCCGGGCTTCATCGGCCTGGCTCTGATCGCGCTGTCCTTCGTGACCCGCGGCAAGAATTAACTTCCCTCTAGGGGATGGGGAAAAGCCCAATGTCGGGCGCTAACACTACAAGGCTGGCCAATCTCCACGACGTGGAGCTGGCCGCCCTGGCGGCGGCGGGAGACCGTTCGGCCTTCGGGGAGCTGGTCCGCAGGCATGGCTCGGCCGTGCGCGGCCTGCTGCGGCGAATGGGCTCCGCGCCGGCCGAGGCCGACGATGTCGCCCAGGACGCATTCCTGACGGCCTTCGAACGGATCCGCGAGTTCCGCGGGGAAGGGGCCTTCGCCGCCTGGGTCAAGAAGATCGCGGCCCGGCTCTATCTCCGCCGTCTGCAACGCGAGCGGCGGCTGGCGGGTCTGGCTCAGGAAGCGGAGGACGCTTCGATCGACGCTCCTCAACCGGACGCGGCCGGTCGGATCGACCTGGACGAGGGACTGAAGTCGCTGGGGCCGGCCGAAAGGCTGTGCGTGTCCATGTGCTACGGCGCGGGTCTTTCCCACGCCGAGACGGCGGAGGCCTTGAACCTGCCGCTTGGAACGGTCAAATCGCATGTCAAACGTGGTCTGGAGAAGCTCAGAACGCGACTGGCGCCTGCCGGCGCCGCTCTTGAAGGGAGGCAGGGCAATGGCTGAGCTCGAATTCGAGCGACGACTGGAACGCCTCTTCGGCGACGCCCCGGCCTTCTCCGACGAGAAGGCTTTCGCCATGGCGGTGGAACGCAAGCTGGCGCGGGGCTGGACCCTGCGCCGGATGCTGATCGGCTCGGCCGGCCTGGTCGGCGGGGTGGTCGGCGCCAGCCAGCTCATCCTGTCCAACTTCGTGGGTCAGGTGGAGGCCGCCTCGGAGGGGTCGAGCCGCGTCCTGCGGGCCGGCGTCGCCGAATGGGCGCCGCGTGTGGAGCTGCTTTCGGCGCTGCCTGCCGGGACTTCGGTGGTATGGATTGCCAGCGGCCTGGCGGTCCTGGCCATGGGGTTCGTCCTGACCCGCGTCATCGAGGAGTTCTAGTTCATGTCGGCCCAGCGTCAGGAAACGGTCAAACGGTTCGCCGCCCCGGACATCGCCGCGCGCAAGGGCGGTGTCCCCGTGGTCTGCCTGACCGCCTACACCGCACCGATGGCCGAACTGCTGGATGAGCACTGCGACTTGATGCTGGTCGGCGACTCCGTCGGCATGGTGGTGCATGGCCTGCCCAACACGGTGGGCGTCACCCTGGAAATGATGATCCTGCACGGCCAGGCGGTGATGCGCACCGCCCGGCGGGCCATGGTGGTGGTCGACATGCCGTTCGGATCGTACGAAGGCGCGCCTGAGATCGCCTACGCCAACGCCGCTCGGATCATGAAGGAGACGGGCTGCCAGGCCGTGAAGGTCGAGAGTGGCCCCACCGTGGTCGACACCATCGAATATCTGGTCAAACGCGGCATCCCGGTCATGGGTCATGTGGGCCTGCGTCCCCAGGCGGTGAACGTCGACGGGGGCTTCAAAGCCAAGGGCAAGGGCGCCGACGAACGCGCCCGCATCCTGGCCGAGGCCAAGGCCACGGCGGCAGCCGGCGCCTTCGCCGTGGTCGTTGAGGGCGTGGCCGAGGGCTTGGCCCGCGAGATCACCGAGGCGATCGGCGTGCCCACCATCGGCATCGGCGCCTCGTCCGGCTGCGACGGCCAGATCCTGGTCACCGACGACATGTTGGGCCTGTTCGACTGGACGCCCAAGTTCGTCCGCCGCTACGCTGACCTACGCGGTGAAATCTCCAAGGCCGTCGCCGGCTACGCTGAAGATGTCCGCCAGCGCCGCTTCCCAGGCCCTGCCGAGATCTATTTCGCCAAGGCCGGGTAAGGCGCTAGGCCGGGACGCCCATCTTCGTCCGCAGGTGCTTGACGACCTCGGCCATCTCGACGGCCGGACTGAACTCGATGGCGCTGTAGTCCTCGTCGACCCAGACCGTGTGTCCGGCCGGCCAGTGATAGACCTCGCCGGCGTTCACCGTTTCGGTGCGGCCATCGGCGTAGCGCACATTGATCGCGCCCTTCAGCACCATGCCCCAGTGCGGGCACTGGCAGAGGTTCTGCGGTAGGCCCTCGAGCAGCGGCGTGGCGTCCGCGCCCTTGGGAAAGTGGATGTGGGAGATGTTCAGATCGCCCCAGTCGATCCCTTGAATTCGCACGCCGCCGGCATTCAGGTTGTCGGGCAGTTCCACGCAGGTCATCTTCATGGCTTCGCTCCCCGCCGCGACGATAGGCGACGCCGCCGGCGTTTCCTGGTCTGTTGCATCCGACGATGTGTCGGAACCTGTAGGCATCCTGCCCTGTGGCGGAGCGTTCCGCTTGGAGATCGTGTGGAGGTTTTTGGGAGAAGCGGGGCAGGCGGACGCCGATGATCTACCGTTTCGGGGCGTACACGCTCGACACCGAGAAGCATGAACTCACCAGGAGCGACGTGGCGGTTCCGCTGGAGCCGCAGGTCTTCGCCCTGCTTCTCCTGCTGGTCGAGAACCGCGAGCGCCTGCTCGGCAAGGACGAGATCGTCGAGAAGATCTGGAAGGGCCGGATCGTCTCCGAAGCCGCCATCGCCAGCCGAGTGAAGTCGGCGCGCCAGGCGATCGGTGACGACGGAGCGGCCCAGCGCCTGATCCGCACCATCCCCAAGATCGGATTCCGTTTCGTGGGCGAGGTCGAGCCCGTCGCCACGCCCGCGACCCTGACAGAGGGCCAGACGACACCCGCCGAGCCGGAGGAGCCGTCCTTCCGGCCGTCCATCGCGGTCTTGCCCTTCAATGTGCTCGGCGATCCGGGCCCGGCCGCCGCGATCGCCGAGGCCCTGCCGCACGATCTGATCACTGAGCTCTCGAGACTGCGGTGGCTGTTCGTCATCGCCCGCGGCTCATCGTTCCGGTTCCGCGGGGCGGAAGCCGATATCCAGCGTGTGAGGGCGGCGCTCAATGTCCGCTACTGCCTCTCAGGTTCCGTCGAGACCGATGCGCGGTCCATGACCCTGACCGTTGAGCTTTGCGACACGCAGGACGGCGGTGTTGTCTGGAGCGAACGATTCCGCAGCGCCCTTGGGGCGGTGCACGAGGTCCGCGAGCAGATCGTCCAGGCGGTCATCGGCGCGCTGGAGCTGCAGATCCCCTCGAACGAGGCGCGGCTTGCGCGGCTCAAGTCGCCGGAGAATCTCGACGCCTGGTCGGCCTATCACCTGGGTCTGCATCACATGTATCGGTTCAATCGGGACGGAAACGCCCTGGCGGCTTCGCTTTTCGAGCGGGCGATCGCGATGGAGCCGGATTTCGCCCGCGCGCATGCCGGCCTGTCCTTCACGCACTTCGAGGGCGCCTTCCTGAGCTTCGCCGATGACGCGGCGCGCGCCACGGCCCTCGCCCAGCGTTGCGCGGAACAGAGCCTTGAGCACGATCCCCTGGATCCTTTCTGCAACCTTGTCATGGGGCGGGTCTATTGGCTCAACGGCGACCTGGAGGCGAGCCTGCCGTGGCTCGATCGCGCGATACGGCTCAATCCGAACTATGCACAGGCGCGGTATTCCCGAGGCTGGACGGAGACCCTGCTGGGCCACGGCCCTGAGGGCCAGGCCAATGTCGGGGCCGCGTTGCAGCTCAGCCCGCTCGATCCGCTGGTCTATGGGATGCACGGCGTGCGGGCCATGTCGCACATCGTGCTCGGAGAGCCGGCCCAGGCCGCGGAGTGGGCCGAGCGCGCTGCGCGCTCGCCAGGCGCGCACGCCTTGATCGAGATGATCGCCGCCGTGGCCCACGGGCTGAGCGGCGACGAGGCGCGGGCGCAGGCCTGGGCCCGATCCGCGCGTCGGCGCAGCCCAGGCCTGGGTTCGGCCGACTTTCTGCGAGCCTTCCCGTTCCGGGAGTCCGCCGTGCGGCGGCGTATCACCGAGATGCTGGATCGCCTCGCGGTCTAGCGGCTAGCTCGCCGGATTCTCCGGAAAATCTCCAGGTGGTCTTCAAGCGGAACGCCTCGCCGCGCGGCAATCTCAGCCATCCCCGGCGCATTGGCCGGGATCTGACAGCAAGGAGAACGGCCATGCCGCTCGTGACGATCGACGTCATCAAGGATGTCTTCACCCCGACCCAGAAGCGTGAGCTCATCGAAAGGGTCACCGAGGCGATGATCGCGGTAGAGGGCGAAGCCCTTCGCGGCGTGACCTGGGTGCGGGTGCAGGAGTTCGAGCAGGGTGACTGGGCCATCGGCGGAAAATCGCTGAGCGCCCGGGACGTCCACGCCCTCGCCGCCGCCTGACCTGGTCCGCCCGTCGCCCGGCGACGGGCGGACCGCCTAGGGTCAGTCTAGATAGAATAGTTCTATCCTGACGATAAAATAAATCGATTATGCCTATTGCGAAGTCGGTTCATACTCCCGCCGACGGCGAATTCGCGCACCAGTCCTCAAGGTGCGCCGCGCTTCCAAGGGAGACCACCATGAGCCTCGCGACCAGCAAGACCCTGCAGAACCTGAAAGACGCCTTCGCCGGCGAGAGCCAGGCGAATCGCCGCTACCTCTACTTCGCTCAGAAGGCCGACGTGGAAGGCTATAACGACGTGGCCGCGGTGTTCCGTTCCACCGCCGAAGGCGAGACCGGCCACGCCCACGGGCACCTGGAGTTCATGGAAGCCGTCGGCGACCCCGCCACCGGCCTGCCCATCGGCGCCACCGGCAACAACCTGAAGGCCGCCATCGCCGGGGAAACCCACGAATACACCGACATGTATCCCGGCATGGCCCGCACCGCCCGCGACGAGGGTTTCGAGGAAATCGCCGACTGGTTCGAGACCTTGGCCAAGGCCGAGAAGTCCCACGCCGGCCGCTTCCAGCGCGCCCTGGACACCCTGGACGCCTGAGGTTCCGTCGGGCGGCGCGCCGCGCCGCCCGCTTCCTTCTGATCGCGAGGTCTCCGTGGCAGACAGTCCCGCCCGCGAGGGCAGCCTCGATGCGCCCTTCCGCCATCCCATCGCCTGGCAGGACGAGGCCTATTACGACCTGGCCGCCGTCGAGAAGGAGATGGAGCGGCAGTTCGACGTCTGTCACACCTGCCGGCGCTGCTTCAATCTCTGCGACAGCTTCCCGCGGCTGTTCGACCTGATCGACGAGTCCAAGACCGGCGAGCTCGATAGCGTGGCCAAGAGCGACTACGCCAAGGTCGATGAGGCCTGCACGCTCTGCGACATGTGCTTCCTCACCAAGTGTCCCTATGTGCCGCCGCATCCCTTCGACATCGACATCCCGCACCTGATCCTGCGCTACCGGGCCGCCAAGCGCCGGGCCGGGGAAGTCCACTTCATCCGCGAGCAACTGGGCGAGACCGACCGCAACGGCAAGCTCGCCAAGCCCATGGCCGGGCTCGCCAATTGGGCCACGGCGCGCAAGAACACGCCGCTGCGCAAGCTGCTGGAGGCCATCGCCCAGATCGACGCCGAGGTCGAGCTGCCGAAATACCATTCCAAGACCGCCACTGACCGACTGAAGGTCCCGGTTCCGCCCAACCCACAGGGCCCGGCCGTCGGCCAGCGCAAGGCGGTGCTCTACGCCACCTGTTTCGTTGACTACAATCAGCCCGACACCGCCGTAGCCGCCGCGCGGGTCCTGGCCCTGCAAGGGGTCCAGGCCGAACTGCTCTATCCGGAGTGCTGTGGGATGCCCCAGCTGGAGGCCGGCGATCTGGGCGATGTGGCCGGCCGGGCCGAGCGTATCGCCGCGGCTTTCGCCCCCTATATCGACCAGGGCTACGAGGTGATCGCGCTGACCGCCAGCTGCGGCCTGATGATGAAGTTCGAGTGGCCGCTGATCCTGCCGCAGAACCACGCGGTCCTGCGCCTGGCCGCCGCCACCCGCGACATCAGCGAATATGTGGTCGATATCGCCAAGACCCACGGTCTGGCCCCCGGGCTGTCGCCGGTCGCAGGCGGGGTGACGGTGCACCACGCCTGCCACGCCCGGGCGCAGAATATGGGCCAGAAGTCGGCCGAGATGCTGCGCCTGATCCCCGACACCGCCGTGGAGGTCGTCGAGCGTTGCTCGGGCCACGGCGGCACCTTTGGGGTGATGAAGGCCACCCATGCGGTCGCCCGCAAGGTGGGCCGCCCCGCCGCCCGCGCCGTGGCGCAGAAGGCGAGCGCCGAGCTCTGTTCCGACTGCCCGCTCGCCTGCAAGCATCTTGGCCAGCTCCTCACCGTCGAGACCGGAGCTGATCTCGCGCAGCCGCGCCAGTCCCACCCCATCGAGATTTTCGCCCGCGCCTATGGCGCGCTCTGAGTAGGAGGTCCCATGCCGCTCGCCCTTCGCCAGGTGACCCTCGACGACCTGATCCCGGACGCCGAATTCTCAAAAGTCCGCGCCGAGCGCCGCGCCGCCCTGCTGCCGGCCAAGCGCCTGCGGCGGGTCGCGCTGGGGCCTAGCTGCACGGTCTATTTCGAGTCTTTCGAAACCATGCTGTTCCAGATCCAGGAGATGCTGCTCACCGAGAAGGGGGGGGCGGCTCAGGTGCCGGATGAGCTCGCGGCCTATAACCCCTTGATCCCGCAAGGTTCGGAACTGGTGGCCACCATCATGTTCGAGATCGACGATCCGGTCCGCCGCGGGGCCCTGCTGGCCCGTCTGGGCGGAGTGGAGGACCTGTTTTTCCTGCAGATCGGCGGCGACAAGGTCATGAGCGTGCCCGAGGGCGACGTGGAGCGCACTCGCGAGGACGGCAAGGCCTCCTCGGTCCATTTCGTCCGCTTCCCCCTTAAGCCGGACCAGATCGCAGTCTTCCGCGATCCCGCCGTGGCGATCCTGGTGGGCTGCGATCACGAAGCCTATGCGCACCTGGCGGTGCTCAGCCCCGCCACCCGGGCCGAACTGGATAAGGATTTCGCCTAGGGTTGCGCGCGAAACCGGTTTCCAAGCCCCGCGAACGCTCTAGGTTCGGGCGATGGCCTCGTTTGTTTCCTCGCTCCGCGCCGCCGCCGGCCAATCGACCCTGCGCATCCTGGCCAGCCTCGTGGTCGGCCTGATCTTGGGCGCGGCGCTGGCCGAGGCCTCGTTCCTCGACAACATCCTGTCGGTGGCCGAGCCGGTGGGCGGGCTATGGCTCGACGCCCTGCGCATGACCATCGTTCCGCTGGTCTTCTCCCTGCTGGTGGTGGGGATCGCCTCGGCGGCCGGCACCGCGGCGGCGGGCGGAACGGCCGCCAAGTCGCTGGCCTTCTTCGCGCTCTTCCTCGTGCTGTCGGCCAGCTTCTGCGCCGTGGCCCTGAGCGCGGTGCTGGCGGCCTGGCCCGCGCCTGTCGAAGCGACAGTTGGCCTGCGTGAAGCAGCCGGAGCTTCCACGGACAAGGTGCCCGATTTCCCGACCATGGGCGCCTGGCTGCGCGCCTTCATCCCCACCAATCCCGTCGAGGCCGCCGCCACCGCCCAGATAGCCCCGCTGGTGGTGTTCGCCCTGCTGTTCGGCCTGGCGGCCACTCGCATTCGGCCGGACCTGCAGACCGGGCTGATCGCACTGTTCGAGGCGGTCATGGACACCATGCTGGTGCTGGTCCAGTGGGTGCTATGGGTCGCCCCCCTGGGCGTCTTGGCCCTGGCCTTCATCGTCGGGGCCAAGGCGGGGTTCGGGGCCGCCGGGGCGCTCGGCCACTACATCCTGTTGCTCTCGGGCGTCTGCATCTCGATCACCCTGCTGGCCTATCTGATCGCGCTCGCCGCCCGGGTCCCGCTGTTCGCCTTCGCCCGGGCCGTGGCCCCGGCCCAGGTGGTCGCTTTCTCCACCCAGTCCTCCATCGCCTCGCTGCCGGCGATGATCGCCGGCGCGGCGCAGCTCGGCGCGCCGGAGCGGGTCAGCAGCGTGGTCCTGCCGCTGGCGGTGTCGTTGTTCCGCATCACCAGCCCGGCGGCCAATCTGGGCGTGGCGATCTATTGCGCCCATGTCTACGGAGTCGACCTCACCGCCGCGGTGCTGATCGCGGGTGTAGCGGTGGCCGCGGTGATCAGTCTCGCCTCGGTGGGGCTGCCCGGCCAGATCACCTTCTTCACCACCACCGGACCTATCTGTCTGATCATGGGTGTGCCTCTGGAACTGCTGCCGATCCTGCTGGCGGTCGAGACCATCCCGGACATCTTCCGAACAGTGGGCAATGTGACCGCCGATGTGGCTGTCACCTGCCTCGTCGACAAGCGGGCCGAGCCATGACCACCCCGGTCCTGCGTCCTACCGCCGCCTCGCGCGGCCGCCGCCGAAAGGGGGAGGGGCCCGACCTGCGTGGCGCTATTCTCGACGCCGCGGAACTGCTGTTCGCCGGCCAAGGCTTCTATGGAGTCACCACCCGGCAGGTCGCGGCCGAGGCGGGCGTCGACACCGCTCTGATCCACTATTATTTCGGCTCCAAGCGCGACCTCTTCGACGCGGTTTTCGCGCGCCGCGCCGAGGTGGTGAACGCCGAGCGGCTGCAGGCCATGGCCGCCTACGAGGCGTCGCACCCCGAGACCATGACCGCCAACGGCGTGATCGAGGCCTTCATCGGTCCGCTGATCGAGCGCTCCCTGACCGGCGAGCCGGGATGGAAGAACTATTTCCGCCTGGTAGCCCTGGTGAACAACACCCCGGCCTGGGGCGGAGAGACCATGCACCGGTTCTTCGATCCCGTTGTCCACCGCTTCATCGACACCCTGAAGAAGGCGATGCCGGGCGCTGAGCTGGCCGACCTCTACTGGGGCTACCAGTTCCTCACCGGCTCGATGATGCTGGCCCTGTCGGAAACCGGCCGCATCGATCAGCTCTCCGAAGGGCTCTGCCGCTCGACCGACCTGGCCGCCGTCCGGGCTCGGTTGTTCGACTATTGCGCGGCCGGTTTCGAGGCGATCGTCGGAGAGCGTGCGCCCAGCTAGCGCGGCTGTGGCGCCAATTCATCACTTGATTAAAAAGCGATCAGGGAGGCGCTGGCGCCCCTGGCGGCGCGCGCCCGAATAGTCTCAATGTCCCCGAAATTCGTCCGACGATGAATTTCAACAATGCTCGCCGTCCGAACGGCCGGGCCTGGGAGAGACACACGATGCACAACATGATGAAGGCGGCGCTCCTGGCGGGCGCGGCATGGTCGGCCATGACGACCATGGCCGTGGCCCAAACCCCGGACAGCGATGGCACGACCGTCGAGGAGATGGTGGTCACCGCCCGCCGCCGAGAGGAGTCCCTGAAGGACGTCCCGGTCGCCGTGACCGCCGTGAGCGCCGAGCGCCTGGAGCGCACCGGTGCGGCCGACCTCACCGTAATGCAGCAGACGACGCCCAACCTCACCGTCCAGGTGGCGCGGGGCTCCAACTCGACCCTGATCTCCTTCATCCGCGGCGTCGGCCAGCAGGACCCGCTCTGGGGCTTCGAGCCGGGCGTCGGCCTCTATATCGACGACGTCTATGTCGCCCGCCCGCAGGCCGCGGTGCTGGACGTGTTCGATATCGAGCGGATCGAAGTGCTGCGCGGGCCCCAGGGCACGCTCTATGGCCGCAACACCATCGGCGGGGCGATCAAGTACGTCACCGCCAAGATCCAGGGCGAGCCTGAGATGAAGTTCAAGGGAGCCTTCGGCTCCTACGGCCAACGCGACTTCGTGGCCTCGGCCAAGGGGAAGGTCTCCGACACGGTGGGCCTCGGCCTCACCTGGGCCAAGTTCGACCGCGACGGCTACGGCACGAACCTCACCACCGGCGCCGAACACTACAATAAGGACGTCGGCGCCGCGCGAGCGACCCTCGAGTGGGAGCCGTCCGAGCAGCTGTTCTTCCGTCTCTCCGGCGATCTGGTGCAGGACAAGTCCAATCCGCGCCACGGCCACCGCGAGGTCCAGGCCCTGAATTTCCTGGGCGCCCCCATCGCCGGCGGCGCGCCGCTCCCCGGCGTCTATGACACCCGCGCCGGTTCCGGCGACGTCAACCGTGTCGAGACCCGCGGCGTCTCGCTGCTCGCCCAGTGGAACGTCAGCGACGTGCTGACCCTCAAGTCGATCACCGCCTACCGGGCGGGCGAGACCGAAGGCTCCATCGACTTCGACGGCCTGCCGGCCCAGATCCTGGACATTCCGGCCCGCTACAACGACCACCAGTTCAGCCAGGAACTGCAGCTGCTCTATACGGGCGACCGACTGCAGGCCGTGGCCGGCATCTTCTATCTGAACGCCACGGCGGCCGGCGCATTCGATACGGTGGTGAGCCAGGCCAACCTGACCATCGCCACGGCGGGCCACGTCGACACCAAGAGCTGGTCGGCGTTCGCCGATGTCAGCTACGACGTGACCGACGCGCTGACGCTATCGGTGGGCGGTCGCTGGACCCAGGACGAGAAGACCGGCCAGGTCTATCGCCAGAACTTCAGCGGCCTGCCCAGCCCGCTGTTCGGCAACTCGACGGCGATTCCCGGCCTGTTGCGGTCGAACTTCACCAACGAGAAGTCGTTCGAGAAGTTCACGCCCCGGGTCTCGCTGCGCTATGAGGTCAACCCGGACCTGACCGGCTATGTCTCGTACAGCCAGGGCTTCAAGTCGGGCGGCTTCGACATGCGGGCCGACGCCATCCTGACCCCGAACTCGGTGAATGGGTATGAGCCCGAAACCGTCGACTCATACGAGGCGGGCCTGAAGGGCTACTTCTTCGACCGTCGCCTCTCGCTCAACTCCGCGGTGTTCTACGGCAAGTACGAAGACCAGCAGATCACGCAGCAGACCCCGGTTGGCGCGTCCATCGCCAGCCAGGTGCTGAACGTCGGCAAGAGCCACATGTCGGGCTTCGAGCTTGAGGGCGTCGCCTCCTTCACCTCCAGCCTCAGCGCCAACTTCTCGCTGGGCTACATCAAGGCGGAGTTCGACGAATATCGGGCTCTCGATCTCTCGACTCTCCCGCCGGTGGTGCGCGACTTGTCCGACAGCCGGGTGTTCCAAAACACCCCCGAGTGGAACGGCAGCCTCGGCCTGACCTACATCCACGACATGGGCGACCACGGGAAGGTCAGCTTCTCGCCCAGCGCCGCCTATCGCAGCAGCTTCAACATGTTCGAGATCGCCTCGAGCCTGGACCAGGAGGCCTACTGGCTGATGGACGCCAGCCTGGTCTGGTCGTCGTCCGACGACCGCTACCGCGTCGGCCTGCACGGTAAGAACCTCGGCGACGAGGTCTACCGTATCGGGGGCTACAACTTCCCGCAGTCGGCCGGCGTGCTGTTCGGCAACTCGGTGAGCGCATTCTACGGCCCGCCGCGTACGGTGACCCTGTCGCTGGAAGCCAAGTTCTAGGCTTCCTTCCAAGGGGCGCGGGGCCATTGGCTCCGCGCCCTTTCGATTCCTGATAGGGCTCGACCATGGCCACGACGGACGCGCGAGCGACGGTGCGGGGCGGCGGCTACCGCTATGCGGTGCTGGCGCTGCTGATCATCGCCTACACTTTCAACTTCCTGGACCGCCAGATCCTCGGAATCCTGGCCGGCTCCATCAAGAAGGATCTCAACCTCACCGACAGTCAGCTCGGCCTGATGGGCGGGTTGGCCTTCGCGCTGTTCTACACGGGCTTGGGCATTCCCATCGCCTGGCTGGCCGACCGCTGGAGCCGCACCTGGATCATGACCGGGGCGCTGACCATCTGGAGCGGCTTCACCGCGCTCTGCGGCCTCGCCGGTGGGTTCTGGTCCCTGTTCCTGTGCCGCATGGGCGTGGGGGTAGGGGAGGCTGGCGGCGTCGCCCCGGCCTATTCGCTGATCTCCGACTATTTTCCCAAGGAACAGCGCGCGCGCGCCTTGGCGGCCTATTCCTTCGGCATCCCGGTGGGCAGCGCGCTGGGCATCCTGTTCGGCGGCCTGATCGCCGCCAGCATCGACTGGCGCGCGGCCTTCATCATCGTGGGCCTGATGGGCGTGGCTTTGGCGCCTGTGTTCCGCCTGGTGGTGCGCGAACCTCGCCGCGGCCTGGCCGATCTCGAGGCCGGCGCGCCGATTCCCGAGGCCGAGCCGGTCGCGCCGCCGAAGGGGGCGCTCGGCCTGCTGCTGAAGAAGCCCAGCTTCTGGCTCATCTCGCTCGCGGCCGCGGCGTCGTCGGTGTGCGGCTACGGCGTGTCGTTCTGGCTACCGTCCTTCTTCGAGCGGAGCCTGGGCATGGGTCTGGTCGACCGATCGCTGTTCCTGGGCGCCATCACCCTGGTGGGCGGCACGGCGGGGGTCTGGGCCGGCGGCTGGCTGGGCGACCGGCTGGGAGGCCGCGACAAGCGCTTCTACCTGCTGGTCCCGGCGGCGGCCTTTGCGCTAGCCCTGCCATGCTTCTTCTTCGCCATCGGGGCCAAGTCCCTGGCCGTGGCCTTCGTGCTGTTCCTGATCCCCCAGGGCCTGAACCTCGCCTGGCTGGGCCCGGTGATCAACGCCGTCCAGCACCTGGTTCCGGCCGCTTCGCGCTCCACGGCCAGCGCGTGCTTCCTGTTCGTCAACAACCTGATCGGCCTGGGCCTGGGCACCTACTATTTCGGCGCGGTCTCCGATCTGCTGACGCCGCGCTTCGGCGCCGAGGCGCTGCGCTACGCCATCTATTCCGGGCTGGGATTCTACCTTCTGAGCGCGCTGCTTTTCGTGGCCGCGGCCAGCGTCATCAGGCGCGATTGGGTCGACTGATTGCGAGCGTTGCAGCGCACGTCCCGCCGCTATAGGTTCCCCCGCTCAAAACCCTAACGCCCTTTCGCGCGGAGTCCCCTTTCGTGGTTGATGTCTTTGAAGAGGTCGAGGAGCAACTCCGCTCCGACCGCTACAAGGCGCTTGCGCTGAAAATCCTGCCGTGGATCGGCGGGGCCCTGGTGCTGGCCCTTGTCGTCGCCCTGGGGATCTGGGGCTATCAGAACTATCGCGCCAAGGCCCACACCGAGGCCTCCGACCAGTACGCCGCGGCCATCGAGGCCTTCAATTCCGGCGACCGCAACGAGGCTGTGCGGCTGTGGGGCGAGGTCGGCAAGTCCTCGTCCAAGGCCTACAGTTCGCTGGCCCTTCAGCAGTTGGGCGGGCTCCAGCTCTCCGACGGCAAGGTCGCGGAGGCCGTGAAGCTGTTCGACGAGGCCGCCGAGGCCGCGCCGACCCCGGTGCTGGGCGACGTCGCCCGCCTCAAATCCGCCTTCGCCTTGCTCGACTCAAGCCCGTACAAGGACATGGAGGCGCGCCTGAAGCCGCTCACCGATGAAGGCCGCCCCTATCGGGTCCAAGCGCGCGAAGCGCTGGCCTTCGCCAAGATCATGGCCGGCGACCTGCCGGGCGCGCGGACCGAGTTCTCCGTGCTGTCGCTGATGGTCGACGGCGGCGAGGGCGTCAGCCAGCGCGCCAAGGCCGCCATCGCCCTGATCGATTCCGGTTCGGCCAAGGCCGTGCCCGGCGCGGTGAAGGCCGCCCTGGCCCTGCCGCCCGCCGTCGCCCTTCCGCCGGGCGCCCTGCCGCCCGGGCTCCAAGCCCAGCCCGCGCCGCAACAGCCAGCCCCTGGACCCCAATGACGTCTATTCGCCGTAACAGCCTGCTCGTCCTGCTCCTCGCGGCCTCCCTGGCCGTGAGCGGCTGCTCGACGATCAACAGGCTGAACCCGTTCAACCGCGGCGGGGACGACGCTCCCGGCGAGACCGCCTCTGAGGGCGAGCGCATCTCGATCGTCGCGGCCGACCAGAAGCTGGAAGTCGCCGAGGCCCTCAAGGGCGCGGACTTCTTCCTGCCGACCCCGGCGACGGTCACCGAGTGGCCGCTGCCCGGCGGCACGGCCGAGCAGTCGGTCGGCCATCCGGAGGCCGGCGGCGGCCTGTCCATCGCCTGGAAGCGCGGCTTCGGCCAGGGCTCGGGCAAGGGCGCCTACGTCACCGCCCCGCCGGTGGCGGCCAACGGCAAGGTCTTCGTCATGGATGGCGAGGCCACGGTCTCGGCCTTCGACGCCCAGTCCGGCTCCCAGGTCTGGAAGGCCAACCTCCGCCCCAGCAGCAAGCGTGACAAGGAAGCCTTCGGCGGCGGTCTCGCCGTGGCCGACGGCAAGCTCTATGTCGCCTCGGGCTATCGCTTCGTCGCCCAGCTCAACGCCGACACCGGCGCCGTGGTCTGGAAGACCATGACCGAACAGCCGATCCACGCCGCGCCCACGGTCTCGGGTGGGCGACTGTTCGTGGTCGCCGTGGACAACACCCTGCTGACCTTCGACACCGCCAACGGCGCCGACGGTTGGACCTATCAGGGCCTGTCGGAATCGGCCCGCATCCTGGCGGCCTCCTCGCCCGCGGTTTCGGGCGACACCGTCGTCGCGGCCTTCGGCTCCGGAGAACTGGTGGCGCTGCGCGCGGCGAACGGCAACGACCTTTGGAACGAAGCTCTCAGCCGCGCCAACCGTAACAACGCGCTGTCCGAGATCCGCGACATCCCCGGCCGCCCGGTGATCTACCAGGGCGACGTCTTCGCGGTCAGCCACTCGGGTGTGTTCGCCGCCACCGACCTTCGCACTGGCCAGGCGCGCTGGAGCCTGCCGGTGACCGGCATCACCACGCCATGGCCGGCCGGCGATGTGGTCTATGTGGTGTCGAAGTCCGGCGAGGTGATCTGCGTCGCCCGTGAGAGCGGCCAGATCTACTGGATCCGCGACCTGGGCGTCGGGCGCGAGCAGTCCAAGGGCGGCCTGTTCGGGATGAAATTCCTGGGCCGGAAGAACTATTCGACCCGCCCGGTCTGGTCGAGCCCGATCCTGGCCTCGAATCGGATCGTCCTGGCCGGCACCAGCGGTGAGCTGGTGGCGATCAACGCCAAGACCGGCGAGGTCGAGAAGACCATGAACCTTGGATCCCCCACCCTGATCGGCCCGATCGCGGTGAACGGGACCATCTTTGTCGTGACGGATGAGGCTCAACTCATCGCGCTGCGCTAGCGAAACGTGACGCCATGCCGATGCGACTAGCCATTGTCGGGCGTCCCAATGTCGGGAAGTCCACGCTGTTCAATCGGCTGGCCGGGCGCAAGCTCGCCATTGTCGACGACCAGCCGGGGGTCACCCGCGACCGGCGCTATGGCACGGGCCGGATCGGCGACCTGGACCTGGAACTGATCGACACCGCCGGCTTCGAGGACGTCACCGACGACAGCCTCGAATCCCGGATGCGCCAGCAGACCGAGCTCGCCATCGCCGAAGCCGACGTGGCTCTGTTCGTCATCGATGCCCGCGATGGCGTGACCCCGATGGACGAGGTGTTCGCCGAGATCCTGCGAAAGCACGACAAGCCGGTGATCGTCGCGGCCAACAAAGCCGAGAGCAAGGCTAGCGACGTCGGCGTCATGGAGGCCTTCGGCCTGGGCCTGGGCGAGCCCGTCGCCATCTCCGCCGAGCACGGCGAGGGCATGGCGGACCTCTTCCAGGCGCTGCTGGCCGTCCAGCCGGACGATGACGAGGAGGCCGCCGAGGAGGCCGACAAGCCGATTCGCATCGCCATCGTCGGCCGCCCGAACGCAGGCAAGTCGACCTTGGTCAACAAGCTGATCGGTGAGGATCGCCTGCTGACCGGCCCGGAGGCCGGCATCACCCGCGACGCCATCTCCGTCGATTGGACCTGGGACGGTCAGGCCATCCGCCTCGTCGACACCGCGGGCCTGCGCCGCAAGGCCAGGGTCCAGGAGAACCTGGAGAAGCTTTCCACCCACGACTCGATCCGGGCGATCACCTTCGCCGAGATCGTCATCCTGGTGATGGACGCCACCCACCCCTTCGAGATCCAGGACCTGCAGATCGCCGACCTAGTCGAGCGGGAAGGGCGCGGGCTGGTCTTCTGCCTGGCCAAGTGGGACCTGGTGGCCGACCAAGGCGCGACGCTCAAATACCTCATCGAGGAGGCCGGCCGGCTGCTGCCGCAGCTTCGCGGTTCGCCGGTCATCGCGCTCTCGGCCGAGACCGGACGCCATCTGGACCGGCTGATGCCCGCGGTGATCAAGGTCCACAAGGACTGGTCGACCAAGGTCAAGACCCGCGACCTCAACGACTGGCTGCACATGGCCATCGAGCGCCATCCGCCGCCGGCCGTGGGCGGTCGTCGCGTTCGGCCGAAGTACATGGCCCAGACCAAAGCGCGGCCTCCGACCTTCGTGCTGTTCGCCACGCGCGCCGACCAGCTGCCCGATCACTACCGGCGCTACCTGATCAACTCGTTGCGCGAAAGCTTCGACATGCCGGGTGTGCCCATGCGGCTCACCGTCAAGTCGAACAAGAACCCCTATGCCGAGGGCGAGGACAAGGGTGGGCCCAAGCCGCGGTCCCAGGCCCCGGTGTTCGCCCCCAAGATCGGCAAGAAGGCCGCAGCCCCCAAGGGCGTCGCGGCCACCCGCGCCGGAATCACCGCCGCAGCCATGGCGGCGGACCTCGATGCGCCGGCCGTGAAGGCCAAGCCGAAACCCAAGGTGAAGCCCAAGACCAAACTGGCCTCGGTGGGCAAGTTGAAGATCGGCGCCGGACCCACACCCAAGGGGCGCAAGGCCAAGCTGATGCGTCCCGGCGTCAAGCCGAAGCGAGCTTCCCGGCCCCCGCCCAGTCGGAAAAGCGGACGTTGACCTTGGGCAGGCCCAGATCGGCCTGCGCGAGCTCCACGATCATCGGACCAATCTCGGCGGGCTCGGGCAGGGTCATCGGATCCTCGCCCGGCATGGCCTCGGCGCGCATCTTGGTGCGCATGACGCCGGGATCGACCAGAACCGCGCGGATGGTGGTGTTCTCCAGCTCGTCGGCCCAGGTGCGCACCAGGTGCTCCAGGGCGGCCTTCGAGGCGCCATAGGCTCCCCAGAACGCCTTGGGACGCTCCACGCGGCCGGTGGTGAAGAAGATGCCACGTCCGGCCGGCGACACCCGCAGCAGCCGCTCGGTGGAGCGGATCAGCCGGTAGGTCGCGGTGACGTTGCTCGAGAACACCTTCTCCCAGTTCGACGGGTCGATATGCGAGATCGGCGACAGGCCGCCCAGGATGGCGGCGGCGTGGACCAGCACGTCCAGCCGGCCGAACCGTTCGTGGATGGCCAGACCCAGGCCGTCGATGGTGTCGCCCTGGGTCAGGTCGAGCGGCACGAGGGTCGCGGACTTGCCGGTGGCGGCCTTGATCTCGTCGTCCAGGGATTCCAGCGCCCCCTGGGTTCGGCCGACCGCGACCACGTGGGCCCCGGCCTGGGCCAGCGCCAGGGCGCAGGCGCGGCCGATGCCGCGGGTGGCGCCGGTGACCAGGGCGATCTTGCCGTCGAGGGGGAGGGAGGCGGTCATGAAGAAACTCGTTTGGCGTAGCGCTGCGCCAGGGCGGCGCAGGTCATCAGTTGGAACTGGTGATAGAGCATCACCGGCAGGAGAATGAAGCCCACAGTGGCGGCGGGGAACAGCACCCCGGCCATGGGAACCCCGGCGGCGAGGCTCTTGTTGGAGCCCCCGAACACGATGGCGATCTCATCCTCGGTGGAGAAGCCGCGAGCGCGGGCGACCCAGACCATGAAACCGAGCGACATGGCCAGGAGGACCACGCAGAGCAGCATGATCCTGGCCAGGTCCAGGGCCGAAACCTGGCTCCAGATGCCGGCGACGACCGCGCCGGAGAAGGCGTTGTAGACCACCAGCAGGATCGAGCCCCGATCCACCAGGCCGAAGGGCTTGGCGTGACGCTGGATGAAGCCGGCGACCCACGGCCGCAGGAGCTGGCCCGCCAGGAAGGGCGCCAGGAGCTGCAGTAGGATGGCCTGCAGCGACGCGAGCGAGACGCCTTCGCCCTGGGCGCCCAGCAGGACGCCCGCCATCACCGGGGTGGCGACCATGCCGATCAGGTTGGAGGCCGAGGCGCCGCAGACCGCCGCGGCCACATTGCCCCGGGCGATGGCGGTGAAGCCGATGGCCGACTGGATGGTCGAGGGCAGGCAGGCCAGGAACACCACGCCCGGCGCCAGGGCGGCCGGCAGGACCCAGCTCGGCAGCGCCGCCGCGCCCAGGCCGGTCAGCGGCCAGAGGACGAAGGTGGTGACCAGCACCAGGCCGTGCAGCCGCCAGTGCAGCAGGCCCTTGATCACTGCGTCTGGGCTGAGCTTGGCGCCGTGCAGGAAGAAGACCAGGGCGATGCCGAACTTGGTGGCGGTGGCGACCACGGGCGCGGCCTCGCCCCGGGCCGGCAGGATCGAGGCCAGCACGACCATGCCGACGATGGCGGCGATATACCAATCCAGGCCCAGCGCATTACGCCAGGCCGCGATCCTTGAGATCACGCGTCGACCAGGAACGAGAGCTGTCGGTCGGCCCCGTCGTTGCGGCCCTCGGCGATCTCGCGGTCCAGAAGCCGCGTCGGATAGTCGCCGGTGAAATAGTGGTCGGTGAACTGGGGGTTCACTGGATCGCGCGCGTCGGCGTTCATCGCCGCATAGAGCCCATCGACCGACAGATAGCCCATGGAGTCGACCTCGAGGATCTTGGCGATCTCCTCGACCGACTTGTTGGCCGCCAGCAGGTGCTCGCGGTCGGGCATGTCGATGCCGTAGTAGTCGGGCCACTTGATGGGCGGGGAGGCCGAGCGCAGATGCACCTCGGCGGCCCCGGCCTCGCGGACCATCCGCACCACGCGTACTGAATTGGTGCCGCGCACGATGGAGTCGTCGATCAGCATCACCCGCTTGCCGGCCAGGACGTTGCGGTTGGGCGAGAGCTTCATGCGCACGCCCAGCTCGCGGGCGCCTTGCGTGGGCTGGATGAAGGTCCGGCCCACATAGTGGTTGCGGATGATGCCCATTTCGAAGGGCACGCCGGTTTCCTGAGCGTAGCCCAGCGCCGCGGGCACGCCGGAGTCGGGCACCGGCACGATCACATCGACCGGAACGTGGCTTTCCTGGGCCAGGCGGCGGCCCATGCGCTTGCGCACGTCATAGACGGAGCGTCCGTTCACGACGGAGTCGGGGCGGGCGAAATAGACGTATTCGAAGATGCAGGGCCGGGCGCGGGCGGCGGGGAAGGGCTTCAGGCTCTCGATACCGTCATGGTCGATGACCACCATCTCGCCGTGTTCGATGTCGCGCACGAAGCGCGCGCCGATCATGTCCAGGGCGCAGGTCTCCGAGGCCAGGACGTACTTGCCGTCGATCTCGCCCAGCACCAGGGGGCGGATGCCTAGCGGATCGCGCACCCCCACCAGCTTCTTGTTGGTCAGCGCCACCAGGGCGTAGCCGCCCTCGATCCGCGACAGGGCGTCGATGAACCGGTCCACGAACCGCGATTTCCGCGACCGGGCCAGCAGGTGGAGGATCACTTCGGAATCGGAGGTGGACTGGAAGATCGCCCCCTCCGAGACCAGTTGCTCGCGCAGGGTCAGAAAGTTGGTGAGGTTGCCGTTGTGGGCCAGAGCCACGCCGCCGGCCTCGAGATCGGCGAACATCGGCTGGACGTTGCGGATGAAGCTGCCGCCCGCGGTGGAGTAGCGGGTGTGGCCGATGGCCATGTGACCGGGCAGGCGGTCCACAAGGTCGGCGCCGGCGAAGGCGTCGCCCACATGGCCCATGTGACGTTCGGTGTGGAAGCGCTGACCGTCGAAGACCGCGATGCCGCAGGCCTCCTGGCCGCGATGCTGCAGGGCGTGAAGGCCGAGCGCGGTGATGGCGGCCGCGGCGTTGACGTCGAAGACGCCGAACACGCCGCATTCCAGTCTGGGGGTGTCGTCGTCAGGATCCCGGGGATTCAGCGCCGATTGGCGCCATCGATCCAGATCCTGGGTCATCGGGATTTCTCCACCAGATCGTCGAGCCCGCCGCGTTCGCCGGGGTCATAGCCTTGAGCGTCACGAGAGTCACCCCCGGCTGACTTGGAACCGTCACGAACCGCCTCGTCGAAGGAGGGCCGCAGCTTGTCGGCCATGTCGAAACCCTTGGGCGCCATGGCCTTTAGCGTATCGGCCGAGGCGCGGGTCAGGGGATAAAAGGCCGCACCCGTCATCCACTTGGGCAGCCGGTCCGGCGGCGTGGCGGCGTGGAACACCAGATGGAAGGCCCCGAGGACCACCACGGCGCGGATCAGGCCGAATCCCAGGCCGATAAGCCGGTCCAGCATGCCCAGCACCTGCATGTCGCGGACCTTGCGCACCATGCCGGCTCCGGTGATGCGCAACAGGCCGTAGATTGCCACGAACACCACCAGGCCGGCGCTCACCGTGCCCAGCCAGTCTGGATCGATCAGGTTGCGGCCGATGGGTCCCGACCAACGCAGCCCGTAGATCGCCGCGACCGCCGCCACGACGAGGGCGAGCGCCGTGACCACTTCCCGCGTGCCGCCCCGATAGAAGCCGACCCCCGCCGAAACCAACAGGGCCAAGCCGACGATGATGTCGAACCAGGGCAGGGGATCTAGTCCCATTGGCTCTCGCCGATACGGGCGATGGCCTCGGCCAGGCGGCTCACGCCGTCGATCTTCATGCCGCCACCGTCGATGTCTTTCGGGCCGAGCGCCCGGCGGAACCCCAGCTTGGCGGCCTCCTTCAGGCGCGAGTCCATGCGGCTGACCGGGCGAATGTCGCCGGATAGGCTGATCTCTCCGAACACCACGCAATCTTGCGGCAGGGCCGCGTCCAGCGCGGAGGACGCCAGCGCGGCGGCCGCCGCCAGGTCGGCGGCGGGCTCATTGACCCGCAGGCCGCCCGCCACGTTGAGATAGACGTCGCGATTGCCCAGCGACAGGCCGCAACGGGTCTCCAACACCGCCAGCACCATGGCCAGCCGCCCGCTGTCCCAGCCCACCACCGCGCGGCGCGGCGTGCCGTAGGCCGAGGGGGCCACCAGGGCCTGGAACTCCACCAGAACCGGCCGCGAACCCTCAATGCCGGCGAACACCGCCGCGCCGGCCGCCCGCTCGCCAGAGGTGTCGAGGAACAGGGCTGACGGGTTCTTCACCTCGCCCAGGCCTGCGTCGCCCATCTCGAACACCCCGATCTCGTCGGTGGCCCCGAAGCGGTTCTTCACCGCCCGCAGGATGCGGAACGGATAGCCCCGCTCACCCTCGAAGGCCAGGACGGCGTCGACCATGTGCTCGATCACCCGGGGACCGGCGATGGTCCCCTCCTTGGTCACGTGGCCCACCAGGATGATCGCCACGCCCTGCTTCTTGGCCAGCCGCACCAGTTCGCCGGTGGCGGCGCGGACCTGGGTCACCGAGCCCGGCGCGGCCTCATGAACGTCGCTCCACATGGTCTGGATGGAGTCGATGACCACCAGGTCGAACTTCTCGCGCTTCAGGCTGTCGAGGATGTCGCGCAGGCTGGTCTCGGTGGCGAGCTTCACCGGCGCGTCGGCCAGGCCCATGCGCTGGGCGCGGCTGCGCACCTGGGCGATGGCCTCTTCGCCGGAGATGTAGGCGCAGGAGGCCCCACGCCGCGCGGCGCTGGCCATCACCTGCATCAGCAATGTCGACTTGCCGACTCCGGGGTCGCCGCCCAACAGGATCGCCGAGCCGGGCACCACTCCGCCGCCGCAGACCCGGTCGAACTCGTCCACGCCGGTGGCGATCCGGGGCGGGGAGGGTGTGTGCTCGTCCAGGCCCTGAAAGGCCAGGCCCCGGGTGCGCGAGGCCTTGCTGGGCGCGAGCGCGCCGGGCGGCCGCGACTGCAGTTCCTCGACCAGGGTGTTCCAGGCGCCGCAGGCGGGACACTGGCCGGCCCACTTGGTCTGCGTGGCCCCGCAGGACTGGCAGACATAGACGGCGCCGTCGCGGGCCATGCGGGCTCCCTGATTCGCTTGAGGACGACAGTTTAGACGGGCGGGACGTCCGCGTCCGTCGCAGATCGAAGCCGGTTGCCGAAAGGGTGGCATAGGCTAGGCTCGCAATTTAGGGATTGGACTGGGGCTTTTACAGGCTGGGAGGCGTCTATGAGCGCAGTTGAACCGGGGTCCGCCGCGTCGGGACTCGTCGAGCGTGCGAAATCCATACTGCTGCAGCCTTCGGCCACCTGGGCTGTGATCGACGACGAGCCGGCGACGATCGGGGGGCTCTACAAGGGCTATGCCATCCCCCTGGCCCTGATCCCGGCGGTGGCCGGCCTGATCGGCGCCATCGTCTTCGGCTACGGGATGTTCGGCATCAACTACAAGCCGACGATCCTCTCGGCCCTGGTCGGCGCGGTGGTGAACTTCGGTATCGCCCTTGCCAGCGTCTACCTCCTGGCCCTGATCATCGATGGCCTGGCCCCCAGCTTCGGCGGGACGAAGAACCAGATCCAGGCGTTCAAGGTCGCGGTCTATGCCAGCACCGCAAGCTGGCTGGCGGGGATCTTCATGATCTATCCCCCGCTAGGCATCCTGGGCCTGCTCGGCCTCTACAGCCTGTTCCTGCTCCACAGGGGCCTGCCCATCCTGATGAAGGCGCCCCAGGAGAAGGCGACGACCTACACCGTGGTGGTGGTCATCGCCGCTATCGTGCTGGCGATCATCGCCGCGGCGATCCTCAGCCCGATCCGCAGCCTGGGACAGGGGTCGGGCCTGATGGCCGACCACAGCGCCGGAACCGTCACCTTCGGAGGCAACAAGGTCGACGTCGGCAAGCTGGAGGAAGCCTCGAAGAAGATGGAGGCCGCCGCCAAGCAGATCGAGAGCGGGGAGGGGCCGCCGTCCACTGATCCCAGCCTGCTGAAGGCCTATCTGCCGGCCGACGTGGCGGGTTTCACCCGGACCGAGGTCACCACGGGCTCTGGCGGCGCCGGCGGCGTCACAGGCTCGCAGGCCGAAGGCATCTACACCAAGGGCGACGCGAGCATCCGGCTCAGCGTCACAGACCTGGGCGCGGCGGGCGCCCTGGCCGGCATGGCCGGGGCCTTCAACGTCCAGTCGTCCACCGAGAGCGACGGCAAGTATGAGAAAGTCGGCAAGGTCGACGGCCGCATGACCACCGAATCCTACAACGCCACCTCGAAGCACGGCGAGTACAGCGTCCTGGTCGGCGACCGGTTCATGGTCGCCGCCGAGGGCGACGGCGTCCGCATCGAGGAGCTGAAGGCCGCCGTGGCCTCGGTCGGTCCGGCTCGGCTGGAGGCGCTGGCCAAGAAGGGCTAGCGCGCTTCGGGTTATACGAGCCATCATCCAGGCTCGTCATGGCCGGGCGTCGCGTGACGGCTTAGCGCTGCCCCAGATAGACCCGCTCGGCCCGCCCGCCGAGGCGCACGAGGCATTCGTGCGCCACGGTGCCGGCCGCCGCGGCTAGATCGTCCAGCAGGACATGAGGCCCCAGCAGCTCGACCATGTCGCCAGGGTTGGCTTGGGCGTCGCCGATCTCGATAGCGATCAGGTCCATGGTGATGATCAGAACTTTGCGCAGCGCGCCGGCGAACCAGGCCTGGCTGCGGCCCATGGCGCAGCGGATCAGCCCGTCGGCATAACCCGCCGCAACCACGGCGATGCGGCTGTCGGTTTCGACGATCGTCTTGGAGCCGTAGCCGATCATCTCGCCGGCCTCGACCTGGCGCAGATAGAGGATCGGCGCCTCATAGGTCGCCACGGACTTCAAACGTGCGTCTGGCCGCTCCTCGGGACCGCCGCCATAAAGGCTGATCCCCGGCCGGACGAGGTCGAAATGATAGACATGCCCCAGCGCGATGCCCGCGGAGGCCGCGAAACTCGCGCGCGCGTGGGGAAACAACGGCCGCACCGAGGCGAAGGCGTCGAGCTGGGCGGCGCTGCGAGGATCGGCCGGGTCAGTGGCTGAACCCAGGTGGCTCATGATCGTCTCGACGCGCAGTCCCGGCGGCAGGGTTGCCGCCAGGTCCCGGGCCTCCGCCCCCGTGAGCCCCTGCCGGTTCATGCCGGTGTCGACCTGGATGGCGACGGGTCCGGCGAAGGTGCTCGCTGACTCGATCTGCGCCAGGCTGGAGAGCACGGGCGTTAGGTTCGCCGCCGTCAGGCGCGGTCCGGTCCCCGGCGTGAAGCCGTCCAACACATGGATGGTGGCCGGCCGTTCTGGCCCGAGGCCTGCGCGCAGGGCCTCGCCCTCGCTCAAACGGGCCACGAAGAAAGCCCGAGCGCCTTCGGTCCACAGGCGCCTGGCCACGGGAACGGCGCCCAGGCCGTAGCCGTCGGCCTTGACCACCGGCGCGGGCTCCGCGCCCGGGGCCAGGTCGCGTAGCACGGCGTAATTTTGGGCGAGCGCGTCGAGATCGATGGTCAGGCGCGCGGAGGAGGGAGCAGGCATCGTCGCTCCCATAACCGGTTTAGTGCGCGTTGTAGAATCCCTCGCGGGCGAGGTTCCCGAACTTGGTGATGTCGGCGTTGAAGGACAGTTTCACCGTGCCGATCGGGCCGTGGCGCTGCTTGCCGATGATCACCTCGGCCATGCCCGCCACCTGGTCCATCTGCTCCTGCCAGGTCAGGTGCTCGGGCGTGCCTTCGCGTGGCTCCGTCCGGCCCAGATAGTATTCCTCGCGATAGACGAACATCACCATGTCGGCGTCCTGCTCGATGGAGCCGGATTCCCGCAGGTCGCTGAGCTGGGGCTTTTTGTCCTCACGGTTCTCAACCTGACGCGAGAGCTGGCTAAGCGCGATGATCGGCACCGATAGCTCCTTGGCCAGGGATTTCATGGACTGGGTGATCATCGAGACTTCCTGCACCCGGTTGTCGTTCTTGCCCGTGCCGTCGCCGCCGGTGACCAGCTGCAGGTAGTCGATCACGATCAGGTCCAGCCCGCTGGTCCGCTTCAGGCGCCGCGCCCGGGCGGCCAGCTTGGCGATGGTGATGCCGCCGGTGGCGTCGATGAACAGCGGCGCGTCCTGGATCTCCAACGCTGCGTCACGGATCCGACCGAACTCCAGGGCGGTGATCTCGCCCTTACGCAGCCGGTCGCCGGAAACCCCGGAAACTTCGGCCAACAGGCGCATGGCCAGCTGTTCGGCCGACATTTCCAGCGAGAAGAAGGCCACGACCCCGCCGGAGACGGTCTTCTTCGAGCCGTCCGGCTGCGGCTCCCAGGCGAAGTGGCGCGCCACGTCGAAGGCGATATTACAGGCCAGCGCCGTCTTCCCCATCGAGGGACGGCCGGCCAGGATCACCAGGTCGGAAGGGTGCAACCCGCCCATCTTCTTGTCGAGGTCGATCAGCCCCGTGGAGATCCCGGCCAGGCCGCCGTCGCGGGCGTGGGCCTCGGCGGCCATGGTGACGGCGCCATGCAGCGCGTCGGCGAATGGGATGAAGCCCTGATTGACCGAACCGGTCTCAGCCAGGCTGAACAGCTGCTGCTCGGCCGCCTCGATCTGGTCGCGGGCCGAGCGCTCGGCGTCCGGTTGGGCGGCGGTGGTGGAAATGTCGCCGCCGATGCGGATCAAGTCGCGGCGCAGGGCCAGGTCATAGATGACCCGCGAATAGTCGTTGGCGTTGGCCGAGGGCGGCGCCCGGTCCACCAGGTCGGCGAGGTAGCGCACCCCGCCCAGCTCCTCGAAGGCCGCGTCGCGGCTGAACTGCTCGGCCAGCAGGATCGGCTCGGCCAGCTGCCCCTTGCGGACCGCGGTCTCGACAGCGGCGAACAGCCGCTGGTGGAAGGGCTCGTAGAAGTGGCGCGCCTGCAGGTAGTCACCGATCCGCTCGAAGGCGGCGTTGTCGTACAGCACCGCGCCCAGCAGGGCCTGTTCGGCCTCGACATTGGCCGGGGCGTGCGGGATCGCCGCATCGTTGTGGGCGGGGCGAAGGTCGAGGGCGGGAACGAGGGCCATGGGTTACCGATAGCTTGTCGGCACGGTGGCTTGCACTGTGGCGCATTGGCTGTTGGCCGTCCGCTAACAGGAATTCCGCCGACCTGTGGACAAGCCTGAAACGAAACGACGCCGGACCGTAGTCCCGCGTCGCGTCAGTTCCGGTCGTAGGGGCCCTAGGGTCCTACCAGGTATAGGCGACCCGGCCGTAGAGGTAGCGGCCCGAGCGGCCGAACGGCGCATAGTTCGAGAAGGGCGTATTGGAGGTGGTGTTGAGGATCGGCGGAGAACCCGTCGGGTACTCGTCGAACACATTGTCCGCACCCACCGAGACGCGCACCTTATCGGTGACGTTCCAGCGGCCTTCCAGGTCAACCACGACCTTGGCCTTCAACGTCAGGTCGAGGGCCGCCGTGGTGCCGGGGCTGAGAACCTCGCCGTAGCGGGTGGCCCGCACCGTCGCGCCGAACTTGTCGAGGGTCCAGTCCACCGAACCCGTGAACTTGGACTCCGGCGAGCCCTTCTCGAAGGTCAGGACGTTCACCCGGTCGAACAGCACTGGGGCGGGGTTGAGCGCCGCGAGCTGGGCGGTGGCCGGGACCTTGGTCACATCGGTGGAGTTGAAGTTCGCGCCGAGGGTGAAGGCGAAGGTCCCCATCGCCTCGGTGTCTTGCTTGAAGTTGGCGATGATGTCGACGCCCTGGGTCTCGGTGTCGACGCCGTTGATGAAGAAGCGTCCGCCGCCCACGGCGACGAAGCCCTGCGAGACCAGATAGGCGCGCACGTTCGCCTGGGTCAGGTTTTCCGACAGGACGATGCGGTCCTCGATGTCGATGCGATAGGCGTCGATCGTCAGGTTGACCCGGCCGAGGCGGAAGACCGCGCCGATCGCGTAGTTGACCGACTTCTCGGCGTCGAGGGGTTTGGCGCCCAGGGCCGCCGCCACCGGATCCGTCGCCGGGAAGGTGGTGATGTCGAAGGGCACGCCATTGATGAAGTTCGTCGAGGTGGTCGAGAAGAACTGCTGCTGCAGGGAGGGCGCCCGGAAGCCGTTCTGGATCGAGCCGCGCAAGGCGAAGTTCTCGGTGAAGTCATAGCGCGCGGCGAACTTGCCGGTCACCGTCTCGCCGAAGTCGGAATAGGACTCGGCCCGGACCGCGGCGGACATCAGCAGCTCGTCGGTGACGTTGGCTTCGAGGTCCAGATACAGGCCCACCGAGGTGCGGTCCTGGTCAACCTCGTTGGATGGGCGGAAGCCCGGGAAAACCTGCGCGCCAGAGGGGGTCGGGGCGCCGTTCAGCAGGGCGCCGCCATTACGGTAGGAGTCAGGCTCGCCCGCATGGATCTCGTAGCCCTCCTTCCGCCATTCCAGGCCGGCGGCGACGTTCAGCGGCGAGGCGAGGCCCACATCGTATGTCCGCACGCCCGAAACATTGAGGACGAGCTGGTTGTACTCGAACCCGCCGGCGTTGAAGACCGTCTTGCTGCTGGGGCCGATGGACCGGTTCAGCGTGTCGCGGATCACGAAATCCATCTCGTTGGAGCCGTAGACCAGCGAGATGTCGGTGTCCCAGCTGCCCAGCTTGGACTTCGCGCCGCCGGCGACCGAGAAGTCCTCGACGGTCGGATTGATCAGCGGCAGGAAGCCGTCAGGATAGATGGAGACGATGTTGCGGTCGTCGAGCGAGCGACGGAAGAAGCCCGCGGAGAGCGCCTCGCGGTTCTGGTAGCTGGCCCAGCCATAAAGGCTGGTGGTGTCGCTCACATCATAGCCGGCGTTGGCGAACAGCGAGTACTGCTTGACGTCCGGCTCGCCGAACCAGGCGTTGTAGCGGTCGAAGCTCGCCTCGCGCGGATCGAATGCGCCGCCCACAAGGGCGTACTGCTGGCGCCAGTCGGGCGCGGTGCGGATCGTCTTGTTCTGGTCAAGATATTCGGCGGCCAGGGTCAGGAAGCCGGACTCCCCAAGCGGCAGCCCGATCCAGCCCGAGAGGTTGATGGTCTCACCGTCGGTGCGGTCGTACTTGGCCTTGTCGGCCACGGTCCAGTTCGCGCCGGCCGGCGGCGAGGCGACCAGGGTCTTCACGGTGGTGACGCGCGCGCCGTAGGTGGCGGTCACGCCACCGCCGCTGTTGGCTTCGCGCAGCCGCAGGTTCAGCACGCCGGCGATGGCGTCCGAACCGTATTGCGCCGAGGCGCCGTCGCGCAGGACCTCGATCGAGGAAACCATGGCCGAGGGGATGGTGTTCAGGTCGACCGACGAGGCGCCGCGACCGATGGTGCCGTTGAGGTTCACCAGCGAGGCCGAGTGGCGGCGCTTGGAGTTCACCAGGACCAGGGTCTGGTCCGGGGAGAGGCCGCGCAGGGTGGCCGGTCGGATGGTGTCGGTGCCGTCGGCCAGGCCGGGCCTGGGGAAGTTGAACGAGGGCAGGGAGACCGAGAGCGCCTGATTGACCTCGGTGACGCCAAGCTGGCTCAGCTCGGCGGCGCTGATGACGTCGACCGGCGCGGCTGTGTCGAGCACGGTGCGGTTTGCCGCGCGCGTGCCGGTGACGATGAATTCCTCGACCTCGGTGGCCGAGGCCTGTGTTTGGGCCATCGCTTGGCCGCCGGCGAGCAAAGTCGCGGCGGATGCCGTCGCGAGCAGGATGTAACGAGTGTTCATGAGTCCCCCAGGAATGCCCGCGGGCGCTCGGCCACGCTTAGGCGTCTAGGGTTTTGAAACTAGGGGTGTTTGCGGCCACCCGGTATGGCAAAACTGTCACAAAACCACGCAAACGCGACGCGTCGCTGCCCAGTTACTCGGCATCTATGGGGCAGTATCCAACGCGAGCAAAGAAAACGGCGCGGAACCCGGAGGTCCCGCGCCGCGGTCTTGGGTCTGGAAGGCGTCGACCTAGTGGTCGGCGCCGAAGTCCACGTCGTGCGAACCGGCGCCGCCGGCCGCCATGTCGGCGGCGGCTTCCTCGTCGGCGATCCGGTCTTCCTCAAACTGCGAGGTGATGACGTTCTCGCCGCGGGCCTGGCGTTCGGCTTCGTCCTGGCTGCGGGCGATGTTGATCGTCACCGTCACGACCACTTCGGCGTGCAGGCGGATCTTCACGGGGTGCATGCCCAGCGTCTTGATCGGCTTGTCGAGGGAGACCATCGAGCGGTCCACCTTGCCGCCGGCGCCGTTGACGATGTCGGCGACGTCGCGGCCGGTGACCGAACCGTAGAGCTGGCCGGTCTCGCCCGCCTGACGGATCAGGATGTAGGACGTGCCGTCCAGGGACTCGCCGGCCTTGCCGGCCTGGTCCTTGGCCTTGAGGTTGCGCGCCTCGATATCGGCGCGCTGGGCGTCGAAGACCTTCTTGTTGGCGCTGGTGGCCCGCAGGGCCTTGTGGCGCGGCAGCAGGTAGTTGCGAGCGTAGCCGTCCTTGACGGTGACTTCGTCGCCCAGGCCGCCACGGCCTTCGACTCGTTCGAGCAGAATGACTTTCATGTGCCTGGCTCCCTTACTTCACGACATAGGGGAGGAGGGCCAGGAAGCGGGCGCGCTTGATGGCCTTGGCCAGTTCACGCTGCTTCTTGGCCGACACCGCGGTGATGCGCGAGGGCACGATCTTGCCGCGCTCGGAGACGTAGCGCTGCAGCAGCTTCACGTCCTTGTAGTCGATCTTCGGGGCGTTGGCGCCGGAGAACGGGCAGACCTTGCGGCGGCGGAAGAACGGACGGCGCGCGGCGCCGGCGGCCGCGGGGGCCGTTGCGGTTTCGTCGGTCATCAGAAGCCCCCTTCTTTCGGAGCAAAGCCGCCATCTTTCGAGCCGAAGCCGCCGTCCTTCGAACCGAAGTCGTCGCGGCGCGGTTCGCGCTCACGATCGCGGTCGCGACGGGCGAGAACGGGCGAGAGCTCCAGGTCGAGTTCGTCGACGCGGATGGTCAGGTGACGCAGAACGTCTTCGTTCAGCGACAGCTGGCGCTCCATCTCCTTCACCGCCGGCGCCGGAGCGTCGATGGAGAGTAGGGAGTAGTGGCCCTTGCGGTTCTTCTTGATGCGGTAGGTGAGGTTGCGAAGGCCCCAGTACTCGATCTTGGCGACGGATCCGCCGCCTTCCTCGATCAAGGCCTTGAGGGTGTCATTAAGGGCTTCGGCCTGTTGCGGCGAAATATCTTGCCGCGAGATAACGACGTGCTCGTAGAGCGCCATGGTTTCCTTTTCCCATTTGGAGGGCGGCGCGTCCGGCGGCGGGTGACCGTCGGAAACGATGGATCTCAGGCGCGGCGGCCGGGAGTTTCCCGACCCTTTCGCGTTCCGGCTTGAGACCGCCTTCCGTGAAGAGGCGCGCTAGTACGGGAAAACCGCTGTTTCGGCAAGGGATTTCACATACTCGCTCATCGCCGCGGGATGAGCGGTGTTTGCAGTTATTTCTTCGGATGCTTGGCGCGCCAGGCCTTCACGGCGGTCATCGTCTCGGTGACGTGATCGTTGGCGTTCAGGTTCGAATAGGCGTGCACCACCTCGCCGGCGGGCGAGATCACATAGGAGGTGCGGTCCGACAGGCCCGGCTTGATGGCCAGCTTGGAGTCGTACTGGCCGGCGATGACCGCGTTGGGGTCAGCCGCGACCGGGAACTTGCCCGAGCACTTCTCGGTATCGGCCGAGAAGGCGGCGAGTTTGTCGAGATTGCCCGAGGTGACGCCGATCACGGTCGCGCCCTGGGCCTTGAAGCCGTCGGTGGCCTCGGCGAACAGCCGGGCTTCCAGGTTGCAGCCTGCGGTGTCGGCGGCGGGGAAGAAGTACAGCACCACCGGCCCCTTCTTGCGCGCTTCGGCCAGGGAGAAGGTGATTGGCTTGCCCCCCTGATAGCCCCGGGCCGTGAAGTCCGGCGCCTTGGCGCCCGGCTTGAGCGCGGCGAGGGCCGGCGTGGCGGCGAAGGCCGCGAGCGCGGCGACGAGGGCGAGACGGTGCATGCGATTTTCTCCCAGTTGCGGTGATCATACGGCCGGCGCCCGGCTTTGTCTTCGTTGCGGGCGTGGGGTTTTCATCGCCGGGTGCACACAAGCGACTTGGCGAAGGCTGTTAACCTTTCTGAACATTCACTTACTTCGTTGAGGTTATCGCAATCGCTGCTCGGCTAACCCTCTGAATGTACGAAGCATCCAGGGGTGGGGCGTTGCGGGTAGTCACGATCGCAAGTTTGGGCGCCTCGGCGGCCCTTGGCCTAGGGGCCCTGGTGGTCGCCAAGGTGATGCTGCCGGCCCAGGGCAATGTCGCCCAGGCCGCAGGCCAGTCGCCGATGGCCAACGCCGTCTCGGTGGTCGTGGCCTCCCGCGCCATCAAGTACGGCGAGCGGCTGGACGCGGCGCGCCTGACCGTGGTGCGAATGCCGCGCGACGCCGCGCCGGCCGGCGCCTTCACCACAGTGGCCCAGGTGCTGGCCCAGGATCACGGCGGAGCGCCGGTGGCGCTCACCCCGATCGCCATCCGCGAGGCGGTTCTGCCCGCCAAGCTTTCCGGCCCCGGCGCGCGGCCCTCGGTCGCCGCGGAGATCGCCGACGGACTGCGGGCCTATACGATCAAGGTCTCCGATGTCTCGGGCGTGGGCGGCCACGCCCTGCCGGGCGACCGGGTCGATGTGGTGCTGATGCGCGACCTGTCGCCTGACGACACCCACAAGGTCATCGAATCCGAAGTGGTCATCCAGAACGCCCGCGTTCTCGGGGTCGATCTGAACGCTGATCCCACTTCCAACAAGCCCGCCAGCCCCAACACCGCCACCCTCGAGGTTAGCGTCAAGGACGCCCAGAAGCTGGCGGTCGCCGCCAGTCTCGGCGAGCTGTCTCTTGCCCTGCGCGCTTCGGGACAGGCTGAAATCGAAACCTTCGCCCCGCTCTCGACGCGCGACGTCGTCGGAGGCCCCGTTCAAAGCGCGCCGAGCGCGAGCTCGGCCCGTCCGCGACGCGCGGCGGCCCCATCCGCGCCGCGCTCGATCATCAAGATCGTCGAAGGAGAGGGCGCGTGATGTCGCGATCCAAGACCTCGGCCCGCGCGTTCTGCGCGGTGGCCGCCCTCATGACGGCCGCCCCTGCCTCGGCCGCGGAGTCGTTCGTCAGCGAGACCGCTCGCAGCCGCACCATCAATGTTCCCCGGAACAAGTCGCTGTCCTTCCGCCTGGACAGCCCGGCTTCCAAGATCGTGGTGGCCCAGCCCGAAACCGCCCAAATCGTCGCCACTACGGACCGCAGCTTCTATGTGCGCGGCAAGGCGCTGGGCTCCACGAACCTCCTCATCTACGGCGGCGGCGGTCAGCTGCAGGAAGTGATCGACGTGCGGGTCGGCTACGACGCCGAGGCGCTGGAGGCCGATCTCGCCGCGGCCCTGCCCGGCGAGGGCGTGAGGGTGCGCAACCTCGGCGAGGGCCTGTTGCTCACCGGGGAGGTCTCGACCACCGCCGCGGCTGGCCGCGCCAAGATCCTGGCCGACAGGTTCGCCCCCGAGGCGGTGACCACCGCCCTGACCGTGCGGGCCTCGCAGCAGGTGATCCTGGAAGTCCGCATCCTGGAGGCCAGCCGCTCGGCCCTGAAGGACGTGGGCTTCAACCTCACCGCCTCGAACGGCTCCTTCGCCCTGGCGACAGGCAGCGGCCTCATCGGCAACACCGCACCGCAGGGGGCCCTGCGGCTCTCCGGCTCGATCGGCTCGGCCAATGTCGACCTGACTCTGGCGGCCCTGGAGGAAAAGGGCGTGATCCGCACGCTCGCCCGGCCGAACCTCGTGGCCCTGTCCGGCCAGAAGGCGAGTTTCCTGGCTGGCGGTGAGTTCCCGTTCCCGGTGCCCGCCGGCCTCAACACCGTCAGCATCGAATTCCGTGAGTTCGGCGTGAAGCTCAACTTCCTGCCGACCGTCCAGGACAACGGCCTGATCCGTCTGCAGGTCGCGCCCGAGGTCAGCCAGCTCGACCACAACAACAACCTCCGCATCCAGGGCTTCGAGATTCCCAGCCTGGTGGTCCGCCGCACCGACACCACCATTGAGCTGAAGGACGGCGAGGCCTTCGCGGTCGCGGGCCTGTTCCAGCAGGACTACGTCAACCAGGTCCGTCAGCTCCCGGGTGTCGGCGAGGTTCCGGTCCTGGGGTCGCTGTTCCGCTCGGCGCGCTGGCGCCGCGCCGAGACCGAGCTGGTGATCATCGTGACGCCGAGGCTGGCCACCTCCGCCGACCTTGCCCCAGGAAACCAACCCGACCCCTTCAAGGGGCAGGAGGCCAGCGCCATCGACCTGATCCTCGAAGGCAAGGCCCTGGACCAGCCGATGACCGCGCCGGTAAGCGCCAAGTCGCCCCGGGGATGACCCTCATGCAGTGTGTAGCGAGACCTCGCGGATGACCCATTGGAGCCTGCTTGGCCGACGCGTCCTGGCCATTGGGACGACGCTGGCGCCCCTGGCGCGCGGGCCGCTGTTCGGCGCGGCCTTCGAACTGGCGGGCGTGGAGCGTCTCGTCGATCTCCAGCCGGCCACGGTCGACCTGATCCTGATCGACGCGGACGCCGCCGACCCCGCGATTCTGGGCGAGGCCATAGCCGGCCTCGCGGCGATGGCCAACGCGCCTCCGACCTTGCTGGTGGGCCAGCGCCTGCCCGCCAACCTGGTTCGCGCCCTCATGCGAATCAAACATTCCGACGTGCTGGAGGAGCCGTTCTCCGATGAGCAGCTGCAGGCGGCCGTCTACACCCTGCTCGACGGCGCGGCGCAGGAACCGGCGGTGTCGCCTGGGCAGGGATCGCGGTGCTGGGCGGTGGTCGGCGCGGTCGGCGGCGCCGGGGCCACGACCCTCGCCATCGAGATCGCCAGCGCCCTCGCGGGCCGCACCACCAAGGAGCAGGGGGTCTGCCTGATCGACCTGCACCTCGCCGATGGCGCGGCCTCCGCCTACCTGGCGGCGTCGCCGGCCATGGGCCTGGCCCAGTTCGGCCCGGCGGCAGAGCGGATGGACGCGGCCCTGCTGGCCGCCTTCACCACCCCGGTCGCCAAGGGACTGGACATGCTGGCCTGTCCACGCGACCCGATGGCCTTCGATCAGATCTCCCGCGAGGCGGTGCTGCGCATCCTGGAGATCGCTTGCGAGGCCTACGAGTTCGTGATCATCGACATGCCGCGCCATCGGCGATCCTGGTCTCTGGAGGTGCTGTCCGGCACCGACGAGGTGCTGGTGATCTCCGAGCTCACCGTGCCGGCCCTGCTGGCCGCCCGGTCGCTCTCGGAAGAGATCGAGACTGCGCTGCCGGTGGGCCGCAAGACCCGCATCGTGCTGAACCGCCTGGCTGGTCGCATGTTTGGCCCCACGCCGTCGACGGCGGAGGCCGAGCGGGCGCTGGAGCGCAAGACCGAGGCCAGCATCAGCTCCGACTGGGAGGCCGCCGCCGCCTCGGTCAATCTGGGCGGGCCGATCAGCCAGTACCGGCCCAAGTCCAAGATCGTGCGCGATGTGGCCGTACTCATCGACCGTCTGCTGGGCGTGACCGACCGTCGCGCCGGCTGGTCCCGGAGAGCCGCCTGATGGGCCGCTTCAACATCACCCGTCCCGCCGCGCCCGCGGCGATCGATCCGGATATCCCCGAGCCGCCCCCGCCGCCGCCGGAGCCCTCCGCCCAGCGGGTGTCGGAAAACAAGATGCTGGACGTGAAGATGAAACTTCACGCCCGGCTGATCGAGGAGTTGGACCTCTCCAAGCTGGAGAGGCTGGCGGACGGCGAGCTGCGCAAGCAGGTCATGTCCCTGGTCGCCGACTTCGCTCGCGACGAGCGCCTGGTGCTCAACACCGCCGAACTGGAGGAACTGGGCGCCTCGGTGCACGACGAGATGGTGGGTCTTGGCCCCATCGAGCCGCTGCTCAAGGACGACAGCGTCAACGACATCCTGATCAACGGGCCGTTCCAGGTCTATGTGGAGCGCCGCGGCGAACTGGAACCGACCCCGGTCAGGTTCCGCGACAACGACCACCTGCTGCGTATCGTCAATCGCATCGTCGCCGGCGTGGGTCGCCGGATCGACGAGAGCTCGCCCATGGTCGACGCCCGCCTGCCGGACGGCAGCCGGGTCAATGCCGCCATCTTCCCGGTGGCGATCGACGGCGCCTGTGTTTCGATCCGGAAGTTCTCCAAGAAGCCCTACACCCTGGAAAAGCTGGTGGATGTCGGGGCAATGCCCCAGTGCGTCGCCGATTTCCTGCACGGGGCGATCAAGGCGCGGGTCTCGACCGTGATCTCGGGCGGCACCGGCTCGGGCAAGACCACCATGCTCAACGCCCTGTCGGCGGCAATCAGCCATGGCGAACGCCTGATCACCATCGAGGACGCCGCCGAGCTCCAGATGCAGCAGCCTCACGTGGTGCGCATGGAGACCCGGCCGCCGAACATCGAGGGTAAGGGCGAGATCCGCCAGCGCGAGCTGGTCAAGAACGCCCTGCGCATGCGTCCCGACCGGGTGATCCTGGGCGAGGTGCGCGGCGAGGAGGCGTTCGACATGCTCCAGGCCATGAACACAGGCCACGAGGGCTCAATGGCCACCATCCACGCCAATACCCCGCGCGACGCCATCACCCGCCTGGAGCAGATGGTGGCCATGTCCGGCATGCGGCTGACGCCCGAGAGCATGCGCGGTCAGATCGCTTCGGCGATCGGCATGATCGTCCAGGTGATGCGCCTGTCGGACGGCAAGCGGAAGGTTATGGCCGTAACCGAGATCACCGGCATGGAAGGCCAGGTGGTGCAGATGCAGGATATCTTCGTCTTCAATCGCACCCACACCACCGCCGATGGGATGGTGCATGGCGAATTCCGCGCGACCGGCCTGCGCCCGAAGTGCCTGGACGAGATGATCCGCCGCGGCATCGCCTATGACGTGGCCCACTTCGATCCCTCGCGGGCGTTGAGCTGATGGAAGTCGACGTTTCCTGGGTCTATCTGATCCTGGTGTTCGCCGCGGTGTTCGCCGCGGTCCAGGCGACGATCGGCCTGGCCCGCACCGCCCAGCAGAAGCGCAAGGTTAACCGCCGCCTGCTGATCGCCGAGCGCACCGCCGGTATCGCCGAGCTGGTGGTCGAGCTGCGAAAGCAGCGAGGCCTGAACGCCTCGGGCGACGCCAAGGGCGGGTGGCTCTGGCTGGGCGCCCTGATCGTCCGCTCCGGCGTGCCCTACGACGCCCGGCGCTGGCTGCTGGCCGTGCTCATCGCCGCCGTGGTCGGCGCTGCCCTGGCCTTCGTGGCGACCAGGAGCCTGATCGCAGCGCCGGTCGGCGTCCTGGTCGCGGGTCTGGGCGGCCCGATAATGTTCCTCAAGGTCATGGCCGGACGCCGGTCGAAGGCGCTCGGCGAGCAGTTGCCGCAAGGCCTCGAGATCATCGTCCGCAGCCTGGAGGCGGGCCACCCGGTGCCCACGGCCATCGCCCTGGTGGGCCGGGAGATGTCCGACCCCATCGGTTCGGAGTTCGGCATGGCCGCAGACGAGATCGCCTATGGCGCCACCCTGGAGCAGGCGGTCGAGCGCATGTCCGTGCGGTGCCAGCATCCCGACGTCGACCTGTTCGCCGCCACCGTGCGCCTGCAGGAGCGGGCGGGGGGCAACCTGACGGGTCTGCTGAAACTCAACGCCAACACAGTGCGCGAGCGCCAGCGGATGCGCTTGAAGATCAAGGCGGCGACCTCCGAGGGCCGGGTCTCGGCGACCATCCTCAGCGCCGCGCCGCTGGTCGCAGCGGGCGCCATCACAATCATGGCGCCCGATTTCTATGGCGACGTGATCGACGAACCGGTCGTCCAGATCGCCCTGGCCGGTTTCGCTGTCTGGCTGGTGATCGGCAACCTCATCATGCGCAAGATGGTCGCCATGCGGATCTAGCATGGACACGCTTCAGCTCCAGAACCTGATCACCGGCGTGGCGCTGGTCCTGCTTTCGGTCGCCGCGGTCGGCGGGCTGCTCGTGCTGGCCGGCGAGGTGCGGGTGCGCTCCCAGCGCCGCGCCCGGTTCGAGGGTCCGGGCGCCGCGGGGCGGCCGGCGGCGGCGCACGGCGAGGTGCGCATCTTCGGCCACGTGATCGCCGGCGTGCGCCGCCTGGGCCAGCAGGCGGCGGTGAGCGACCCGTCCAAGGTCTCCGACGTGCGCATGCGGCTGATGCGGGCCGGCTACTTCAACCGCGACGCCGCCGTCTACTATCTGGGCGCGCGCGCCATCTCGCTGGCGCTCGCGACCATAGGCACGATCCTGCTGCTGCCGTTCGCCATGAAGGGCGGCGGCACCGGCCCGCTCAGCGTAGCCGGAGCGCTGTCGATCGTCGCCCTGCTTGGCCCCGACCGGTTCCTAAAGATCCGCCAGAAGGAGCGGGAGCTGGAATATTCCGACGGCTTCCCCGACCTGCTCGACCTGCTGGTCGCCTCGGTGGAGGCGGGCCTGTCCCTCGACGCCGCAGTGTCCCGGGTCTGCGACGAGCTCGCGCGGCGCTATCCGCGCCTGACTATCCACCTGCGGATGCTGACCCTGGAGCTTCGGGCCGGAAAGTCGCGCAAGGACGCCTGGCTGACCTTCGCCGACCGCCTTGGCATCGACGACGCCCGAGCGCTGGCCACTATGCTGCGCCAGGCCGAAGACATGGGCACCAGCCTGGGCGAGACGCTCACCATCTTCTCCAGCGACATGCGCCAGAAGCGGATGCTGCGGGCAGAGGAGAAGGCCCTGGCCCTGCCGGTCAAGCTGACCGTGCCGCTGATCCTGTTCATCTTCCCGTGCCTGCTCGGCGTGCTGCTGCTGCCCGCTGTGGTTCGCCTGTCGCAGACCTTCGGCAATGGCGGTCCGGTGAACTAGGACTTGTGGGGCGGGGCAGGGCCGGACGATAAGCTCGCCCCATGGATTCCTCCGCCCTGCGCCACGTCCTTCGCGACGCCGTCATTCCCGAGCTGCCGAACGCCTATTTCGGCAAGGTGCGGGACAATTACGACCTGCCCGACGGGCGGCGGATCATCATCGCCTCCGACCGGTTGAGCGCCTTCGACAGGATCCTGGCGGCCATCCCCTACAAGGGCCAGGTCCTGACCCAGACCGCCCGGTTCTGGTTCGAGAAGACGGCCGACATCTGCCCCAATCACGTGCTCGGCTACCCGGACCCGAACGTGGTGATCGGCAAGCGGCTGGACATCCTGCCGGTGGAGATCGTGGTCCGCGACTACCTGGCGGGAACCACCGGCACCTCGATCCTGACGCTCTACAAGCAGGGCCAGCGCCGAATGTACGGCCACGTCTTGCCCGACGGCCTCCGCGACAACCAGAAACTTCCGCATCCGATCATCACGCCGACCTCCAAGGCCTTCGACGGCGGCCACGACGAGCCGCTGACGCCCGAGGAGATCGTCGCCCAGGGCCTGCTCACCCAGGCCCAGTGGGACCAGCTCTCGACCTATGCCCTGGCCCTGTTCGCCCGGGGGCAGGAGATCGCGGCCAAGCGAGGCCTGATCCTGGTCGATACGAAGTACGAGTTCGGGACCGACGCCGACGGGACAATCATCCTGGCCGACGAGATCCACACCCCCGACTCCAGCCGCTACTGGATCGCCGGGAGCTACGAACAGCGCTTCGCCGCCGGCGAGCGGCCGGAGAGCTTCGACAAGGACTTCGTCCGCGCCTGGGTGGCGGAGCGCTGCGACCCCTACAAGGACCCGATCCCGGAGATCCCGGAGGCGATGATCCTGGAGACTTCGGAGGTCTATATCCGCGCCTTCGAGACCATCACCGGCCAGGCGTTCGAGCCGCCGAAGGGCGACGAACCCGTCCTGGAACGGATTCGCCGCAACCTCGCGCAGTTCTTCTAGCTAGCGCCTCCTAGAACGTCTGGCGCAGGGTCACGCCCACCGTCCGCGGCTGGTTGGTCTGGTAGCCGTAGCGGGCGCGCAGGCCGCGCTCCCGGTCGATGGAGAGCAAGGCCCGTTCGTCGGTGAGGTTCTGCACGAAGACCGCGGCCTCGAAATTGCCGAAGCGCGCGCCGCCGCGCAGGTTCACCACCTGATAGTCCGGCAGCTCCAGCGGGAAGCTCAGCGTCGATACGGTGGGCGCCCCGGTGCCGAACAGGGTGACGGTCCGCGGGTTGTTCTCCTGGTCGGAGATCTGCGTGAACCGGTCGCCGACATACTGCCATGTGAGGTTGGCGAAGGGGGTCCAGCCGCCTTGCAGTTCGTGTGCGTAGTTCAGGCTGAAGGCGGCTTGGAACTTCGGCACGGTAGGAAGGCGGTTGCCGTCGCGCAGGCCCTGGATCGGGGCGCCGGTCGCATCATTGACGCTCGACTTCAGCTTGGCGCTGTTCAAGGAGGCCGAGGCCGCCACGTCGAAATCGTCGGTAAGACGAAAGGCGAACTCCGCCTCGAGGCCGCTGGACTTGGCCTTCGGCACGTTGACGATCACTCGTGACGAGCAACTGCCGGCGTCTATGGTGGCCTGCAGGTTCTCGATGTCGGAATAGAAGGCCGCGACCGTGAGCGAACCGCGCCGTTCTGCGAACTCCGCCTTCATGCCCGCCTCGTAGTTCCAGACGGTTTCGTTGTCGAAGCTGGGCTTGGAGAGCGCGTTGAAGGTGGCGAAATCGGCGGCGCTGCAGAGGGGACGGTTCAGCGGATCGTTGATGCCGCCCAGCCGGAAGCCCTTCGACGCCTGGGCGTTGAAGGTGATGTCGTCGGTGGCCTTGTAGGCGACGATGACCCGCGGGGCGAAGTCGTCAGCCTCGGTGGCGCCCGGCACGCCGATGGTGGTGTCGGCGAAGATGCCGTCGAAGGTGAGGATGCGGTTTTCCTCATAGCTGGCGTAGCGGACGCCGGCGGTGACGTCCAAGCGCTCGTTCACCGTCCAGGTAGCTTCGCCGAACACCGCGTACTGCTTCTGCTTGTAGGGTACGGTCGAATAGTAGAGCGCGTCCTTCGGTGCGCGCGCGCCCGCGGTCGGAATCCCGGTCGCCGCCTCGAAGCCGGCCACATCCAGGATTTGGGAGTAGTCGCGATCGACATTGGAATAGAAGCCGCCGACCACCCACTGGAGCGGGCCATCGCCGTCCGAGGCCAGGCGCAGTTCCTGGGTGAACGACTTCACATTGGTTTCGTCATAGAGCGGCGCGTCGAGAGTGAAGACCGCTTCCGGCAGACCGATCGAGCCGCCGGTGATCGAGCCGGTCAGCGCTGTAGCGTCGCGCACCACCAGAACGTCGCGGTCCTGGAAGGTGGAGATCGAGGTGAGGGCCACGTCGCCGAAATCGTACCGGACGGTGACGTCGCCAAGCCGGAACTCGTCCTTGAACTTCTCCTGGAGCTGGGTGAACTGCTCCAGATCGCCCAAGGTCACCCGCGGGCGGGTCGTGGTGTATTGGTTGCCGAGGTAGTTGTAGACGTCGACCCGGTTGAAGCCATCGACATCGATGGTCTGGTAGATGATCCGCGGCGTGATGGTGAGGTTCTCGGTCGGCTGGAACAACAGTGAGGCCCGGAAGCCCAGGCGGCTGCCGCCGTTCACGTCCTCATTGGTCGCCCCGCCGGGTTGCACCGCGTCGATGAAGCCGGGGAAATCCGTGGCGAAGCCGACGATGCGCAGGGCCGCCTGTTCGGTCAGCGGGATATTGATCATGCCCTTCAGTTCGCCGCCGACCTCACCATGCCTGACGCTATTGACGGTCGCTTCCGCCGCGCCTTCCATCTCGGCGGTGTTGGGCTGGTTGGTGATGTAGCGCACCGTGCCCGACAAGGAGCCCGAGCCGTAGAGCGTGCCCTGGGGCCCCCGCAGCACCTCGACCCGGTTGAGGTCGAACAGATCGATGTCCGGGGTGAACAGCGATAGCGATATCACCGACTCGTCGAGATAGACCCCGACCTGTTCCTTGACGCCCGGCTGGTCGCGGACGATCTGGCCGGCGGAGATCCCGCGAATGGCCACCTGGCTCTGGCCAGGCCCCAGGTTCTGCACCGTGAAGCCGGCGATGTTGCGCGACAGTTCCTCGATATTGGTCGCGCCGCGCTCGCGCATCTTGGCTTCGCTGAGCGCATTGATCGAGAACGGCACGTCGATCAGGGCCTCGTCGCGCTTCCGCGCGGTGACGATCAGCTCTTCGACGTCGGTCTGGGCCATCGCGGCTGTCGCCGGCATGGCCATGATGATCGCGAGCAGGCTCGCCTGAGCCGCCGCGCACTGCGATTGTACGCCATGTTCGTCTTCTCCCGTTTTCACCCCGGTCTCGGCGCATCGCCGCGGATGCACGGCAGGGGTGTTATGGGGGGAGGTAATCCTGCTGCGCCGGGGACTGTCCAGCGCGATTGCGTCCCGGGCGCCGGCGGGTAAATCGTCCCAGGCGGGATTATTTTTCGCTCGATTACGCCCCGGAAGCGTTGCCGCAGCGAGTGTTGCGACCGCCCATCCTACGACCGGGGACCATCCTGACCCCCTGTGGCGCCAAAACCCCAACGCGCCGCCATTAGCCGGTCAAGCCCAGCATGATCACCGTGAACAGGAACAGCAGCAGCGTCATGAGGCAGAAATTCAGCAAGACGAAGGTCCGCCAGACCGTCGAGAACACCCCCAGGCTGTAGGCGCCCTTGAGCTGGGCGAACATGTGCGCCGGGATAATGAACCACAGGCCGACCGCCGCCGCTGTCCCGCCCACTGAGCCGCCCCAGCGGACGATCGCCGCGGCGACCATGATCAGCATCGCCATGAAGGTCAGCGAATAGAGCACGAAGACCCCGTGGTCGTAGAAGGTGAAGCCCCGCTTCCACAGGAACAGCGCCGCCACAAAGGGCAGGGAGATCGGCACGAGCAGGAAGGAAAATTTGTAGAAAGTCTGCTGGATCTTGTAGAGCGCCAGCTCCGGATTCTTGAGCTTTTTGTTGAGCTTGTCGTCCAGCGCCTTGTTGCCCGTATTGGCTTTCCATTCGCCGCTCTCGGCCTTGGCGCGCACCTCCTTGGCCCAGTCGGCGCTCAGGGCCGCCACGTCGGGCGGGGTGGGGTTGTCCTCCATCGCCTTGTTGGCTTCTTCCAAGGCCGCGCGCGCGCCGTCGACTCGTTCTTGCAGCGCCGCACGCCGCGCGACGGAGGCCGCGTCGGTTCCTTTAGGGGCGTCGTTCAGTGCGGTTTCGGCCTGGTTCACGGCGTTCGCGGCGTTGAAGAGCCGTGTGCCGGAACTCGCCGCCGCCCCGGTCGTCTTATCCGGCTCCTGCCCCGGGGTCGGCATGAAGCTCAGCAGCATGAACATGACGAAAACAGTGAACAGGAACATGGCCAGCGGCGAGACGTAGCGCGTCCGCTTCCCGTGCACCCACTCGCGGGTCAGCTTGCCGGGGTTGAGGACCAACAGCGGCAGGGTCCGCCAGATGTGGCTGTCGAAGTGCATCACCCCGTGCAGCAGCTCTTCGCCCAGGTGCAGCAGGGTGCGGTGGACGTGCGTCGGCTGTCCGCAGTTCTGGCAGAAGCGTCCGGACACCTCGGCGCCGCAGTCGGTGCAGGTCCTGGAGTGTTCCCCGGCCTGGCCGGTCGGCTTCTCGATGGCCGCGCCGATCAGGCCGCCCGTGGCCGCGCCGCCGACTGCATCAAGCTCCATGGGCGACCCCCGTCACGAAAGCGGTGGGATTGTTACAGGCGTTCGCCGCACCGGCCAACGGGCGTAGGATGGCGCTGCGCCGGTGACGGGAGGGTCATATGTACCATCAAGGCAATCGCGATCTGCAAGACGCCTTCGGCAGCAGGGCCCTGGCCGACCGGCTGGAAGAGACCTTGCGCCGGAAGGTTTTCAACGAGGCTGACGGCGCCTTCATCGCGGCGCAAAGCTTCTTCTTCCTGGCCACGGCCGACGTGGAAGGCCGGCCCGACTGCTCCTTCAAGGGCGGGCCCGTCGGGTTCGTCCAGGTGGCTGCCGCCGACGAGCTGATCTTCCCGGACTATGACGGCAACGGGATGTTCAAGAGCCTCGGCAATATCGCAGCCAACCCCCATGTGGGCCTGCTGTTCATCGCCATGGGCGAGAAGCCGCAGCGTCTGCGGGTCAACGGAACGGCCAGCGTCTCGCAGGACGATCCACGCATCGTCGGCATTCCGGGCGCACAGTTGCTGGTCAAGGTCCGTCCGACGGACATCTTCCCGAACTGCCCGCGCTACATCCCGTCGCTGCAGGTGGTCGAGCCGTCCACCTACACGCCGAAGGCCGACGCGCCGCCGGTCGAGCCGGCGTGGAAAAGCTTCGAGGCCTTTGCCGACGTGGTCCCGCCGCGCCGGCGATAGCGGCCGATCAGGACCCGCCGAGGTCCAGCTTGCTGACGTCGACTCCGCCGGTCACGACCTTCACCTTCAGCAGGCGCATCTCACCGTTGGCGAAGCTCAGGTCCGACACCGGAATCCGGTTGTCGCGTCGAATGTTGGAGGCGTCGCGCAGGGTCAGGTGCAGGGTCATGTCGTCGCGCGACGTGCCGGATTGCTCCGCGGCCTCGATCGCCTTGCGGAAGGTCTCCGCCATCGACTTCGGCGCCACGAAGGCGGGGCGCTGCAGCGGAATGTCTTGGCTCACGGGCTGGCTCATCGGCTAGATCTCGGTTGAAATGGCGGTTCAGGCGGCGGCGAAGAAGCCGTGCTCGCCGGTGACCCGGACCTGGCACGGCCGGCCGGCATCCTGGGCGGCGCGCGCGCGGCGATTGGCGGCGGCCTTGGCCTCTTCCTTGTCGATGGAATGATCGAAGTACTGGCCTTCGTGTTCCACGGCCCACTTGTCGTCATGACGCGCCACGGTGAAGACGGCTCGGATGAATGCGTCGCGGGTGGCCATGGGGGCTGCTCCTTGTCGAGACGGGGTTGTGGAATGGGGGTGCGGCCGGCGACCAGCGCCGGCGCGAGAATCCACAGACCTCGAGTGTGACAAGTTATCTACAGGCAAAGGGCCTGAATGTCCGCGTTATTCTGGAAATTGCTCATTTTTTCGAAACCTCCAGCGACTCCCGCTCGCCGATTCTCTCCGTCCGTTATGAGTCTTCGATGACGTATCGGGGGTCCGAAAACACGGGATTCCCAGGCCATGGCGGCATGAACAATTCCCACTGAACCTTGGCGATGCCCCGGCGACAGCGCAAATATTGTCGTTCACTTGCGGTCGACCATGTCGCGCTCAGCTTGCCAGCTCTTCCTCCACTTGGCCCAGGCGCTCCTTGCCGAAGAACATCTCCTCGCCGACGAAGAAGGTGGGGATGCCGAAGGCGCCGCGGGCCGCGGCGGCCTCGGTGTTGGCCATCAGCTCGGCCTTGACCTCGGGATCCTGAGTGGCCTCCAGCAGGGCGCGGGCATCGAGTCCCGCCTCTGTCAGCACCTGGGCCACGACCTGAGGATCGTCCATCTTCAGGCCACGCTCCCACATGGCGGCGAAGACCGCTGCGGTATAGGCCGCCTCCACCCCCATCCGCCGGGCCGCGACCATGCCGCGCATGATCAGCAGGGTGTTGATTGGGAAATGCGGATTGAACTTGTACCGGCTCAGACCGTGCCGGGCGATGAACCGGCGGCTCTCCAGGGCCTCGTAGGCCAGCTTGCCCTGGACGTCGCCGAAGGCGGTCATCGGCGCCTGGTTGCCGGTCAGCTTGAACAGCCCGCCCAGCAGGCAGGGCGTGATCTTGATCTCCGCCCCGGTCCGCCTGGCGATGTCGGGCAGGACGCAGTGGGCCATGTAGCCGTTGGGGCTGGCGAAATCGAAAATGAACTCGACGGTCTTTCCCATGATGTCCTCCCTCACCAGCTCTCGGACCAGGGGCGCAGGTCCAGTTCATGCGTCCAGGCCGAGCGGTGTTGCTTGTGGAGCCACACATAGTTCGTGGCGATCTCCTCGGGCTTGAGGATGTTGTCGCGGGCCAGCCGCTCCTCGCGATCGGCGATGTTGGTGCGGGCGAAGACCCCGTCGATGGCCCCGTCGACCACCACGTGGGCCACGTGGATTCCCTGGGGGCCCAGCTCCTTGGCCGCCGTCTGGGCCACCGCGCGCAGGGCTTGCTTGGCCGCCGAGAAGGCCGAGAACCCCTGGCGGCCGCGCATCGAGGCCGAGGCGCCGGTGAACAGGATGGTGCCGCGGCCGCGTGGCAGCATCGCCTTGGCGGCCTCGCGCCCGGTCAGGAAGCCCGCGAAACAGGCCATCTCCCAGACCTTGTGGAACACCCTGGCGGTGGTCTCGGTCAGCTCGAAGCGGACGTTGGCTCCGATATTGAACACCACCACCTCCAGGGGACCGACCTCGCGCTCGATCTGCGCGAACAGCGCGACCATCTCGTCCTCGGACCGGGCGTCGACCCCGAAGGCCCGGGCCCTGCCGCCGGCGTCGCGCATGGACTGGGCCAGGGCTTCCAGCTGATCGAGATTGCGCGCCCGCCGAGTGATGCAGACCTCGAAGCCTTCGGCCGCGAATGCCGTGGCGATGGCGCCCCCGACCCCGTCCCCGGCGCCGATTACAAGACAGACCCCGGCCATGTCCTCACTCCAGTAAGTTTATTTTCTGGACGGACCATGGTATCGAATCTGGACCCCGTCAATGATCGGATTGACGGGGAGCGGGGAAGGCCGCCGATGAAGTGGAACGAACTGGCCCAGCAGCCATGCTCCATCGCCCGCTCGGTGGCGGTGATCGGCGACCGCTGGACCCTGATGATCCTGCGCGACTGTTTCCTGGGGGTGCGTCGGTTCGAGGCCTTCCAGGAGCGCCTGGGCATCTCGCGGACCATCGTCGCCGATCGGCTGAAGCACCTCGTGGAGGAGGGTGTGCTGAAACGCGTTCCCTACCAGGACAACCCGACCCGCTTCGAATACCGGCTGACCGAGAAGGGGATGGAGCTGCACCCTGTGGTCATGGCCATCGTCCACTGGGGCGACCGGCACTATGCCAGCCGGGCCGGCCCGCCGCTGCTGCACCGGCACAAGGTCTGCGGCCATGACTTCCATGCCGTCCAGACCTGCTCAGAATGCGGCGAGGTCGTGGATGCGAGGAGCGTCGAGACGCGCCCGGGGCCGGGCGCGCCCGAATAAGCGCGGCCGTTTGGTGCGCCCGTGCTAGGGTAGTATCTGCGTCCATGAAGGCTTTCGCATCGCGGGCCCCAAGCCGCCTAGGAGGCCCGAGTGGCCGAAGCCTACAATCGGCTGATTGGCGCTGCGAGCTTGGCGGGCGCGCTGATCGACACGTCTCCGGTCCCGCTTTTGCTGTTCGACGGCCACGGGCTCGTCGTTCACGCCAGCCCCTCGTTCTGCACGGCCTTCGACATTCTGGCTAAGGGCGCTGAGGGGGCCAATCTGGCCAACCTGGGCGAAGGGGAGTGGGACATCGCCCAGCTGCACGTCCTGCTGGATAACGCCCTGGCCGACGGGATGGATTTGGGCGACTACGAGACCGATCTCGTTCGGGAAGGTGTTCCCCCTCGTCGACTGGTCGTCAATGTGCAGAACCTCAACCATGTGGGGGCCGAGCGCCACCGGGTCCTGATGGTCGTTCACGACGTCACCGACGTCCGCAGGGTCGAGCACCTGAACGTGGCGCTGCTGCTGGAGAAGGACACCCTGCTGCGGGAGCGCGCGGTCCTGATGCAGGAGATGCAGCACCGCATCGCCAACAGCCTGCAGATCATCGCCAGCGTCCTGCTGCTGAAGGCCCGGACCGTGAAGTCCGAGGAAACCCGCCGGCACCTGCACGACGCCCACGACCGCGTCATGTCGGTCGCCGCCGTGCAGCAGCACCTGCAGGCAAGCCTGGGCGAGGTGGAGGTCGGCCCCTACCTGACCAAGCTGTGCGAGAGCCTGGCCTCGTCAATGATCCGCGAGTCACGGCCGCTGACCCTGAGCGTGCGATCCGACACGGCTACCGTCACGTCCCAGGAAGCCGTCAGCCTGGGTCTGATCGTCACCGAACTGGTGATCAACGCCCTGAAGCACGCCTTCCCGGATGGCCGGGAGGGCGAGGTGCTGGTCGACTATGAGCTGCCCCAGCCCGGCTGGACCTTGTCGGTCACCGACGACGGGATCGGCAAGCCGCCGGCCTCGCACAGCACCCGCGTCGGCCTCGGCACCAGTGTCGTCGAAGCCCTGGGCAAGCAGCTTCGCGCCCAGCTGACGGCCTCGGACGCCGCGCCGGGCGCCAGGATCGCGCTGGTCAACATCGATCCGCGGCCGTCCAACGACGATTGAAGGAGCGCCGGAGCGCTCCCGTCGGCGTCAGTCCATCAACTGCTGCGTCAGGTAGGTGTACTCCAGCGCCTGGCGCTTGGCGGTCTCGTTGAGGTTGGCCGCCGCGGCGTGGCCGCCGTCGATGTTCTCGTAATAGAGGTAGTCGTAGCCCAGCTCCTTGAGGCGCGCGGCGGCCTTGCGGGCGTGGGCTGGATGGACCCGGTCGTCCTTGGTCGAGGTCTCCAGAAAGACCTTCGGATAGGGCTTGCCCTTGGCCAGGAGCTGGTAGGGCGAATAGGTGTCGATCACCTTGCGCTCTTCTGGATTGGCCGGATCGCCGTACTCGCCGACCCAAGAGGCCCCGGCGCCGATGTGGGTGTAGCCGATCATGTCGAACAGCGGCACCTGGACGACGATGGCCTTGTAGAGCTCCGGCCGCAGGGTGAGCGCCACGCCCATCAGCAGACCGCCGTTGGAGCCGCCCATGATCCCCAGCTTGGCGGGACTGGTGATCTTGCGCGCGATCAGGTCCTCGGAGACGGCGAAGAAGTCGTCATAGACCCGCATGCGGTTCAGTTTCAGGCCCGCCTCGTGCCAGCGAGGCCCAAACTCGCCGCCGCCCCGGATGTTGGCGATCACATAGACCCCGCCACGCTCAAGCCAGAGCTTGCCGACCGAGGCGGCGTAACCGGGCGTCTGCGACACCTGGAAGCCGCCATAGGCGTAGAGCAGGGTGGGCGCCGAGCCGTCCGGCTTCAGGTCCTTCGGCCGGACAACGAAGTAGGGAACCTTCGTCCCGTCCTTCGAGGTCGCCCAGTGCTGTTTGACCACGTGCTTCGAAGCGTCGAAGCGGGCGGGCAGGGTGCGCAGGGTCTCCGTCGTTCCGGTGGTGGCGTCGGCCAGCACCTGGGTGGAGGGCATGAGGAAGCCCGCCACCGACAGCAGCAGCCTGTCATCGCGGTCCGACGCCGAGGCGACGCCGATCGAGGCGTCCCGGGGCAGGTCGAGCTTGGTCGAGGTCCAACCCTTGGGGCCGTGACTGAAGCTGAGGATGCCGCCCTTCACATTTTCATAGAGGGCGACGACCAGTCGGTTGCGGGTGGTGGCCACCTGTTCGATCGCCTGGCTCTGTGAGGGGCGCAGGATCAAGGTCGGACGGGTATTGGCCGCGTCGGTCTTGAGCTTCTGGAGGTCGAGCGCGAGCAGGTCGCCCGACTTTCCCTCATGCGCTACCCAGTCCTGCTCCAGCGTCAGCAGCATCTGGCCGTCGATCAGGCCCTGGATGGACGACTTCAGCGGAACCGGCAGCTTGGTCGCCCCGGCGTCCCCGAGCAGATGATGTTCGGCGTTGAAGGTATCGAGCGGCCGGAAGGCGATCAGGGCCTGCAGCCGGCCGTCCGCATCGCGCAGCGCGATGGGCGAGACGCCGTAGCCGCCGTCCTCGGACTTGCCGCGGAACACCTCGGTCGCTTCGGCGAGTGGCCGGCCGCGCTTCACCAGCTTGATGATGTAGGGGTAGCCGGAGGTGGTGACCTCGCCCTTGGCCCATTCGGTGGCAACCGCCAAGGTGTCGGCGTCGACCCAGGCGAACCGGTGCTTTCCCTGCGGCAGGAAGAAGCCGTCCTTCACGAACCGGCCGTTCGCCGTGTCGAACTCGCGGACCTCGACGGCGTCCTTGCCACCGTCGGAGAGCGAGACCAGGCAGATCCTGTCGTCCGGCGCCAGGCAATCTGCGCCCTTCCAGACCCAGTTCTTGCCCTCGGTCTTGGCCAGGGCGTCGAGGTCGAGGATCGTCCTCCAGGCGGGCTTGCCGGTCCGGTAGCTGTCGAGGTCGGTTGAACGCCAGACCCCGCGGACGTGTTCGGCGTCCTGCCAGTAGTTGCGGAGGCTCCCGTCGCCGGCGAAGCCCATGCCGGGAATCCGATCCTTGGCCGTGGCGATGGTGAGCGCGTCGGCATAGAGCTTGGAATAGCGCGGGTCATTCTGCAGCAAGGGCAGGGAGCGGGCGTTTTCTGCGCGCGCGAAGGCCATGGCTCTCGCGCCCTCGATCTCCTCCATATAGACGTATGGGTCGTTGGGATCGGACAGGGCGAGCGCAGGGAAGGCTGACATGGTGCTCAACATGGCGCCTGCGGCCAGCTTTCCAAGCAACGAAAAACGCATCAACTATTCTGCCAAGTCTGAAATTCGCCAACCGGACCTTCGTCTGAGCAGATCGAGCCGCGCAAATTATGACCGACGAAACAAATCTCATCGCCTGGAGCCTCGAGGAGGTCGCTGAGCGCCACGGAGATCCGACGCAGGCGGTCTATGACCGGCTGTTCGCCAAGAGCCCCGAAATGGCCGAGCTGTTCATCGGCGACAAGACCGGCGCGGCACGCGGCGAGATGCTGGCCGTCGTCTTCCGGACCTTGCTGGACTTCTCCAGCGAGGGGGCGTTCGGCGCCAACATGGTCCGCGCCGAAATCATCAACCATGAGGGCATTGGCGTGCCGCCCAAGGTGTTCACCACCTTCTTCGCCACCGTGATGGAGACGATGCGCGACCTGTTGGGCGAGGATTGGACCCCCCCTGTGGCCGCGGCTTGGGACGAACTTCTCGTGGGCCTCGACGCCGCGATCCACAGAGAAACGGCGGCCTAGTTCTAGGATCGGGAATCCGTCATGGTCCCGCGCCATGACAAACGAACCATTTTTCAAACGAGACGGGGACCATTACGTCCCCACCCCCGCCGGCCGAGGCCCCTGGAACCCCAACTCCCTGCACGGCCGCGTAATCGTCGGCCTGCTGGGCTTCGAGCTGGAACGCAAACACGGCGACCCGGACTTCCTGCCGGCCCGCCTGACGGTCGACATGTACCGGCTGCCGGGCTTCGATCCCATCGAGGTGACCACCCGGCTGATCCGCGAGGGCGGCCGCATTCGGGTGGCCGAGGCGGAGTTCATCTCCGGCGGCGTCAGCATGGCCAAGGCGACCTGTCAGTTCCTGCGCCGCACCGAGAATCCCGAGGGCAAGGTCTGGAAGGCGCCGGAGTGGGATGTCCCCAAGCCCGCCGCCATCCCGGCGCCGGATCCTTCGAGCGGACCCATGGGCAAGATGTGGTCCACTCGGCCGATCAGCGGCGGCTTCGGCCAGGGCGGCCAGCGTCGCATGTGGATGAGCGAGGTCCGCGACATCGTCGAGGGCGAGCCGCTCACTCCGTTCCAGCGCGTCGCCGTCGCCGCCGACTTCGCCAGCCCCGCCGCCCATGCCTCCGACCAGGGCCTGGCCTTCATCAATTCCGACGTCACCGTCTATCTGCACCGGATGCCGCGCACGGAGTGGATCGGCTTCGAGAGCGCCTATCATGACGCCACCGACGGCGTGGCGGTCGGCGAGTGCCGGCTATATGACGAAGAGGGCTCCATCGGCTTCGCCTCCTGCGCGGCCCTGGCACAAAAGCGTCCGGCGCGGCCCGCCCCTGCCGAGGAGGCGAAGGCGGAGGCGTGACCCTCGGCGGCCGGCGAAAGGTCGAGGACTACAGACGCGAGGCGAGGTTAGATAAGCCGATGGCCGCCGAGTCCCCGATCCTATCGCTGCGTTCCCTGGCCAAGTCGGTCCCCGGCGGCCGGGTGCTGTTCGAGGGTCTGGACCTGGATCTGCACGCCGGGGAGTTCGTGGCGGTCATGGGGGAGTCCGGGGTCGGCAAGTCCACCCTGCTCAACCTGATCGCCGGGCTGGACGGCGCCGACGCCGGCCAGGTGGCCATCGACGGCGTCGGTCTGGAGACCCTGGACGACGACGCCCGCACAGGCCTGCGGCGCGACCGGATCGGCTTCGTGTTCCAGGCCTTCCACATCCTGCCGCACCTGACCCTGGGCCAGAACGTGGCCTTGCCGCTGGTCCTGCAGCGGGCGCCCGGCGCTGAGGCGCTGGCGCGGGCCGGCGCCATGCTGGACGCGGTTGGCCTGCCGGGCCGGGCCGGGGACTTCCCCCACCAGCTCTCAGGCGGCGAGATGCAGCGGGTCGCGATCGCCCGTGCGCTGGTCCATCGCCCCGGCCTGATCCTCGCCGACGAGCCCACCGGCAACCTCGATCCCGAGACCGCCGGCCGGGTGCTGGAGCTGTTCGCGGGCCAGGTGCGCCAGTCCGGCGCCGCGGCCTTGCTGGTCACCCATTCCGACGTCGCCGCCGCGGCGGCCGATCGGGTCCTGACCCTGACCCGCACCGGCCTCGTCGAGCGCCATGGCGGCTGACCGTCCCCAGACGCTGGCCGCGCGCTGGATGATCCTCGGCGAGTGGCGGGCCCACCCGATGCGGGCGGTGACCGCCGCCGTGGCCATCGCGGTCGGGGTCGCGCTGGGCCTGGCGGTGCATCTGGTCAACGCCTCGGCGCTCAACGAATTCTCTCAAGCCGTTTCGACGGTCAATGGCGACGCCGAACTGCAGGTGCGCGGCGTCTCGCCGGTCGGCTTCGACGAGGGCCTATATCCGACGCTGGCCCGTTTGCCAGGCGTCGCGGCGGCGAGCCCGGTGGTGGAGCTCGAGGCCAGGGCCAAGGGCGCGGACGGACCGGTGACCCTGATCGGCCTGGACGTGCTCCGCGCCGCCTATGTGACGCCGAGCCTGCTGGGCCGCCCGGCCGGCGCCGACGCCGCCCATGGTCCGACCAGCGAGGCGGCTTTCGACGACAACGCCGTGCTGCTCTCGCAAGCCGCGCTCGAGGCCCTGCGGGTCAAGCCGGACGACCGGCTCGATCTGACCGCCGCCGGTCGCGCCGTGCCCCTGCGGGTGGCTGGGACACTGCCCGGCGTGCCCGAGGGCCAGCAGATCGCCGTCATGGACATCGCCGCGGCCCAGTGGCGGTTCGGCCAGATCGGCAAGCTGCAGCGCATCGACCTGCGCCTGGACCAGGGCGCCGACGCGGGCCGGGTGCGCGCCGCCATCGCCAGGGTCCTGCCGGCCGACGCCCAACTGGTTAGCCGCGAGAGCGAGGCCCGGCGCAGCGACGCGCTCAGCCGCGCCTATCGGGTCAATCTGGACATGCTGGCCCTGATGGCCCTGCTGACTGGCGGGTTCCTGGTCTATTCGGCCCAGTCCCTTGCCGTGGCGCGGCGCCGGGCCCAGTTCGCCCTGCTCCGGGTGCTGGGGGTGCGCCGCCGCGCCCTGCTGGGCCAGGTGCTGGCCGAGGGGGGTGTTGTCGGGCTGGTGGGCGGGGTTGTGGGCCTGGGCCTCGGCCTGGCCCTGGCGAGCGGAGTCCTGGCCCTGCTGGGCGGCGACCTCGGCGGCGGCTATTTCGGCGGCGTCGAGCCTGAGCTGGTCTTCGCGCCTGGCGCGGCCCTGGTGTTCCTGGTCCTGGGCCTGCTCACGGCCATGGGCGGCAGCCTGATCCCCGCGCGGGAGGCGGCCCGCGCCCAGCCCGCCGTCGCCCTGAAGAACGTCGGCGACGCCGTCGACCCGCGGGTGGCGCCGCGGATCTGGCCGTCGGTCCTGCTGCTGGCGGCCGGCGCGGCGGCGGCCTTCGCCCCGGCCGTCTGGGGGATTCCGCTGTTCGGCTACGGCGCCATGGCCCTGCTGCTGGCCGGCGGGGTGGCGGCCATGCCCTGGATCGCCCGGACCCTGCTGACGCCCTTGCAGCGCGTGCGGGTGGCAGGTGCGGCCGTCGACCTGGCCTTCAAGCGTCTGTGGGGCGCGCCGTCCCAGGCGGCGGTGGCGCTGTGCGGGATCGTGGCCAGCACCAGCCTGATGGTGGCCATGGCGGTGATGGTGTCGAGCTTCCGGGGCTCCGTGGACGACTGGCTGGGCCAGGTCCTGGCCGACGACCTCTATGTCCGCGCCGAGGCCTCCGGCGGCGGCTTCGATCCGGCGACCCAGGCGGCCCTGGCGCGGACGCCCGGCGTGGCGCGGATGGTCTTCCAAACCTCCACCAGCCTGCGCCTCTCCGCCGACCAGCCGCCGCTGGCGGTGCTGATCCGCCCCTTCGACGCGCGCCGGATGCCGATGATCGCCAGCGCCACGGCGCCCGCGGGCGCCACGCCGGTCTGGGTCTCGGAGCCCGCCGCCTGGCTCTATGGCTGGAAGCCGGGCCAGAGCATCACCCTGCCCATCAGCGGCAGGGCGGCGCCGTTCTTCGTGGCCGGGATCTGGCGCGACTATTCCAACCAGCATGGGGCGGTCGCCCTGGACTCCGCCGACTATACCCGCCTGACCGGCGACACCTTCCGCGCCGGGGCGGCGGTGGAACTGACGCCCGGCGCCAAGCCCCAGGCGGTTATCGCCGCCCTGCGCGCCCGGATGCCGCCCGGCCTGGACGTCGACTTCGCCGAACCCAAGACCCTGCGCGCCTTCGCGCTACGCCTGTTCGACCGCAGCTTCGCGGTGACCTATGGCCTGGAGGCCATCGCCATTCTTGTAGGGCTGGCCGGGGTGGCGGCCACGGTCTCGGCCCAGACCCTGGCGCGCACCAAGGAGTTCGGCATGCTGCGCCACCTGGGCGTCACCCGCTCGCAGATCGTCGCCATGCTGGCCACCGAGGGCGCGGTTCTGGGGGCGGTCGGGGTGCTTGCCGGGATCGGCCTGGGCCTGGTCATGAGCCAGGTGCTGATCCACGTGGTCAATCCGCAGTCCTTCCACTGGACCATGGAGACCAAGCTGCCCTGGGCGCTGCTGGCCAGCGTGGCGGCCGCCCTGGTCGCGGCGGCGGCGGGCACGGCCCTGCTGGCCGGCCGCCGGGCGCTGTCGGCCGACGCCGTGCGCGCCGTGCGGGAGGACTGGTGATGGCCCGGCTGTTGGCGATCCTCGCGGCTCTGCTGGTGCTGGCCAGCCCCGCGGCCACCCAGACCGGGCCGGTCCTGCCGCTCTATCCCCAGGTGAAGCCTGGCGTGGGCCTGAGCTTCCCCTTCGACCACGGGGCCCACCCTGAGTTCCGCACCGAGTGGTGGTACGTCACCGGCTGGCTGAAGACCGCCGACGGCCAGGACCTGGGCTTCCAGGTGACCTTCTTCCGCTCCCGTCCCAGCGTCGATCAGCGCAATCCCAGCGCCTTTGCCGCCAAGCAGATCCTGTTCGCCCACGCCGCCCTGTCGGACCCCAAGGTCGGCAAGCTGCTGCACGACCAGCGCATGGCCCGCGCCGGCTTCGGACTGGCCGAGGCGGCGGTGGGCGATGCGAACCTCATCATCGACGACTGGACGATGCGGCGCGCCACCGACGGCCGGTTCGTGACCAAGGTCGGGGGCAAGGCCTTCACCCTCGACCTGGCCTTCCGCCCCACCCAGCCGCCGCTGGCGCAGGGGGAGGGCGGCTACAGCCGCAAGGGGCCGCAGCCCAGCCAGGCCAGCCACTATTACAGCCTGCCGCAGATGGTCGTGTCGGGGACCGTAACGCGGGCAGGCAAAGCGGTGCGGGTGACAGGCTCGGCCTGGCTCGACCGTGAATGGTCCTCGACCCTGCTCGATCCCAAGGCGGTGGGCTGGGATTGGGTCGGCCTCAATCTCGATGATGGCGGCGCGCTCATGGCCTTCCAGGTCCGCGACGCGGCTGGCAAGGCGCTTTGGGCCGGCGGCTCGCTACGCGGCAAGGACGGGGCGGTGACCAGGTTCACCCCGGACACGGTGCGGTTCGGCGCCGAACGCCTCTGGCGCTCGCCAAGGACCGGCGGCCGCTATCCGGTGGAACGATCGCTGACCGTCCGACTGCCGCAGGGCGAACGGCGCTGGATGCTCAAGCCGCTGTTCGACGACCAGGAACTCGACAGCCGGGCGGCGGGTGGTCCGATCTACTGGGAGGGGGCCGTTACGACCCAAGGCGGGCGGGGCTATCTGGAACTAACCGGTTATGTGAGCCCGATGAAGCTTTGAGGATCAGATCTGAGCAGGAGGAAGGTTAGTGGCTCGCCAACCAGCAGATGAGCAGGTCGATATCCAAGCAGTAGTCACCAGGTTGCGGCACGCCAAGAACCGGATTTTGCAGACAATTGAATGGGCTCGGGCGACTGAAGAAGTCTGGCGCGCTCTAAATGAGGCGGCCGATAATCGTCGCACTGTCGCCGAATCCCCGGCGTCTGAAGCCGCGTGGGTCTTCGAGAGAGCTACTCGAGATGGTCAGATCGTCGCGATTACTCGAGTGCTGGACGCGCCAGGCCGTGGCAATCCCGATCAGACGAATAGATTGAGTTTCCCGGTGTGTCGCACCTTGCTGGCGCTACCCGGAGTGTCTGCCTGGTTCATCGAAGATGCGAAGACTTGGAACAATGATCTCGGCGAAGCCAATGCCCGGCAGGTTGGTCAAAGGATTGAGCGCTTTCTCGCGCGCCTGCACGCGCTAGAGACCGAGGAGGGGCCAAATCGAGCCCGATTAATTCGTGCATTTCGCGATGAAAACATCGCACACGAGCTTCATTTTGCAGTCCAACGAGAGCGTCCTCTCTACCGGCACATACGGGAAGTGCTGAACGAGGTGATGCTGCTAACCGAAGAGCTGAGTTTCATCGTCGAGGGGCAGGTCATTCATTGGCGGAGAGGCGAAGCAAATCGAAGCGCGTCTCTTGTTTGGGAATCTGTGGCTGCGGCTTACCCCAGAGAAGGCTAGCTAAACCCGCCCAGGCTCCACCAGGATCTTCACGTGCGCTTCCGGGTCGCCCAGCGTCACGAACGCCTCGGCCACGCCGCCTAGGCCGACCTTCCCCGTCACCACGCCACTGACGTCGATCACGCCCTGGGCGATGTCGTGCAGGGTCTGAGCGAATTCCTCGGGGCTGTAGCCGAACACGAAGGTGAGCTCGATCTCCTTGGTGATGGCGATGGCGGGCTCGATCTTGTCGGTCTCCATGCAGACCCCGGCCACCACGATCTGGGCGCCGGCGGGGGCAGCCTCGATCAGGCTCTGGACGATGCCCGGCGAGCCGACGCATTCGAAGACCACCGGCCGGCCGAAGCTGCCGCCCATCATCTTGATCATGCTCTGGGCGGCCCGCGCCGTCGGCACGCCGAAGCCCTCCCAGCGGGCGTGGGGGCTTTCCTTGGCGGGGTCGATGATCACGTCGGCGCCCAGCATCTCGGCCGCGGCGCGGCGGCGAGGGGAGTAGTCGGCGGCGATGACCGGGCCGTGGCCGCGCGCCTTCAGGCCCGCGATCACCGCCAGGCCCACAGGACCGCAGCCGATCACCAGGCAGACGCTGTTGGGATCGAGCCTGGCCTTGGCCACCGCATGGGCGCCGACCGCGAAAGGCTCTGTGAGCGCGGCCTGGTCGGTGGGCAGGCCGTTGGGCACCTCAAGCAGCAGGGCCTCCGACAGGATCATCCGCTCGGCGAAGCCGCCGGGCAGGTTGTTGGAGAAGCCCAGCATCTCCGCCCCGCCGGCCGGTGTCAGGGTGACCGGCAGGGAGACGATGCGGGTCCCGGCCTTTAGCAGGCCTTGCGTGCCGGGGCCGTGTTCCAGAATCTCGGCGCAGAACTCGTGGCCGAACACGGTGTCGGCGCGGGGATCGAAGCCGCCGGTCATGCCGCCGTTGGCGCGGCTGGTCAGCTCGATCATGTGCTCCATGTGGTGCAGGGCGTGCAGGTCCGAGCCGCAGATGCCGCAGGCCAGGGTCTTGACCAGCACCTGGCCGGTGTCGGGCTTCAGGTCCTCTATCTCGTCGCAGACCAGAGCCTTGTTCCGCCGAATGACCGCTCGCATGTCTATTCCTCGCCACTGTCCCGCCGCTCGATCCGGAGCGTATGGGTCCCGATCTTGCTTCGCAAACCGGGATGACAAGGAGGGAGAATTGACCCCTGGGAAGGGAAGCGGGTTGTCGCGCCGCCTTGCCGCCGCTGGGCATATCCCCTAACCCTCCCGGCTCGGAATCGTGAAGAGCGCGACAGCGCCGCAAGACGGGAGAGCCCCATGAGCCTCGCCTTCCTATTTCCCGGCCAGGGCAGCCAGGCGCTCGGCATGGGCGCCGATCTGGCCGAGGCCTTCGGGTCGGCCCGCGAGGTGTTCCAGGAGGTCGACGACGCGCTCGGCCAGAAGCTGTTCAAGCTGATGCGCGAGGGTCCGGAGGACCAGCTGACCCTCACCGAGAACGCCCAGCCGGCCCTGATGGCGGTGTCCATGGCTGTGATGCGGACACTGGAGCGGGAGTTCTCCATCGGCATCGAGAAGGCCGCCTTCGTGGCCGGCCACAGCCTCGGCGAGTATTCGGCGCTCGCCGCCGCCGGAGCGATCAGCCTGGCCGACACCGCGCGCCTGCTGAAGCTGCGCGGCCAGGCCATGCAGCGCGCCGTGCCGGTGGGCGAGGGGGCCATGGCCTCGCTGATCGGGCCGAAGTCGGACGTGGCCCTGGCTGAGGCCGCCGCCGCGGCCGGCTCGGCCGTCGGCGTCTGCGTCGTGGCCAACGACAACAACAACGGCAATGTGGTGATCTCCGGCGCCAAGGCCGCCGTGGACCTGGCCATCGAGAAGGCCAAGGAGCTGGGCGCCCGCGCCATTCCGCTGAACGTCTCGGCCCCCTTCCACTGCCCGCTGATGCAGCCGGCCGCCGACGAGATGGCCGAGGCCCTGGGCCGCGCCACCATCCTGGCGCCGCGCGCGCCGCTGGTGGCCAATATCACTGCACGGCCGACCCTCGACCCGGAGGAGATCCGCCGCCTGCTGGTGGACCAGGTCACCGGCCGGGTGCGCTGGCGCGAGAGCATGCTCTGGCTGGCCAATGAAGCCGGGATCACCCGTTTCGCAGAAGCTGGATCGGGTAAGGTGCTGTCGGGCATGGCGAAGCGGATCGCCCCTGACTCCGAAGCCACGCCGCTGAACACCCCCGCCGACCTCGAAGCCTTCGCGAAGAGCCTCTGACATGTTCGATCTGACCGGAAAGACCGCCCTCGTCACCGGCGCCACGGGCGGCATCGGCGGCGCCATCGCCAGGGCGCTGCACGCCTCCGGCGCCCATGTGGTGCTGTCGGGCACCCGCGAGGCGGTGCTGGGCGAGTTGGCCAAGGAGCTGGGCGAGCGCACTTCGGTGGCCGCGGCCAACCTCGCCGACGCCGAATCGGTCGACGGCCTGGTCGCTCGCGCCGAGGAAGCCGCCGGAAACGGCCTCGACATCCTGGTGGCCAACGCCGGCATCACCAAGGACGGCCTGCTGATGCGGATGAAGGATGAGGACTGGGAGTCCGTCCTGAAGATCAATCTCGAAAGCTACTTCCGCCTCAGCCGTGCGGCCATGCGCGGCATGATGAAGCGCCGCGCCGGCCGGATCATCGGCATCACCTCGGTGGTGGGCGTGATGGGCAATCCGGGGCAGGCCAACTATGCCGCCTCGAAGGCCGGAATGATCGGCTTTTCCAAGGCCTTGGCCCAGGAAGTGGCCACGCGGGGCATCACCGTGAACTGTGTCGCCCCGGGCTTCATCGAAAGCCCGATGACCGACGCGCTGACCGAAGCCCAGAAGGCCCAGATCCTCGGGACGATTCCCGCCGGCCGTCTGGGCCTGGGAAGCGACGTGGCGGCGGCCTGCGTCTATCTGGCCAGCGACGAGGCCGGCTACATGACGGGCCAGACCCTGCACGTGAACGGCGGCATGGCCATGATCTGACCGGTTGGCGCCGACGTGGCGATCATGCTACGGCGACGCCCGAACCGGCGAGGCGAAGGTCTCGAAGCCCAGTTCCGTTGCGGTTGACAACTCGTCGGCCGTCACGGATGGATCAGTTGAACAACAGGGACTTAAGCGAATGTCCGACATCCTCGAGCGCGTGCGCAAGATCGTCATCGAACACCTCGACGCCGATCCGGAGAAGGTCACCGAGAAGGCGAGCTTTATCGACGACCTGGGCGCTGACAGCCTCGACAACGTCGAACTCGTCATGGCCTTCGAAGAAGAGTTCGATATCGAAATTCCCGACGACGCGGCGGAGCATATCCAGACCGTCGGCGACGCGGTGAAGTTCATCGGTGAGCGCCTGGGCGCTTAAGCTCAGCAATCATTGAAGTTTCGGCCGCCGCGTCGCTCCCCGGAGCTCGCGGCGGTCTGCGTTTGGAGACTCGCCCATGCGTCGTGTCGTCGTCACCGGAATCGGTCTTTTGACCCCTCTCGGCCAGGGCGTCGACGTGACCTGGGCGGCGATCCTGGCCGGCAAGTCGGGCGCGGGGCGCATCACCACCTTCGATCCGACCGAATATGCCTGCCAGGTGGCCTGCGAAGTGCCGCGGGTGGACGGCCGGGGCGGCGGTGGGGCGGATGTGGCCGGCTCCTTCGATCCGGACCTGACCATGGCGCCCAAGGATCAGCGCCGGGTCGACGACTTCATCCTCTACGCCATGGCCGCGGCCGACGAGGCGGTGAAGGATTCGGGCTGGGTCCCGGAGACCGACGACGACAAGGAACGCACCGGGGTCATCATCGGCTCGGGGATCGGCGGCCTGGGCACTATCGAACGCACCTCCGTCGAGCTGTTCCAGAAGGGGCCGCGACGGATCAGCCCGTTCTTCATCCCCTCGGCCCTGATCAACCTGGCCTCGGGCCAGGTCTCGATCCGCTACGGCTTCAAGGGCCCTAACCACTCGGTGGTCACCGCCTGCGCCACCGGGGCCCACGCGGTCGGTGACGCCGCGCGGATGATCAAGTACGGCGACGCCGACGTGATGGTGGCCGGCGGGGCCGAGGCGGCGATCTGCCCGGTGGGCGTCGCGGGCTTCATCGCCTGCCGCGCCATGTCGACCAATTTCAACGCGACGCCCGAGAAGGCCAGCCGGCCCTATGACCGGGACCGCGATGGCTTCGTGATGGGCGAGGGCGCCGGCGTCCTGGTGCTGGAAGAGTACGAGCACGCCAAGGCCCGCGGGGCCAAGATCTACGCCGAGGTGCTGGGCTACGGCCTGGCCGGCGACGCCTACCACATCACTGCCCCAGCCGAGGACGGCGATGGCGGCTTCCGGGCGATGCGGGCGGCGATCAAGGACGCCGGCATCGACCCCTCCGAGATCGACTACATCAACGCCCACGGCACCTCCACGCCGCTGGGCGACGAGATCGAGCTGGGCGCCGTGACCCGGATTCTGGGAGACGCCGCCAAGACCGTGACCATGTCCTCCACCAAGTCGGCCACTGGCCACCTGCTGGGTGCGGCCGGAGCCATCGAGGCGATCTTCTCCTGCCTGGCCATCCGCGACCAGATCGCGCCGCCGACCATCAACCTGGACAGTCCGTCCGTGGTCACGGAAATCGACCTGGTTCCCAATACGGCCAAGCCGATGGCCATCGAGGTGGTGCTCTCCAACAGCTTCGGCTTTGGCGGCACCAACGCCTCGGTGGTGTTCAAGAAGGTCTCGTGAGCTCGCGCGCACGTCGCGGCGGCCTGTCGCCCGCGCGACGCCTGATCATCATCCTCGCCAGCGCCGCGGCCACCCTGGCCGCAGCCGTGGTTCTGTTCCTGGTCTGGGCGGTCTGGTCCTACCAGGGTCCAGGCCCGGCGGCGAAGTCCGGCGAAGTTACCGTGGTCATGCTGCGCAAGGGCGCGGGAGTGTCCGAGATCGCCGCGACCCTGAAGCGCGCCGGCGTGGTGCGTTCGGACGCCATCTTCGCCGCGGCAGCTCAGATCACCGGCGCAGCGCGATCGCTGAAGGCTGGCGAGTACGAGTTCAGGACCCGCGCCTCCATGGCCAGCGTCCTCGACGATATCCGCGACGGTCGCATCGTGGTCCACCAGATCACCGTACCCGAGGGCATGACGTCCGAGGCCGTGGTCGAGGCCCTGGCCGCCAAGTCCGAGCTGACAGGTGTCGCCCCGGCTCCGCCGGAGGGTTCGATTCTTCCGGAGACATATCAATTCGAGCGCGGCGAGGACCGCGCCGCGGTGTTGAAGCGGATGATGGACGCCCGCGAGGAGTTGCTGGGCCTGCTGTGGTCCAAGCGCCAGCCGGGCCTGCCCATCGCCACGCCGGACGAGGCCGTGACGCTCGCCTCCATCGTCGAGAAGGAGACCGGCGTCGCCTCGGAGCGGCCGAGAGTGGCGGCGGTGTTCGTCAACCGGCTGCGCGCCGGCATGCGGCTGGAAAGCGATCCGACCATCATCTACGGCCTGACCGGCGGCAAGCCGCTGGGCCGGGGCCTGCGGGCCTCGGAATTGGCCCAGCCCAACCCCTACAACACCTACCAGATCGATGGCCTGCCCCCGACGCCGATCGCCAATCCCGGCCGGGCGGCGCTTGCCGCAGTGCTGGATCCGCCCAAGTCCGACGCCCTGTTCTTCGTCGCCGACGGCACCGGCGGTCACGTCTTCGCCGCCACCTACGATGAGCACCTGAAGAACGTCGATCGCTGGCGCGCCATCGAGCGCCAGCGCGAGGTCGAGGCGCTGAAGGACCGGGCCCAGGCCCTGAAGGAACGCTAGCCATGCCGCTGAACGGAATGACCGGGTTCGGCCGGGCCGAGGGCGCGGCGGGCGACTGGAGTTGGTCGGTGGAGGCCCGCTCGGTCAACGGCCGCAACCTGGAGGTCCGGTTCCGCGGCCCGCCGGGCTTCGATACACTCGAACGCGTGGCGCGCGACGGGACACAGGCCCGCTTTGCTCGCGGCCAGGTCACCATCGGCGTGCAGGCCAAGCGCAGCGAGGGCGGCGCCCAGGTCCGGATCAATCTCGATCAGATCGAGCGCTATCTGGAGGCGGGCGCCGGCCTGCTGGCGGCCGGCAAGGCCGCCCCGCCCAGTCTGGACGGTCTGCTCGCCCTGCGCGGGGTGGTGGAAGCCGCCGAGACCCTGGACGATCCCGACGCCCAGGCCGCCATCGAGGCGGCCATGGCGCTCTCCATCGGGGCTGCCCTGGAAGGCCTGGCCGAGGCGCGGCGCGAGGAAGGGTTTGCCTTGGTCGGCGTGCTGATCACCCTGGTGGATCGCATCGAGCTCCTCGTCCGCCACGCGGGTGAGACGGCGGCCGGCCAGCCCGCCGCGATCAAGGCGCGCTTTGAGGCGCGGATGATCGAGCTGCTGGGCGAGGCCGCCCCGGTTGACCGGGTCGTCACCGAGGCCGCCGCCATGGCGGTGAAGGCCGACGTCCGCGAGGAACTGGACCGGCTGGCCGGCCATATCGACGGCGCACGGGCGCTGATCGCGGGAGAGGGCCCCTCGGGCCGCCGGTTGGACTTCCTGACCCAGGAATTCATGCGCGAGGCCAACACCCTCTGTTCGAAGTCGGCGCTGTCGGCCTTGACCAGTATCGGGCTGGATCTCAAGGCCACCATCGAGCAGTTCCGAGAGCAGGTGCAGAATGTCGAGTGACGGCGACGCCAAGCCCTGGGAGACCCAGCGCCGCGGCCTGCTGCTGCTGGTCTCCAGTCCGGCCGGCGCGGGCAAGACCTCGCTATCCCGGCGGCTGGTGGCCGATCACGCGGACATGACCCTGTCGATCTCCTGGACCACCCGCGCGGCCCGGCCGGGCGAGGAGGAGGGGCGGGAGTACTTCTTTGTCGACCGGGCGGCCTTCGAGGCCAAGATCGCCGACGGCGGGTTCCTGGAGTGGGCCGAGGTCAACGGCAACCTCTATGGCACGCCCGGCGCGGCGGTGATGGAGGCCCTGCTGGACGGCAAGGATGTCTTGTTCGACATCGATTGGCAGGGCGCAAAGCAGATCGCCGAGAAAACTCCCGACGACAGCGTCCGCGTCTTCATCCTGCCCCCCTCATGGGAGGACCTGTCGCGCCGGCTGCACGCCCGCGCCCAGGACAGCGAGGAGGTGATCGCCCAACGGCTCTTGCTCGGCAAGGAAGAGATCGCTCACTGGGGCCTCTATGACTACGTGATCGTGAATAAGAGTTTCGACCGGGCCTATGCGGATCTCGGCCACATCTACCGCGCCGAGCGCATGAAGCCCGGCCGCAACACCTGGCTGCCGACGTTCGTCGAGGGCCTTCTGCGCGAGTAGGTCGGATAGAAAAAATACACCTTCACCGTGCATAGGCCATTGCCTAGGCTTCGCCGTGGAGGGCGCCTCATGCAGAAACTGATTTTCGCCGCCGCGGTCGCCCTGGCGACGCCCGCCTTGGCCGGGTCCATCAGGATCACGCCGATCTCCACCATGGGCGCGCCGGTGGAGTACCGCCAAGGCCGCGCGGGATCGCTCTCCAGTCTGGCGCGAACCGACGTGGCCCTGATGATCGAACGCGCCGTCATCGACGAGCGGGACTTCCCGACCGTCCGCCTGGGGGTCAAAAATAACGGCCCGGTCTCGGTCAACATGGTCCCCGAGGCGGTGCAGGTGACCACCGACCAGGGCCTGGTCCTGCCGATCCTGACCCATGACGAGCTGGCGGCCGCCGTGGAGGCCGACGCGCGAAAGCGTGAGAGCCGCGCCCGCTTCGCCGCCAAGCTCGACGCCGTCGGCGCGGCCATGCGCGACCGGCCGACCCGCCCCAACCCGTCCGTCCAGGCCGGGGTAAGGGAGGCGCAGGAGGAGACCGCCGCGGTCCTGGGTGCCATCGCCGACCGGGGCTTCCTGGCCCAGACGGTGCGATCTGGTGAGGAGCATATGACCGACCTCGGGCTCGGCCCGCTGCCGAAGGGGGTGACGTCGCTGACCATCAAGGTCACCCTGGGCGAGGAAACCCACACCTTCCTGCTCAACGTCGCGCGATAGGCATGCATAGCATCCGCACCGAGGCCGTAATCCCCGCCAGCCCGGACCGGGTCTATTCGGTGCTGGCCGACTTCGCGCGCTATCCCGAATGGAACCCGCTGAACCTGGAGGCGCGTGGCGAGGCGCGGCTGGGCGTACGGGTCGCGATGGTTTTCCGCGATCTCCCGGGCAAGCCGGGAGCGGTGATCCGCCAGACCGTCCGCATCGTGGCCGCCGAGCCGGGGCGTGAACTGGCCTGGGCCGGTCACGTGCCGCTGATCTTCAAGGGCCGTCACGGTTTCCTGCTGGCGCCGGAGGGCGCGGGGACGCGGGTTGTCCACACCGAGGTGCTTTCGGGCCTGCTGCCGTCCACCTGGAGCGCCGCGCGCGTCGCCCGTGACTTCACACCGGCCTATGAGGCCGTGAATACCGCCCTGGCCGCCCGGGTCGCGAGTCTGGACTGAATTTGCAGTTGCGGGTGTTTCGCGACCTGCGTTTCCCGTAGAGGGTCGGGCGGCATGGCGCGGACCTTCTTTCTGGTGCTCGGACTGGTCTTCACGGCGCTCGGAATCGTGGGCGCTCTCCTGCCGCTCATGCCCACGACCATCTTCCTGATCGTGGCCGCCGGCTGTTTCGCCAGGTCTTCGCCCAGGCTGGAGGCTTGGCTGATGGACCATGCGCAATTCGGCCCGACCCTGCGGGCCTGGCGCGAGCAAGGCGCCATTCCACGTCCCGCCAAGGTGATGGCCTGCGCGGGGATGGCTTTCGGCTTCGTGGTCTTCTTCCTGACCGCCCACCCGCAGGTGTGGCTGGCGCTCGTCGTGGCCGCGGCGCTGGCCGCCTGCGCGGCCTTCGTGGTCTCTAGGCCGAGCCCCTCGCGATAAGCGCTTCGATCCCGTCCAGCACCCGCTCCAGTCCGAAGGCGAAGGCGCGCTCGGGGTCACCGACGGCCTCATAGGCTTCGCCCGCAGCGGCCCCCACCCGGGCGGCGGTGGGAAACTGCGTCGGATCGAACACCTTCTCCAGCAGCGGCCCGCTGATCTCCCACCATTGGGCGTCGCTTAGCCCAGTGCGGCTCTCGGCCTGCATGGCCTCCACCGCGCTGCGCACCGCGCCGTGCACATAGTTGGAGATGAGGCTGATCACCTGGTCCATTTCCAGGTCGGTCAGACTTTCGCCCTCGATGGAGCGCAGCTCGAAGTCGAACTTGGCGATCATGTTGGGGCCGAGCACCGGGCGGTGCATCACCACCTGCAGCATCCAGGGATGACGATGGTAGAGGTCCCAGTTGTCGCGGGCGACCTGCTCCAGCCGCGCCCGCCAGCCGGCGCCCGTCCCGTAGGTCTTGGGCGTCTCGCCATAGACCCGGTCCAGCATGACGTCGATCAGCTCCGCCTTGGAGGGCACATAGGTGTAGAGCGACATGGTGGCGACCTTCAGCCGGTCTGCGACCCGGCGCATGGAGAGCGCCGACAGGCCCTCGGCGTCCGCCAGCTCGATGGCGGCGATGGCGATCTCCTCCACGCTGAGGCGGGGGCGCGGCCCGCGGCGGCGGGCGGGGGCAAGACCCCAGAGCAGTTCGAGGCTGCGTCTGGGATCGCCGGCGGAGGACGAGTCGGCGGTCATGGCGTTCGACCTAAACATAGGAAACGCCGCACGTCGTACGATAACGGCGGCGTGCGAAAGTCGGACCCGGAATCGCGCTAGGCGTGGGTCATGTACGAGCTGCACATCGCCAACAAGAACTACTCGTCCTGGTCGCTGCGGCCCTGGGTGCTGATGCGCGAGCTGGGCATCCCGTTCGACGAGCGCCTGACGCCCTTCGATCCCGAATCGAATTGGCAGGCCTTTCGCGGGTTCTCTCCCACCGGTCTGGTCCCGGCTCTCCGGGACGGCCACCGGTCGGTCTGGGAATCTCTGGCCATCGTCGAGTACCTGGCCGAAAGGCATGAGGGAGTCTGGCCCAAGGATCCCGACGCGCGGGCCTGGGCGCGCAGCGCAGCCGCCGAGATGCACGCCGGGTTCCCCACCCTGCGCGAAGCCTGCACCATGAATGTCGGCATCCGAGTGCGCCTGGGCGAGAGATCGCCCAAGCTGGAGCAGAACCTGGCGCGGATGGACGAGCTATGGCGCGAAGGCCTCGAGCGGTTCGGCGGCCCGTTCCTCGCCGGTAGGGCGTTCGGCGCGGTAGACGCCTTCTTCGCGCCGGTGGCCTTCCGATTGCAGACCTACGGCCTGTCCTTGTCGCCGCCCGCCCAGGCTTACGCCGAGCGGCTGCTGGCGCTACCCTCGATGCAGGCGTGGCAGGCCGCCGCCCTGGCCGAGACCTGGCGCGAGCTGGGCCACGAGGCCGACGCGCGGGCGGCCGGCGAATGGCTGCAGGACCTGAGGGCGAGCGGAGGCGATCATGGCTGAACCCAAGGGCAAGCGGGACTTCCGCGACCGGCCCCGAATCGACATCCGCGAGCGCCACGAGGTGGCGTTCTGGGCCAAGCGCTGGGGCGTGACGCCCGAGCAGATCGCCGCGGCGCACAAGAAGGTCGGCCACAACGTCAAGGACATCGCCACCGAGCTGGGCAAGCGCCGGTAAGCGCGTGACGGTCGCAAACCTTCCGATCCTCACCGACCCGTTCTTCTATCTCGTCGCCATCCCGGCGGTGATCCTGCTGGGCCTGGCCAAGGGCGGGTTCTCCGGCATGGGTGTGATCGCCGTGCCGCTGATGGCGCTGGCGATTTCGCCGGTGCTGGCGGCCTCCATCACCCTGCCTATCCTGATCGTTCAGGACGTGGTCAGCGTCTCGGCCTTCCGGAAGACCTGGGACAAGGGCGTGCTGCTGCTGATGCTGCCCAGCGCCGCGATCGGGATCGGGCTGGGATACGGCCTCGCGGCCTTCGTGCGTCCCGGGGCGGTGGAGCTGGCGGTGGGTGTGATCGCAGTGGCCTTTTCCCTGCAACGCCTGTGGCTGGACCGGGCCGGCGCGCCGGTCCTGGAGGTTCGGCGCGAACGCATCCCCTGGCGGGGCGTGCTGGCCGGGATCACGGCGGGCTTCACCAGCCAGCTCGCCCATGCCGGCGGACCGCCCTTTCAGATCTACGTCTTGCCCAAACGGCTGCCCCGCGACGTGTTCGTCGGCACCAGCGCTATCTTCTTCGCTGTGGTGAACTGGATGAAGGTCCCGGCCTATTGGGCGCTGGGCCAGTTCACGCCGCAGGCCCTGGGCACGGCCCTCGTCCTGCTGCCCCTGGCCATCGCCTCGACCTGGGCCGGGGTCTGGCTGGTGCGGCGGGTCCCGGCCGAGCGGTTCTACCAGATCGTCTATGGCCTGCTGGTGGTGGTTGGGGCCAAACTGGCCTGGGAAGGGGCCTCGGCCCTGGCGGGGGGGGTGTCATGATCATCAAGGTGCTCGGGGCCGTGCTGTGTGGTGTCGGCCTCATCTGGATCCTGCAAGGAGTCGGCGTCCTCCCAGGCAGCTTCATGACCGGCCAGAGTCTGTGGGCGGTCATCGGCGGGTTAGCGTTGATCGTGGGCCTGGTGATACTCACCTTGGGGCGGCGAAGTCGACGTGACCGCGCCAGTGAGGCTGAGGCTCCCAGCTCCATAGCTCTGTCGGGCGCGGCCAATGATGGCCCCGACTGCGGTAACGACGGCGGCGGGGCCGACTAGGCCCGCCAGGCGTCCGCCAGCGCCAGGAAGCCCTCGACGGAGATGGTCTCCGCCCGCGCCTCGGGCGCGATGCCGACCTTGGCGCACAGGGCTTCGCCTCCCAGCACCTTGAGGCTGGAGCGCAGCATCTTGCGGCGTTGGCCGAAGGCGGCCGCGGTGACGGTCTGAAGGGCCGCCAGACGTTCGGGCGCGGGGCGATCGGCGCGGGGCGTCAGGTGGACCACGGCCGAGGACACCTTGGGCGGCGGCGTGAACGCGCGGGGGCCAACGTCCATGACCAGGGCCGCATTGGCCGTGGTCTGGGCCAGAACCGCCAGCCGGCCATAGGCGTCGTCCCCCGGCCGGGCGATGATCCGTTCCGCCACTTCCTTTTGGAACATCAATGTCATGGAGGCGGGGGTGAATGTACCCGTCAGCCACTTGATCAGCAGAGCCGTACCGACATTGTAGGGTAGGTTGGAGACCACATGGGCCGGAGCGCCGCCCGCCAGCGCCGCCTCGTCGGCGCCGAGCGCATCCTCCACGCGGATAGTCAGGGCGCCGTCGGCCGCCAAGGCCAGCTCCTCCAGCAGGGGTAGGAACCGCGGATCCTTCTCGATGGCCGTCACCCGCGCGCCGGTCTCCAGCAAGGCCCGCGTCAAGCCGCCGGGGCCCGGGCCCACCTCGATCACGTGGTCGCCTTCGCCCACCTGCGCCAGCCGGGCGATCTTGCGGGTGATGTTAAGGTCCAGCAGGAAGTGCTGGCCGAAGCTCTTCTTGGCCATCAGGCCGTGCTCGGCCAGGGTCTCGCGAAGCGGGGGGAGGTCAGCCAGGGTGTGTGTCACGCCTCTCCCTAGCACCGGAATATCAAGTCCTTAAGCCCCGCTTCACCCCGCGCAGCTATCCTGCGGCTGGATCAACCTGGCGGGTCTCTCGTGACGATCGCACCGATCTCGGGCGTGTCGCTGCCCAACCTGACCATTCCGGTGACGCCGGTTCGCGCCGTCGCCGCGACAGTGCACGCCAATAGGCCGCTTCCGGAGCTCAATCCCGCCCAGATCCAGGCCCTGGCGGTCGCCGAGGTGACCCGGGGCGCCGCGGTGCGGCAGGGCGGCCTCGCGCCGCTGATCGCCGATCTCTCCCAGGCGGCCGAGGACCAGGCCCTGCCGAGCCCGGTGCGCGACGCCGCGGTCCGGGTCCTGGCCCACGCCCCCCCGCTGGCCAGCAACGTCACCGGGCCCGATGTGGCCAAGGCCATGGCCCGCTCGGGCCTGTTTCTCGAGGCCAAACTGGCCGCCGCTCCCTTGGCATCTCCTGTGGGGCACGATCTCAAGGCCGGCTTGCTGGTGTTGCGCCAGGCTCTGTCGACCTGGCTGGCCGCCGCGCCGGCCCCCCAGGGTCACAGGTCGGCCGTGCCGCCGCCGCCGTATCGGGCCGGCGGAACCCGCGCCCAGGCCCCTGCCGTCAGCAAGCTTTCGCCCGGCGGCTCGCCCGTCGTGATGGGCCAGGAGCTTGCCCGCGAGACCGAGGCGGCCCTGGGCCGCGTGGAGCTGCTGCAGATCGCTTCGTTGCCGGTTGAGACCGGCCCCGAGGCCCAGGTCACCCGCTGGATGTTCGAGATGCCCTTCGTCACACCGCAGGGCGCGAGCGTCGCCCAGTTTGAGGTGTCCCGCGACGGACGCGGCGAGGCCGGCGAGGTCGAACCGGTCTGGCGGGCGGCCTTTTCGCTGGACGCAGAGCCCCTGGGCCCGATCCACGCCCGCGTCAGCCTCACCGGCGCTCAGGCCGGCGTCAGCCTGTGGGCCGAGCGCGCGGAGGGCCTGGACCGCCTGCGCGCCGACCAGGGCCTGCTCAGCGCCGCGCTCGCCGCTGTCCAGCTTCGCGCCGAGATCGCCGTCCATGCCGGTGCTCCACCGAGCCCCGCCCCGGCAGCCGGCCGCCTGGTGGACCAGACCTCATGAGCGGGCCGCTCAAGGACCGGCTGGCGGTGGCGCTCAAGTACGAAGGGCAGGGGGCGCCGACCGTCGTCGCCACCGGCCGGGGTCTGATCGGCCAGCGGATCGTCGAGACGGCCCAGGCCCATGGCGTGCCCCTGGAGCGCAACGCCCCGCTCGCCCAGGCGCTCTCCAGCATCGAGCTGGAGACGGAAATTCCCGAGCGCCTGTACGTGGCGGTCGCCGAGATCCTGGCCTTCGTCCTGCGCGCGGCCGAGGATCGGCGCTAGCCGATTTCCACCACCTCGACCTCCGCGCCGGCGACCTTGGCGATGTCGCCCACCGACTTGCCCAGCAGGGCCTGGGCGAGCGGCGAGATGTAGGACACCGAGCCCTTGGCCGGGTCGGCCTCGTCCTCGCCGACGATGGCGTAGGTCTGGCGCCGGCCGTCCTCGCGCTCGAAGGTCACCCGGCGTCCGAACTGGACGGTGTCGCTGGCGGGATCGGGCTCGACCAGCTGGGCGTTGCCGCGCCGAGCGGAATAGTAGCGTAGGTCGCGGGTGGCCCGAGCCATGGCCGTGCGATCTGCCTGGACTTCGCCGCCGGCCTGAGCCGCGGAATAGGCGGCGCGCGCGGCCGCAAGGGCCTTGTCGATGGCGGCGAGACCCTTGGCGGTGACCAGGTTCGGATGGGGCGAGATCGGACGGTCTGGCAGGTCCGCCGCGGCCGCCTCGTGGTCGCCTTCCTTGGTGAAGGCGACGCTCATCGCAATGTCCGTTCCATGGCCAGGTCTCCTGCGCGTTCACGTTATATGAGAACGCGGAAGGTCTGGCGCGGTTCGGTTCAGCCCGTAAGGGACTCGACCCAGGTTGCGACGGCCATCCAGCCGGGCGTACCGGCCAGGGCGATCGCTCCAATCTGGTGCAGGACGATGGCTCCGCCGCCCCAAAGGTAGACCGGGTGCGGCCGTCCTCGCGTACGCCAGTCATAGACCATGGCCACGACAATCAGCAGGTCGACGAAGATGCTGGGCGGAATGGTGACCTGGACCGGCGGCGGCCCCACGGCGCCGGGCGGCGCCAATAGCACCATGAACACCCGGGCGCTGGCCGCTTCCATCAGCGGGATCATCGACAGCAGCATCAGCCGCTTGTGGACGTCCGCACGGGTGTTGTTGGCGATGGCCGTGCCGAACAAGCCGGCGAACAGCACGATCCCCGTCAGCGAGACGATGGAGAACTGGCGCGCCTGGTCGCCCATGCCGATGGTCTCGGCCACCTTGATGGAGTTGATCGCCGCCAGCACCACCGTGAAGCACATGCCCGTGGCGAGCGCGATGCCGGCCAGGCCCCAGTTCCGGTGATCATAGGTGCGACCCAGGGCGACCAGAGATGTCTGGACCAGGTAGAACAGCGTCCAGGTGAAGAAGATCAGTCCGTGGATGTGCAGGATCGGCGCGCCGCCGAAGGTGCCCGTGGCGAGCTTGGACCAGTAGGTCGGGATGAAGCCTCCGAAGGCGATGACGGCGAACACCGCGGCCATGCCAACATAGAACCAGCGTGTCTCGGCGCGCTCGGCGCCCATCGTCGTCGCAACCATGCAAGCCCCCTTCGCATATCCGCGTTCGGGGGAGATTGCCACGACCAGCGCCGCGTTCCCAGCAGGAGTTGTTTAGGTCCTAGCGCGTCAGGCGCCGGCGGTTGGCGCGGATCTTCCGGCGGTAGTGGGTGACGGCCCGCGCCGGCGCCAGGTGGCCGGTGCCCGACATCAGGGCCAAGGCCATGTCCGACTGCAACGCCATCATCGACTCGGTCTTCTCCGAGATCATCAGGGCGGTCTCCTTGACCGCCGCTTCACCGCCGAAGGCGAGCTTGGTCAGCCGCAGGGCGATGACCTGCTGGGCCTCCAGGCCCATCTGCCAGGCGGAGAGCGATAGCGAGAGCCACTGGGGGCTGCGTGTCATGTTTGGGTATCCAAGCGGGCGCAGGTGCAACGCCGCATCTGATCATTGGATGCGTCGGGGGTGTGGATCAAGCGCCGAGGCTCCGCCGCGTCCAATCGTCCACCACCCGCTCCAGCACCGCCAGCGGCATGGCGCCGCCCAGCAGCACCACATCGTGGAAGGCTTTCAGGTCGAACTTGGCGCCCAGTGCGGTGCGGGCCTTGGTCCTCAGTCGGTCGAACTCCGTGTGGCCGATCTTGTAACCGCAGGCCTGGCCTGGCCACACCACGTAGCGGTCGATCTCGTTCTCCGCGGCGCCCACCGGCAGGCCGACGGTCTCGATCATGTAGGCCACCGCCTTCTCGCGGCTCCAGCCCTGGGAGTGGATGCCAGTGTCCAGGACGATCCGCGCGGCGCGGTAGAGGAAGGACTGCAGGTAGCCGATCTTGCCGGCCGGATAGGCGTCATACATGCCAAGCTCGTCGCCGAGCTGCTCGGCATAGAGACCCCAGCCCTCGCCATAGGCGGTAAAGCCCATGGTCTTCAGCAGCAGGGGCGCGCCAGGCGCCTCCAGCAGCACCGCGCCCTGGAACAGGTGGCCCGGGACGCTCTCGTGATAGGTCAGGCTGTTCAACGACCATTTCGGCCAGTCGGCGGTGTCTCGCAGGTTGATGTAGAAGGTCCCCGGTCGGGAGCCGTCCAGGGTGCCGCCCTCGGCGTAGCCGCGCGGGGCGCCCAGTTCGATGGCGGGCGGAACCCGGCGGATTTCCATGCCGGCCTTGGGCAGGGTGGCGAACACCCGCGGCGTGCGGTCCCGGACGGCCTCCATCATGCCGTTGAGGTGGGCCAACAGGGCGGCCCGGCCGTCGTCGGTGTTTGGATAGAGCTGGCTCGGGTCCTTGCCGAAGGCGGTGAGCCGGGCGCCCACCGATCCCTGGGTCAGGCCCTGGGCCCGCAGCAGGATGTCGGCGCGGGCCGACAGTTCGGCCACCTGGGCCAGGCCGACCTTGTGAGCCTCCGCCGGCGTCAAGTTGGTGGTGGTGTGGTAGCGCAGGCCGAGATCGTAATAGCGGCCGCCGTCGGGCAGGCGGCTCACCCCGGCCTCATGGAGGGCGGTGCGGCGATGCTCGGTCAACAGGGCGATCTGGTCGGCGAGCGCCTCGGCCAGCGGTCCGTCGACGATGGTCGCGGCCTTGGCCGCCCAGTCGGTCCCGAGGCTCTTTTCAGCAGCCCTGCGACCCAGGGAGGCGGCCAGTCCCGAGGTCTCGCCCTTCTGGGCCGCCAGGGACCGCAGCTGGGTCAGCGCCTTGTCCAGCACGAAATCTGGCGGGACCACCCCCAGGGCCGCGTCGGCGCGCAGGCGGCCGTTCTCGTCCCTGACGTTCTGGGCGAAGGCGGTCAGGCGCGAGAGATAGGCCTCGGCGTCGGCCTTGGTCTCGATGACGTGCTTGGAGTCCAGGAAGTCCGGGATCTTCTGGTAGGCGCCGGTGAGCTGGCTGACCACGTAGGGCACGGGATAGTCGTAGGAATCGACCCCGCCATAGGGGAAGGCGGCGGCCTCGGCGTCGCGGTCGGCCAGCCAGACCACGGTGTCGTACCGGCTCGCGTCCAACCCGGTGAGCGCCTTGCGGTCGATGGCCGCGAGCCTGGGCCGCGCGTCGATTAGCGGTTGGAAAACGTTCATCCGCCCGGCCGGCGAGCGGTCGTCCAGTTTCGATTTCAGCGCCGCTCGCGCTCCCGCGTCGAAACCCAATCCCGAGGCGGTGGTGGGCGAGGTTCGCAGGATCGACTCGAAGATCTCGTCATAGAGCGCCCTGGCGCGGGCGGCCGCGGATCCGGCCTCGGCGCGGGCGATGTTGGCGGCGGCCAAAGAAGCAACGGCGCCCGCAAGGACGTGGCGGCGATTGAGCATGGGCGATCCCTGGACTGCGAACCCGGGGAGGAGGCCATGGCGACAAGCGGTGGGCAAGCGCCCTCAACAGGTCGCAATCGGGCGCGACCTTCCGCGTCCAGGAGACCATCGATGTCCGTCCATGCGCCAAGCCTGCTCTCGGCCCTGATGCTGGCGCTCTGCGCCGTCCCCGCGTCGGCGGAGGAGGCGATCTCGACGGCCGCCGCCGGTGCGCCGCCCGCCGCGGCTGCCCAGATCGACCGGTGGATCGCCGTAGCGCCCGAGCCCGTCGACGGGTCGAGCATCGATCAGCGCCGGCGGATCCACGGCGAGGTAGGCGTGGCGGTCGGGACCGGTGGCTATCTCAGCGGCTATCTGGTCGGCGTCATGCCGCTCGGCGAGACCGGCAGCCTGACCCTGGCGATCAGCCAGACCAGGAATGGGCGAGGACACAATTACGACCCCGGCCTGGATCTCGACCCGATCGGGCCGCGCCCGCCCTTGAGCCCGCTGGACTAGGCGTCCCGACGGGCGGCGATCTCGTCGGCCATGCGGATGGCGGCCACCAGACTGTCGGGACGCGCGTAGCCGCGGCCGGCGATATCGAAGGCGGTACCGTGATCCGGTGAGGTCCGCACGATGGGCAGGCCCAGCGTCACGTTCACCCCGCCCCAGAAGTCGAGCATCTTCACCGGGATCAGGGCCTGATCGTGGTACATGCAGAGCGCCGCGTCGTAGCGGGCGCGAGCAGCCTCGTGGAACAGACTGTCGGCGGGCGTGGGCCCGATGGCGTCGACTCCCAGCTCGCGCAGCGAACGGACGGCCGGCGCGATGATCTCTATTTCCTCGCGACCGATTGAGCCGTTCTCCCCCGCGTGGGGATTGAGCCCGGCCACCGCCAGGCGGGGGGCGGCAATCCCGAAATCGGTGCGCAGGGCCTGGGCTGTCACCAGGCCGGCGTTGACGACCTTTTCAATGGTGAGCTTGGCCGCGACCTGAGCGAGGGGCTCATGCACGGTGACCAGCGTCGTGCGCAGACCGTCCACGGCCAGCATCATGACAGGGCCCCTGGCGCCGTCGAAACCGGCGCTGGCGGTCAATTCGCCCAGGAATTCGGTGTGGCCGGCGAACGGGAAGCCCGCCTCGTAGAGCGGCGCCTTGGCGATCGGGGCGGTGACCAGGCCGCGCACGGCGCCCGAAAGCGCCAGGCCCACTCCGGTCTCGATCCATTGGATGATGGCGCGGGCGGCGGTGGCGGAGGGCTGGCCTGCCACAACAGGGCTGCGCAGGGGCAGGTCGATGACGGGCAGGGCCTCGGAGAAAACCCGGCTGCCCTCGCTGGGGGTGGTGACGCGGCGGACCGCGGTGGCGCCCGAGGCCGAGGCCAGGGATTGATAGTCTCCGACGACAACGAACTCCGGCCCGTCGGCCCGGAGCTGGCTCCAGGCCTTGACGATGATCTCGGGGCCGATCCCGGCGGGATCGCCCAGGGTCAGCGCGAGAGGTCCGTTCTTCACCGCGTCTCGATCGTGGCCGATGTTCTCAAGTCGCGCATATAGCGCCGGGCGATCATACTCAGTTGCTGTCCGAACAGTCGACTTTCGATCTGTTCGCTGGTCGCCGCGTCCGCGCCTCCGGCCCGCTTGGAGCAGACGGCCAGGATGTGCAGGCCCGCCGCGGTGCGGATCGGTTCGGAGAGCTGGCCCGGCTGCAAGGTCTCGGCGGCGCTGCGGAAGGCCGGCGCCAGATCCTTGATCTCCGCTTCGCCCAGATCCCCGGCCACCACACCGCTCACCTTGGCGGCCTTGGCCTCCAGGTCGCCGCAGCCGGTGACCTGGCCGCGCAGGGCGGTCAGGGTGGCGGTCGCCGCGCTGACTTGAGCGGCCGTAGCGTCCTGGGGCAAGGCCAGGGCCGCCTGTTTCAGATTGACCACCGACGCACCCGCGCCGGAGCGCTTGTCGCGCAGATAGATGATGTAGACGCCATCGCGCACCTGGATGGCCCGGGAGAGCTGGCCCGGACGCATCTGCTCCAGGGCGGCTTCCACCTCGGGAGCCATCTCGCCGGCCGCGACCCAACCGGCGTCGCCGCCCGCCGCGGCGGTGGCCGAGGCCGAGAACTGGCGGGCCACGGCCTGGAAGGGCGCGCCTTGCTGCATCTGGGCGATGAGCTGGGTCGCCCCGGTCATCGCCGTCTCCATGCCGCCCACGCGGTTGGCGTCGAGGAAGACTTCGCTGATCTGGAACTGCGGCTTGGAGGCCGAGGCCGCCAGGCGCTGCTGCTGGGCCTTGACCTGGTCCTCGCCGATGCGCAGCCGCGAGCCGTAGCGCCCGCGGATCCAGCGCTGCCAGCTGGTCTGGGCGCGGATCTGTTCCTTCAGGGTGCCGATCCCGATGCCCTGGGCCTCCAGCGAGGCGATGAACTGCTCGGTGGGGACGTTGTTGTTCTTCGCCATATCGGCGATCTCGGCGTTGAGTTCGGCGTCGTCGGCGACGATCTCGATCTTCTGGTCCTTCTCCTGGCGCCGAAGCTCCTGCATCTGAAGCCGCTCGTCGACCAAGGAGATCAGCGCTTCGCGTTGGAACTGCTGGATATTCTGCTCAGTCGGCTGGATGCCGGACGTGGCGATCAGCAGGCGCATGCGCTGGGCCAGGTCATAGGTCGAGATGATGTCGTCATTGACCACGGCGGCCACGGACTCGCTGAGCCCCTGGGCAGCGACAGGACGCGGCGCCTCGGCGGCTGGCGGCGCGGCGGGCGCGGGGGTCTGGGCCCAAACGATCGGCGGAGCGCCGACTGCGGCCAGGGCGGCCGCCAAGGCGACGCCGCGCGCCGCGAGGCCCGTGACTTTACGCGCGGGGATCATGGGTGAGGTCTTCCTTAGCGTAGCGCCGCAGCGTGCGGCCTCGGGGCCGCGGTTGTCAGTAGCCATATTACTGTTCGCCTAGTGTGGCGAGGGTTAGGCGGAAGGTGAAGGACTCGGACGGCCCCAGCCGGCCCAGGATCGTGTCTTCCCGGCGATAGATGAAGTCGAGCCGGGTGCATTCGTCGCGGTAGACCACGCCCAGGTCGCGGATCACCCAGGCCTTCTGCACGAGGTCACGATTGCCGTAGGCCGTCAGACCCCAGTGCTTGCTCAGATAGACCTCGCCGCCCAGATCGAGGTTCTCCACCTTGAGCCCGTTGGGATCGGCCCGGTCGCGCAGATAGCGGACATAGCCGTGGCCCCACTTGGAATTGACGTTGGCTCCGGTCTCGGCGCGGGCGATGTTCAGGTCGTCGGCGTCCAGGCGGGCTCGGCTGAAGAACGAGAGGCCGCGCAGGGGTTCGGCGGTGGCCGAGACGATCCAGTCCGAGGCCTTTGGCCGCAGGCCGCTCTGGGTGTTGAACACATCGTTGCGTTCTGTGCGCAGGGAGCGCCCAACAAGGATGGTGGCCCGTCGCCCGTCGTCCCAGAACACCGACGCACGGCCGCCGACATTTGCCCGCAGCCCGTCTTCATAGAGGTCGTAGCCGGGGAATTTGTTGGCGCGGAACAGGTTGGTCTCGTCGAACTCGAAGGCGATCGAGTCCTCGTTCAGATAGACCGGCTGCCCGAGGGCGTTGCGACCCAGTTCGACCTGCTTCAGGTCCGGCGATAGGGCGATCTGAGCAATCGGCTCAAGAATAACCGACAAGTCTTTGAAACGACGGATAAACGGCCACGAGATGTCGGCGCCGGCGACGGCCAGTCCGCGCGACAGGGTCTTGGATCTCGGCCCCACCCCCACCACGCCGACGAAGTTGTCGTCGAGGCTGTAGGCGTCGAAGCGCGCCTGGACATAGGGCGCGATCCGCAGACCCGCGGTGGAGGTGTAGACGCTCCGCCAGTCGACCTCGCCGGTGGCGCGGCGGCTGTCGAGGCCGTCGAGGCGCAGCGGCGGGGCGTTCAACGGTGACTGCTCGCGCGTCAGGGCCACCGCGCTGGCCCGGAACCTCAGGCGTCCGCCCATGACCTTGCCGTCCGGCTCCCAGCGGGACTCGATCAGCGGCCCCACGATGGGGAAGGTCCGCTCGTTGTCGCCCGGGCGCAGGCCCTGAATAGTGAAGGCGGCGGCTGAGAAGTACGAGTTCCGGGTCTCGCGGGTCGTATAGAGCTGGGAGATCAGCCGCCGGTCGTCGGCCACGTAGGGGCCGCGGTTCTCGTAGACGCCGCCGATCTCGTACTTGTCGAACAGCAGGTCGTCGGACGTCCGCTCGGCTGTGAAACCCCAGCGCCATTTGTCGTTGATGGCGAAGGCGCCGGAGGCGAGGACGTAGCTGCGCGAGGTCTTGTCGCCGAACGGGTCGCCCTTGCTGTCAAAGTCCTCGTCATAGGTATAGCCGAAGCGGGCGTCGAGGGCGCCGGAGTAGAAGCGCTTGCGATAACGCCCATTGACGAAAGGGCTAACTTTCGTGTTGATTTGAGGACTTACCGTCAAATCCGAATGTGGCGAGAGAACGAACAGATAGGGCTGCTCGTACGACAGGCCGCGGCGGTCGGAGGCCGAGAGCTCGGGCGGCAGCAATCCGGACTTGCGGACCGCCTCGGGGTCTGGATGCCAAAACACCGGCAGGTAGACCAGCGGCACGCCGAAAATCTGCACCACTGCGTTGCGGTAGTAGACGAGCTGCCGGTCCTTGTCCTGAACCACTCGCTCGGCCTTGATCGACCAGGTCGGGGTCTTGGGCTTGGTTCCGTCCGGGGCGCAGATATCGCACGGTGTGTAGATCGCCCGGTTCAGCTCGTTGATCCGGTCGGAGCGCCGCACGGCGCTGGCCGCGGCGATCTTGATGTTCTTCGGCATGCGCGCGGCGAAGCCGGTGGCGACACCCGCCTTCATCTTGTCGTCCAGCACGATCTCGTCAGCGTATTCCACCGAGCCGTCGGCGTTGAGGATCGAGGTCTCGCCGCGGGCGCGCATGGTGCCCTTGGCTTCGTCATAGACCAGTTCCTGGGCGCGTAGGGTGCGGCCCTGGTAGCGGACCTCGACGTCCCCCGTGGCGGTGCTGACCTTGTTCTTGTCGTCGCGGACCACGAGGTCCGCTTCCATGTAAAGCTGATCCTCGGCCAGGCCGTCGGGCGAGGGGCCGGTCTTCGGCGCCTGGGCGTACGCCTGCGCCGAGGACAGCACCAGGAGCGCCACGCCCGCGAGCAGGCCGCGCTTGGCCGAGGCTGAACGCCTGCGCAAACTCATGAAGCCAAGGATCCCCTCAACGCGGTGTGACCGGATGCATAACCGGGAACGCCGGCGATTCAACCATCTTCGGTGTAGCAGAGCAGGGCGAGGCCAGACAGCAGGGCCACGACCGGCGGCGCCCAGGCCGCCGCGAACAGCGGAATGATGTCGGCGTCGGCCAGGGCCCCGGAGAACTCGTTGAAGAAGAACACGACGAAACCAAGGCCGACCCCAGCCCCCGCAAGGCCTGCCAGGCCGCCGAGCCGGGCCAGGCGCAGGGAAAACGCCGCCGCCAGGATCGACATGGCCGCGAACAGCACGGGCGTGGCCAGCAGCTGCTGGTGCCGCAGCCGATAGCCGCCGGCCGAGAATCCGGCCTGCTCGGTCATGCGGATTGCCGCCGGCAATCGCCAGAACGCGACCGACTCGGGCGCGGCGAAGCGCTCCATGGCTGATTCGGCGTCGAGGGTTGAGCGGATGGACAGCGAGTCGGAGCGCACCGAGTTCTCGCCGGCGGAGGCCTCGCGGACGTCGGTCAGCCGCCAATAGCCGGGCAGCAGACGCGCTTCGGCCGCCTCCAGCCGGCGCTTGAACACGGGAACGCCGCGCTTGTCCTTCTGGTAGACGAAGATCGACACCGCCTTCAGCCGCACCACACCCTCGACGGTGTCACGGGCCTTGGCGTGGATCACCATCTGGGTCCGGTCATCGCCCTGGCGCAGCCACACCTCCTTGGGCGCGTCGGTCAGGTAGTTCTCCATCAGGTCGGCACGGTCGGATTCGTAGCGGGCGCTGAAAGCCGCGGCGAGCGGGTTGAACACCGTCACCGTGATCACGCCGATCACGAAGGCCGCCCCCGCCGAGGGCAGGATGAAACGCCAGGCCGAAATGCCCGCCGCGCGCATGGCCACCAGCTCCGAGCGGCGGTTCAGGCCCACATAGGCGGCGATCCCGCCGAACAGGAAGACGAAGGGCAGCAGCAGCAGGATGGTGGCCGGCGCCTGCAGCAGGGTCAGGCCGAAGAGCTGGGCGACGCCGACGTCGGCCCGCACCGCCACTTCCCGGGACAGGTTCACGAACGAGACCAGCAGGATCACCGCGGAGATGACCGCCATGGCCGCGCCGACTCCCGCCAGGCTGCGTCCCATCACGTAGCGTTCGAGGCGGCCAAACCCGATCATGCCGCCGCTCCCGCGCGACGGGGGATGCGCGCCGGCTTCAGCTGCATGTCAATGAACCGCGAGACCTTCTGCCGGAAGATGCTGTGCAGGGCGAAGTAGGTGGCCGCGACCGGCACGGCGTATTGCAGGATGTTGAGCCAGGCCTCGGACTCGGCGCCCGCCTGGACCACGAAGCCCAGGATCCGCACGGTGACCGCCGCCGCGCCGACGACGGCGATCCGACGGCCATAGCCCATGCGCGAGAAGCGGCCGCCGATGATCGCCGACAGGGCCATGGCCATCAGGGCGACATTGTACAGGGGGCTTGCGAGGCGATTGTGGCCCTCGGCCAGCAGCTTCAGCCGATTGCGCTTCTCCCAATCCTGCTGGAGGTCGGGGAACAGCAGCTCGTGCAGGTAACGGTCGGAGGGCTTGTAATGAATCATCTCGCCGGTCGCCATGAACGGTGAGAGATCGAAGATGTACTCGTCGAAGGAGAGGTAGTTCAGCACCCCGGTCTCGCTGAACTGCTGGTTGGAGCCCTTCTGCATGACCAGGACGGGCCGCTCGCCGCGCTTGGCCAGCCTTCCGGTGTCGGCGGTGTAGGTGGACGCGTCGCCGTCAGCCTTCTCCTGATGGATGAACAGGTTGTGGATCAGGCCGGTCCCGTCGACGGACTGGGCGTAGACGGTCAGGCCGGGGGCGGGGGCGGTGAACTCGCCCTCGCGAATCAGCGTCGAGGCGAGGTCCGTACGCACATTGAACAGGGTCTGGCGCATCTCCCGCGACGCGGCCGGCTGTATCCAGAGGTTCATGACCAGGGCGAGGACCGCGACGATCGAGGCCAGCCGCAGGGCCGGCGAGATCACCCGCCAGCGACTCATGCCGCCGGCGAAGCAGACCACGATCTCCTGTTCGGTGTGCAATCGGTTCAGCGCCACCAGCGCCGCCACGAACACGGCGATCGGCAGCACCATGTTGAGCAGCTGGGGCAAGGCCAGCACCGTCACCTTGGCGAAGACCAGCGCGCTCTGCCGCTGGCTGACGATGATGTCCAGGGCCGACAGACTCTGGCTCAGCAGGGCCACGGCCGTCAGCGCCGCCGTGGCCAGCACGGTCGGTCCCAGGAGCTGGCGGAACAGATAGCGGTCGATCAGCGGCATTGAAGAAATGTAGGTTTCTGGGGGGATTTTGCGCGCCCCCACGCGGAAGCTGTTCTAAATCATGCGTCGCCGCGCCACACAACCGCCGCAGGGACGGTCACGGTTGTCGGCCCGTGCGGCGCACGCCCGCATCGTCTGGAGTTTGAGGGACTAATGGAGATCGAGTTCGTCGCGGCGCAAGCCGCTTTGGCCGACAAGACGGCTCTGGCCGTCATCGTGTTCGAGGGTGATGTCCTGGCCGGCGCGGCCGGAGAACTCGACGCTCAGGCAGGCGGCGCGCTGGGACGCGCGGTCGCCGGCGGCCGCTTTACCGGCGCCAAGGGCCAGGTCCTGGATGTCCATGGCGCTCCGGGCGCCTCTCCGCGCATCGTGCTGGTGGGCGCGGGCAAGGCCGACGCCTTCGACGACCTGGCCGTGGAGAACGCCGCCGCCAGCGCCTATGGTGCGGTGAAGGCCTCGGGCCTGGCCATCCTGCGCCTGCGCCTGCCCAAGGACGGGGCCCATACCGCCGCCCAGGCCGCGCTCGGCGTGCGCCTGGCCGCCTACCGCTTCGACCGCTACCGCACCAAGGAGCCGGCGGAGAAGAAGCCCACGGTCATAAAGACCCAGATCGTCACCGACGAGGCCGATGCAGCCTTGGCGGCCTTCCCGCCCTATGCGGCCCTGGCGGACGCCGTGGCCTTCTCCCGCGACCTGGTCTCCGAGCCGCCGAACGTCCTCTATCCCGAGGAATTCGCCCGCCGGGTTAAGGCCCTGGAGAGCCTGGGCCTCGAGGTCGAGATCCTGGGCGAGGCCGAGATGGCCAAGCTGGGCATGGGTTCGCTGCTGGGTGTCGGCCAGGGCAGCACCCGCGAGAGCCAGCTTGCGGTCATCAAGTGGTACGGCGCCAAGGACAAGAAGGCCCAACCCATCGCCTTCGTTGGAAAGGGGGTCTGCTTCGACACCGGCGGCATCAGCCTCAAACCCGCCGACGGCATGGAAGACATGAAGTGGGACATGGGCGGCGCCGGCGCCGTCGCCGGCCTCATGCATGTGCTGGCCGGGCGCAAGGCCAAGGTCAACGCCATCGGCATCCTGGGCCTGGTGGAGAACATGCCCGACGGGAACGCCCAGCGCCCCGGCGACGTGGTCACGTCCATGTCCGGCCAGACCATCGAGATCATCAACACGGACGCCGAGGGCCGCCTCGTCCTCGCCGACGCCGTCTGGTACTGCCAGGACCGATTCAAGCCGAAGTTCATGGTCGACCTGGCGACGCTCACCGGCGCGATCATCATCTCGCTCGGCAACGACTATGCGGGCCTTTTCTCCAACAACGACGAGCTATCAGCCAACCTGCTGGCGGCCTCGACCGCCGAGGGCGAGCCCCTGTGGCGGATGCCGCTGCCGCCGCAGTACGACAAGAACATCGACTCGGTGATCGCCGACATGAAGAACACCGGCGGGCGGCCGGGCGGCTCGATCACCGCGGCCCTGTTCATCCAGAGATTCGCCAACGGCCTGCCCTGGGCGCACCTCGACATCGCCTCCACCGCCTGGAAGAAGCCCTCCAGCGTCCCAACCATCCCGGAGGGCGCCACCGGCTATGGCGTGCGCCTGCTGAACCGGATGGTCGCCGACAAGTACGAGAGCTGACGGCGCGCGGGCGTGCGCCTGATCCTGGTTCACAGTCCGCTGGTCGGCCCCGCCTCCTGGGGCGGGGTCCCGGCCGAACTGGCGCAGCGGGGCTACGAGTCGAAAGTCGTGGCCCTGCCGGACTGGGGCGGAATCGCCAAGCCCTACTATCCCGCGCTCGCCTCGGCGGTGGCTGAGGCCGTCGAGCCAGGCGACATCCTGGTCGTCCATTCCGGAGCCGGCGGGCTGGCGGCCTCGGTCGCGGCGTTTGCGGAGACGCGCCTGGCCGGCGTGGTCTTCGTCGACGCCATTCTGCCCCATCCGGGCCGGTCCTGGTTCGACACGGCCTCCACCCAGCTCGGCGAGGCGCTGCGCGCCGCGGCGGCCGAGGGCATGCTGCCACCCTGGGACCAGTGGTTCCCGCCCGGCGCCATCGCGGCGCTCACGCCCGAGGGGCCGGTCCGCGACGCCTTCCTGGGCGAGCTCGCCCCGGCGCCCCTGGCCTATTTCGACGAACCCGCGCCGGCGCTTGACGTGCCGCCCGTGGTCGGCTGGAGCTACCTGCGGCTTTCAAAAGCCTATGAGGCCGAAGCCGCCCAGGCCCGGGCGCTTGGCCGGCCGACCTTGCGGCTGGAGCTTTCGCACCTGGCCATGATGACCCATGCGGACGAGGTGGTATCGTCCCTGGCGCAACTGGTTCGGAGAGCGCCCTGATGGCCCCCGCCTGCGAGGTCTGGTTCTATCACCTGGAGCGCTCCGGGTTGGATCAGGTCCTGCCCGAACTGCTGGAAAAGACCTTGGCTCGGGGTTGGAAGGCCGTGGTCCGCGCCCGCGAGGCCGAACGGGTTGAACACCTTGACGGCTGGCTATGGAGCTATCGCGACGAGAGCTTCCTGCCGCATGCCCCCGCCGACGAGCCGGGGGCGGCGCGCCAGCCGGTGCTGCTGACCACCGCCTTCGACAATCAGAACGCCGCCGACGCCCTGTTCCTGGTCGACGGCGCCGATCCAGGGGAGCTCGAGGACTACCAGCGCTGCATCGTGCTGTTCGACGGGCGCGACGAGACTCAGCTCGCCGTGGCGCGCAGCCAGTGGAGCGCGCTCAAGGCCAAGGGCCATCCGGCCTCCTACTGGAAGCAACAGACCCGCGGTTGGGAGAAGCAGGCATGAAGACGCTCACCACCCTGTTGGCGGCCGCCGGCCTCCTGGCGCTCACGGCCTGCGCCGAACCGCCGCCGCCGCCCGCGCCGCCACCTCCACCCCGGCCCGCACCCGGGCCGCCGCCGCCATCCGAGCCCGACCAGTGCGGATCGGCTGAGGCCCAGAAGTATGTCGGCCGGTCGCGCACCGAGATCCCGGTGCCGGTGCAGCCGAGCCGGCAGCGGGTCGCCTGCACCACCTGCCCGGTGACCATGGACTTCAATCCGCGGCGGCTGAACTTCTTCTACGATGCCGCGACAGGCGTGGTGAGAGAGGTGAAGTGCGGGTAGGGGATCGTTCGCCGGGGGCGGAGCGGAGCGCCTAGTCGTCCTTCTTGCGGAAGATCCGGCGCAGGGCGGCGAAACCCGCCGGGGCCAGCAGGACCAGGACCAGCAGCAGATAGACGATGCGGGCTTCGTCGGGCACGGGCGTTGCTTAGTGGAAGTCGTCGTTGGGAATGTTCAGCAGTTCACCGCAGGCCTTGCAATGGACCGCGTCGATGTCGTGGCGCTGCAGGCCGCAGGCCGGGCAGGGAAAGCGCACCTTGTACGGGCGGAACAGCGCCTGGGCGAGACGGACGAACAGGGTGATGCCGGTCAGCATGGTGACGATGGAGATCACCCGACCCCAGGTTCCGGGTAGGGTGATGTCTCCGAACCCCGTCGTGGTCAGGGTCGCCACGGTAAAATAAAGCGCGTCGACATAGCCGTCGATGCCGGGATGGATGCGCGCGAAGCTCGTATAGACGAACCCGGTCATCACGAAGACGAAGGTCACGAGGGTCACCGCGGCGCGAGTGACGTCCTCCCAGCGCGTGTCGTCATAACGCCGCCCGACCGTTTCCCAGAAGAACTCGGAATGAACCAGGGTCCAGAGGCGCAGCACGCGCAGGAAGGCCAGGTTGAACAGCCACAGGGGAAACAGCAGCGTGATCAGGACGAAGATGTCGAGCAAGGTCGACGGGCTCCTGAGCCACTTGGTCCAACGCTCGGCGGCCAGGCCCCGGGCCCCGATATCGATCGCCAGAATCAGCGCCACCCCGATGTCGACGATCAGGAAGGCGGGCGACTCGCGGATGAACGGGGCGACGATGAAGAAGGCGATCAACAGGAAGTCGATGGCGATCACGGCCAGGCGGAACCGGACCGCCTTACGCGAGTGGCCGTGATAGAGCTCATGCAGCCGCGCGCGCACCCGAGGAGCGATGCGTCTCTTCGGCGGCGGCGCAGCGGCGGAGTCGTTGGTCATGCGCCGACCATACCGGCGCCCAGGCGGTTATGGGAGGTCAGGCGTCGCTCTTGACAGCTTCGTAGGCCTCGTTGGCGTCCAGCCACTCCAGTTCGGCGGCGTCGAGCGTCGCCTGCGCCTGGTCGCGCTTGCGGCCGAGGTCAGCGGCCCTGCCCGGGTTCTGAGCGAAGACCTTCGGATCGGTGAGCGACTTGTCGATCTCGGCCAGCGCCTGGGTCGCACGGGCCAGGGCCGCTTCGGCGGCCTCGGCGCGGCGACGGGCCGTCCCGGTCGGGACCTTGGCCTTCGGCGCAGCCACCGGCTTGGGCGGGGCGACGGGTTCCGGCGCGCGCACCTGGCTCGGGGCCTTGCCGGCCTGCTTGGCGCGATCGATGACGAACTTGGCGTAGTCGTCCATGTCGCCGTCGAAGGGCTCGATGGTGCCGTCGGCCGCCAGCCAGAGCCGGTCGGCGACCAACTCCATCAACGAGCGGTCGTGGGTGATCAGGATCACCGCGCCTTCGTAGTCGTTCAGTGCGTCCAGCAAGGCGCGGCGGCTGTCGATGTCGAGGTGGTTGGTCGGTTCGTCGAGGATCAGGAGGTGCGGCGCCTCCATGGCCACGAGGTTGAGCAGCAGGCGCGCCCGCTCGCCGCCCGACAGGTTATCGACGGTGGTGTCGACCTTCTGGTGGCTCAGACCGTACTGCGCCAGTCGGGCGCGGCGGCTGGCCTCCGACGCCTCGGGCATCACGGCGCGGATGATGTCCAGCGGGGTGTCGCTGGGGTCCAGGGCCTCGATCTGGTGCTGGTGGAACCAGCCGACCTTGAGCCGGGGCGAGCGCTTCAACTCGCCGGCCTGGGGCTGCAGAGCGCCGGCAATCAGCTTGGCGAAGGTCGACTTGCCCGCCCCGTTGACCCCCAGCAGACCGATGCGGTCGTCCAGGTCCAGTCGCAGGTTCATGTGCCTCAGGATCGGCGTCTCATCATAGCCTGCCGACACGCCTTCCAACCGCAGCAGCGGCGGGGCGAGCGGGCGCTCGGGGGAGGGCAGGACGAAGGGCGCGACGTGCTCGGCCACGACCGAGGAGACCGGCGGCAGCTTCTGCAGCATCTTCAGCCGCGACTGGGCCTGGGTCGCCTTGGACGCCTTGGCGCGGAAGCGGTCGACGAAGGCCTGCAGGTGGGCGCGCTGGGCGTCGACCTTGGCCTTGGTGGCCTCCTGCAGCCGGGCCTTCTCCTCGCGCTGGCGCTCGAAGCTGTCGTAGCCGCCCGCATAGAGGGTCAGCTTGCCGTCGGCGAGGTGCAGGATGTGGTCGCAGCTGTTGTTCAGGATCTCGCGGTCGTGGCTGATGATCACCGCGGTATGCGGGTATTTCTTCAGCCGGGCCTCCAGCCAGAGCGCGCCCTCCAGGTCGAGATAGTTGGTCGGTTCGTCCAGCAGCAGCAGGTCGGGCTCGGCGAACAGTGCGGCGGCCAGGGCCACCCTCATCCTCCAGCCGCCGGAGAACTCCGACATCGGCCGCGCCAGGTCGGCGTTCGAGAAGCCCAGGCCCGACAGGATCTCGGCGGCCCGCGACGGCGCGCGGTCGGCGCCGATGTCGGCCAGCCGGGCGTAGATCTCGCCCAGGTGCTCGGGCTCGGCGGTCTCCAGCTCGGCGTTGAGGCGCTCACGCTCCTCATCGGCGGCCAGAACGGTGTCCAGCAGGGTGACCGGGGTGGCGGGGTGTTCCTGGTCCACCGAGGCTATGCGCGCCGACTTCGGATAGCCGATCTCGCCATCGCCGGCGTGCAGCTCGTCCAGGATCAGCTTGAACAGGGTGGTCTTGCCCACGCCGTTGCGGCCCACGAGCCCCACCATGGCGCCCACGGGGAGGCTGACGCTCGCGTGGTCAAAAAACCGGCGGCCCCAGGCGTCGAAAGTCAGGTCATTGATTTGCAGCATGGCGGGAGGTCGCGGTGCATATCAGAGGTCGGAGGCCATGGCGACCGCTGTGCTTGGCGATGCTGCATCGTGCGGCTATAAGCCCGCCACCCCGCGCGGACCTGCCGCGCCTCCCCAATAAGAAGACAAGCCCACACAATGACCGAACGCACCTTCTCGATCATCAAGCCCGACGCGACCAAGCGTAACCTGACCGGCAAGGTCAACGCGGTGATCGAGGACGCCGGCCTGCGCATCGTCGCCCAACGCCGGATCAAGATGACCGAGGCCCAGGCCAAGAAATTCTACGAAGTCCACGCCGAACGCCCGTTCTACGGCGAACTGGTCGAGTTCATGACCTCCGAGCCGGTGGTTGTTCAGGTGCTGGAAGGCGACAACGCCGTGGCCAAGTATCGTGAAGTCATGGGCGCCACCAACCCGGAACAGGCCGCTGACGGCACCATCCGCAAGCTGTTCGCCCTCTCGGTCGGCGAGAATTCGGTCCACGGCTCCGACAGCGCCGACAACGCCAAGATCGAGATCGCCCAGTTCTTCACCGACGATCAAATCGTCGGCTGAATTTTTTGGGAACAGGCGAAGCGTCACCGCGTTAATAGAGGGCGCGGCGACGAGCCCACCCCGGTCCCAGCGGACCCGCCGCGATAAACAGGCCCCGTTCGGCTTCCCCGCCGGGCGGGGCTTGATTGTCTCTGGAGGAACCGGCCATCCGCAAGAACCCACCGCCCGTGACCGCCGGAACCGGCGAGCTTCGTTTTCAGGGGTTCGACGGGGTCGTCGATTATGAGATCACCGGTCAGATGAAGACTCTGGCCTCGGCCTACAGCCCGCTTCGCGGCTTGTTGCGTACGGCGCCCGAGACCGCCGAGGCGCTGTTCCGCGCCGGCGACGCCGCCCTGAAGCTGGACGACGGACGCGACTGCCGCATAAAGGTGCTGGCCTACAGCGCCGGCAGCGACACCGCCTATTTCGAGATCCGGGTCTGAGCCGCGGCTATTTCGGCCGGGTGATCTGGCTGGTCCGCAGATGCGGAGAATGGATGCGGTCGTAGTCGCTCGGGGCCTTCAGCTCCAGCGCCGCATCCAACAGGCGCGGGCCATCCAGTCCGCGCGGCGGCGGCTCCGAACTCAAGGCCTTCCAGAGGCTCAAGGCCTCGCGGCGTAAGCGTTGCTCGCGGTTCATACTCAACCCGTCCATGGTCTTCGAACAGTTCCGCACCCTCGAAGTTCCATCAGAACAAGATTGAAATTCAGTAACCTTGACCAAGTTGAGCTTTGGCGCAGGGTTTGACTCACGCACGGTGACGTCTGATCTGCCCGTATCCAAGGGTCGCGCCATGCGCTAGCTGAGCCCTGGGCGAGGAGGAAGAGCGTGAGCGCTGCGGCCAGCGAGAGTTTCCCTGAAATCCGCGAGGCGGTGCGCAGGCTGTGCGCCCAGTTTCCGGGCGAGTACTGGCGCGCGCTCGACCGCGAGCGGACCTATCCGACCGCTTTCGTCAGCGCCCTGACCGAGGCCGGCTTTCTGTCGGTCTTGATCCCGGAGGAATACGGAGGTTCGGGCCTGGGACTGTCGGCGGCCACGGCGGTTCTGGAAGAGATCCACCGTTCGGGCTGCAACGGCGGCGCCTGTCACGCCCAGATGTACACCATGGGCACGGTGCTCAAGCACGGCAGCCAGGCGCAGAAGGAAGCCTATCTTCCCAAGGTCGCCACCGGCGAACTGCGACTGCAGGCCTTCGGTGTCACCGAGCCCGGGGCCGGCACCGACACCACCCGCATCTCGACCTTCGCCAGGCGGGACGGCGACAAGTACGTGGTTCGCGGCCAAAAGATCTGGATCAGCAGGGCCGAGCATTCCGACCTCATGGTGCTGCTGGTGCGCACCACGCCGCGCGAGCAGGCCGCCCGGTCATCCGACGGGATGAGTGTGCTGCTGGTCGACCTGCGGCGGGCGGTCGGCAACGGGCTCACCATCCGGCCGGTGCGCACCATGCTCAATCACGCCACCACCGAGCTGTTCTTCGACGACCTTGAGGTTCCGGCCGAGAACCTGGTCGGCGAGGAGGGCAAGGGTTTCCGCTACATCCTTGACGGCATGAACGCCGAGCGGATCCTGATCGCCGCCGAGTGCATAGGCGACGGCAAGTTCTTCATCGACCGGGCCAGCGCCTACGCCAAGGAGCGCGAGGTTTTCGGCCGCAAGATCGGTGAGAACCAGGGCGTCCAGTTCCCGATCGCCCGCGCCCACGTCCAGGTCAGCGCCGCCGAGCTGATGGTGCAGAAGGCCGCGGCCATGTTCGAGGCCGGCCAGCCCTGCGGCACGGAAGCCAACATGGCGAAGATGCTGGCCTCGGAGGCCTCCTGGTTCGCCGCCGACACCTGCCTGCAGACCCACGGCGGCTTCGGCTTCGCCGAGGAGTACGACATCGAGCGGAAGTTCCGTGAGACTCGCCTGTACCAGGTGGCCCCGATCTCCACGAACCTGATCCTCAGCCACGTGGGCACCCACGTGCTGGGCATGCCGAAGAGCTTCTGAATGTACGACCTTCTGAAGGGGCTGCGGGTCGTTGAGGGCTCGGCCTTCGTGGCGGGGCCGACCTGCGGCCTTTATCTGGCCCAGCTCGGCGCCGAGGTGATCCGGTTCGACAATATCGGCGGTGGCCCGGACTTCCGGCGCTGGCCGCTGACCCCGGGCGGCGACAGCCTCTATTGGGAGGGGCTGAACAAGTCGAAGAAATCCATCGCCATCGACCTTTCCCGCCCCGAGGGCCGGGAGCTCGCCGCGCGCCTGGCGGCCGCGCCGGGCGAGCAGGGCGGGGTGTTCGTCACCAATTTTCCGGTCGAGGGCTTCCTCTCCTACGAAAAGCTCGCCGCCCTTAGGCCCGATCTCATCTGCGCCAGGGTCATGGGCTGGGCCGATGGCGGGCCGGCGGTGGATTATACGATCAACAGCGCCGTGGGCGTTCCGTTGATGACCGGTCATCCCGACGATCCGCGGCCGGTGAACCACGTCCTGCCCGCCTGGGACCTGCTGACCGGCGCCTATGCCGCTTTCGCCCTGGTGGCGGCGGTGAGCGCGCGGGCCAGGGACGGCAAGGGGCGCGAGATCCGCATCCCGCTGTCGGATATCGCTGGATCCACCATGGCCAATCTCGGCTACCTGGCGGAGTCCCTGGCCGGCCCCGATCGGCCGAGGATGGGCAACGACCTCTACGGCGCCTTCGGCCGCGACTTCGTGCTGCGGGACGGCCGCCGGATCATGCTGGTGGCGATCACCGCCCGCCAGTGGAAGGGACTGCTGCAGGTGTTGGAGATCGAGGCGCTGGTCGCAGCGCTGGAATCCGAGCTGGCCTTGAGCTTCGCCGTCGATGAGGGGCTGCGCTTCAACCATCGCGCCCGACTGCTGCCGATCTTCGAGGCGGCCTTCGCCCGCAAGACCCTGGCCGAGCTGCTGCCGGCCTTCGAGCGGGAAGGCGTGTGCTGGGGCCCCTACCAGCCCATGAGCGAGGCCGCCCGGGATGAGCGCCTGTTCAAGGGCAACCCGGTCTATTCCGACATCGTACATCCCAGCGGCCGGACCTATCCAGCGGCGGGCTTCGCCGGGACCATCCCGCAGGAACGGCGGGCGCCGGCGCGCCCCGCGTCCAGGCTTGGACAGCATACCGACGAGGTGCTCAGCGAGGTGCTGGGGCTTACGAGCGGCGAGATCGCGAGGCTGCACGACACGGGGGTCGTCGCCGGACCGGAGGGGACATGAAATTGAAGACGATCACGGTGAGCGAGGCCGGCGAGGGCGTCCGGCTGGTGACCCTCTCGCGACCCGACGCGGCCAATGCGCTCAACACCGCCATGGGCGAGGAGCTGCTGTCGCTGTGGAAGGCCATGGCGAAGGACCCCAAGGTCCGGGTCGCAGTGTTGACCGGTGCGGGCCGGTTCTTCTGCGCCGGGGCCGATCTCAAGGAGCGCGACGGCATGACCGACGCGGCCTGGGGCGAGCAGCACGTGATGTTCGAGTCGATGATCCGCGCCCAGCTTTCCTGCCCTTTCCCGATCATCGCGGCGGTGAACGGCGCGGCCATGGGCGGCGGCTGCGAGATGGCCCTGGCCTGCGATTTCGCCTGGGGTTCGAACACCGCGCGGCTTGGGTTGCCCGAGGTGGGGCTGGGCATCATCCCAGGCCTGGGCGGCACGCAGTACATCGTCCGCGCGGCCGGGGCGCGGCGGGCCTCGGAGCTGCTGATGTCAGGCCTGCCCATCGATGCGGCCCAGGCGCTGGATTTCGGCCTGCTCAACCGAGTGGTCCCGGCCGACGAGCTGATGCCCCAGGTGCTGGAGCGCGCCCGGGTGATCGCCTCAAAGGCGCCGCTGTCGGTCAAGGCGCTCAAGGCCGTGGTCCAGGGCGGCGCGGCCCTGCCGCTGGACAAGGCCATGGCCCTGGAGCTTGTACAGTACAATCGCCTGTTCAAGACCAAGGACCGCCGCGAGGGCGTCGCCGCCTTCAACCAGAAGCGGACGGCGGTGTTCAGGGGCGAATAGTCAGGCTGCCGCCAGCTCGCCGCAGACGAAGGCGTCTTCTCCGGCCCCGAGCAGGCCCTCCAGCGCGTCCGACAGGTGCTCGGGCGCGACGATGAGCACCATGCCGACCCCGCAGTTGAAGGTGCGGCGCAGCTCGTGCTCGGAGATCCCACCTACCTCGGCAAGCCATTGGAACACGGGGGGCAGGGCCCAAGCGTCCCAGTCGAACTTCGCGGCCAACCCGTCGGCGATGGCGCGCGGCGGATTCTCGATCAGGCCGCCGCCGGTGATGTGGGCCGCGCCCTTGATGCGCCCGGCCTTGATCTGCGGCAGCACGCTCTTGATGTAGATGCGCGTCGGCGCCATCAGCGCCTCAGCCAGGGTCTTGCCAGGCGCGAACGGAGCGGCCGCGTCCCAAGCCAGACCCGAACGCTCCACCACCCGGCGGACCAGCGAATAGCCGTTGGAGTGCGGTCCGCTGGAGCCGAGCGCGATCAGCACGTCGCCTGACTTTTGCGTGCCGAGCGTCGGCAGCACAGCGCCGCGCTCGACCGCCCCGACCGAGAAACCGGCCAGGTCGTAATCGCCTTCGGAATACATGCCCGGCATCTCGGCGGTCTCGCCGCCCACCAGGGCGCAGCCGGCCTGCTTGCAGCCCTCGGCAATGCCGCCGACCACACGGGTGGCTTCCGCGACGTTGAGCTTTCCGGTGGCGAAATAGTCCAGGAACAGCAGGGGTTCAGCGCCCTGGGCCAGCAGGTCGTTGACGCACATCGCCACCAGGTCGATCCCCACCGTGTCGTGCTGGCCGGTCTCGATGGCGATCTTGAGCTTGGTGCCGACCCCGTCGGTGGTCGAGACCAGCAGGGGGTCGGAATAGCCGGCAGCCTTCAGGTCGAACAGGGCGCCGAAACCGCCCAGCGACGCGTCGGCGCCGGGTCGGCGGGTGGCCTTGGCCAGGGGCTTGATGCGCTCGATCAGGTCGTTCCCGGCGTCGATATCGACGCCGGCCTGGGCGTAGGTGAGGCCATTGGGCCGGTCGGTCATGTGACGCCTTTAGGACTCAGGGCGGGTAAGAAATTGGCCTCCGCGCGCATCCGGCGCTTGCAGACTCGGCCACTCGCGAGCGTATAGCTACTTGATGACGCCGATTACAACCACCGCCGAACTCCAGGCGTTCTGCGACAAAATCAAAGGCCAGCCTTTCGTCGCAGTAGACACCGAGTTCATGCGCGAAACCACCTACTGGCCCAAGCTCTGCCTGATCCAGGCCGCCGCCCCCTCCGCCGAAGCGGTGATCGATCCCCTGGCCGACGGGATCGATCTCGAGCCGTTCCTGGAGATCCTGCGCGACGAGAGCATCGAGAAGGTGTTCCACGCCGCGCGCCAGGACGTTGAGATCTTCAACAATCTGAATGCGATGCCGCGGCCCCTGTTTGACACCCAGGTCGCCGGCATGGCCGCCGGGTTCGGCGAACAGATCGCCTATGACGCCCTGGTCCGCCAGATGCTGAAGCTGGAGATCGACAAGTCGTCGCGCTTCACCGACTGGGCCCGCCGGCCGCTGACCGACGCCCAGCTGGTCTACGCCCTGGGTGACGTGACGCATCTGGCCGAGCTCTATCCGATGCTGCGCGACCGCCTGCAGAAGGAAGGCCGTCTGACCTGGGTGGTCGACGAGATGCAGAGTCTGTGTGATCCGGCCGTCTACGACGTGGAGCCGGAGAACGCCTGGAAACGGCTCAAGCCGCGGCGCCACACCTCGAAATACCTGGCGATCTTCAAGTCGGTGGCCGCCTGGCGCGAGCGGACCGCCCAGATGCGCGACCAACCTCGCGGCCGGATCCTCAAGGACGACGCCATCGATGAGGTCGCCACGCAGGCGCCGACCGACGCCGACGCCCTGGACCGGCTGCGCTCGGTGCCGAAAGGCTTCTCGGGCTCGCGGTTCGGACCCGACCTGCTGGCCGCCGTCCGCGAGGCGCTGAAGGACCCCGAGGGTTACGCCCCGGTGATCGAACGCAGCAAGGTGCAGGTCTCGCCTGCCGCTGGCGCGGTGGTCGAGCTACTGAAGGTTCTGCTGAAGGCGCGGGCTGAAGACGCCGGTGTGGCGTCCAAGCTTATCGCCACGGTTTCGGACCTGGAACAGATCGCCAATGACGACGACGCCAAGACTCAGGCGCTCACCGGCTGGCGGCGCGAGGCGTTCGGCGAGGACGCTCTAAGGCTGAAGCGCGGCGAACTGGCCCTGGTGCTGGACGGCACGCGGGTGCGGGTGGTGGAAGTCCGCCGCGCGCCCAAGGCGACCGCCGCGGCGGAGTAGGGGGCCGAGCCGAAATCCGGCGTCGGGATCACGATCTCCGACGCGGCTCAGGTCACGTTCTGTAAAGGACACATTTTCACCAAGCGGTAGAAGACCGGGGCGCATGGTGCTGGCCGAGGCCTTCGTGGGGACGGCCCGCCGTGGTGAAGATTTGAGACTCTGGACCTACAGAGCGCTGGGGAGGTTGCCGTTGATCGGCTTCCGCGGAAAGATCGTGGCCCTGGCCGCGATCGCCGTGGCGTTTCCCTTTGCCGGATGGCTGGCGCCGGGCGAGGGCCTGACCCGCGCCGCGACCCTGGCCGGCGCCTTCTGCGGCGCGGCCGCCATCCTGGTCCTGCTGTCCTTGATGCTGCGGCCCCTGGGCCTGCTTGGCCGGGCGCTGGAGGCCTGCGCCGAGGGGCGCGAAATCTCGGCCCTGCCACAGGGTTTCTCCGACGGGGTCGGCCGCATGATGCGCGACGTCAACCAGATCGCCGCGCGCCTGGACGGCCAGCGCCACCGCCTGACCAATCGTCACCCGATCACTGGCCTGCCCACGCGCGAGCCCTTCCTGGCCGTCCTTGAAGCCGGGGTGAAGGATGTTGCCCACACCGTGGTGCTGGGTGTGGTGCGGTTCGCCGACTATGACCGACTGGCTGCCTTCGACCAGGGCGCGGCCGAGCGAGCGCTCGCCGCCTTCGCCCAACGCCTGTCAGGCGCCTTGCAGCCCAGCCGTGTCGTGGCGCAGGTGGACCGCGATTGCTTCGGCATCTGGTTCGCGGGCGTCGCCGCGCCGCATGTGGCCGCCAACGAGCTTCAGGCGCTGGGCTATGTGCTGAGCCAGGAACTGCCCGACATTCGGCTCTCGCCAGACGTCGACCTGGGCGCGGCGATCTTCCCGCACGACGGGGAGGATCCAGCCACCCTGTTGACCCGAGCCTTCGCGGCCCTGCCCAAGGCGGGGGAGAGCTCGGGCGGCAAGCTGTCCTTCTTCTCCGCCCAGTCATCGGTCGCCGCCAAGGAGCGGTTCTCCCTGGAGCAGGACCTGCGCCAGGCCATCGGGCGCGAGCAGCTGGCCCTTCATTTTCAGCCGGTGGTCAATCTGGATACAGGCCGGGTGGTGGGCGCCGAAGCCCTGTTGCGCTGGCGCCACCCGGACCTTGGCATGGTCTCGCCTGCTGAATTCATTCCGATCCTGGAACAGTCCGGCCTGATCGATGAGGTCGGGCTCTGGGTGCTGAACGCCGCCTGCCGCGAGGCGCGCGCCTGGCAGGACCTGGGTCTCACGGGCCTGAAGATGGCGGTGAACCTGTCGGCCCGACAGTTCGCAGATCCGTCGCTCAACACCACCATCGTGCGCACGCTGGAGCGCCACCGTTTGTCGCCCGGCGCCCTTGAGGTCGAGCTTACCGAGACCGCCGCTATGGAGGACGCCGCGCGCACGCGTCGGCTGGTCGAGGAACTGCGGGCGCTTGGCGTCAGCGTCGCCATCGACGATTTCGGCGCCGGCTATTCCAGCCTGTCTTATCTGAAGAACCTGCCGTTCTCGAAACTGAAGATCGACCGCGAGTTCGTCACCAAGATCGACGAGCGCCGCGACAGCCAGGCGATCTGCCGGGCGCTGGTGGAGCTGTCGCGCGGCCTCGACATCCAGGTGCTGGCCGAGGGCGCCGAAACCCGTGAAGAGGTCGAGACCCTGCGTGGGCTCGGATGCTCCCTGATCCAGGGGTTCTTCTTCGCCAAGCCGATGAGCGGCGAGGATTTCGTGCGCACTGTACGCGACCCGGTCTGGCTGGCGCGGCTGGCGCCCCCCGCGCCGACGCGGTCCGGAACCAGTCGGAGGGCCGTGGCTTGAGATCGCCGATCCTATTGGCCGTCCTGCTGACCCTCACCCTGGCGGCCTGCGCGCAGACGCCGAAGGGCGCGCCAGGAACCACCATCTCGCCGACCCGGGGCGGCGTGAACCCCGCCGCGCCCGTCGCTACGCCCGGGCTCAGCGCTCGCGAGCGCCAGAACCGGGCCGTGGAACTGTTGGGAACCGGACAGGGCGTCCTGGCCCGGGCCGAGCTGCTGGCTGTGCTGGCCGAGCAACCCGCCAACGCCGTCGCCCGCAAGCTGTTGGACCAAATCGACCGCGACCCGCGCGAGCTGCTAGGCGAGAAAAACTATGTCTACAAGGTGCGGTCGGGAGACTCGATGTCCAGCCTGGCCGACCGGCTGATGGGCGACAGCCTCATGTTCTATGGCTTGGCCCGGTACAACGGCATCGCCGACCCCTCGCAGATGAGCATCGGGCAGACCCTGCTGATCCCCGGGGTTCCGCGCAAGGTCGTCCCAGCCAAGCCCGCTGCGGCCACCGCCGCGACCGCCGCGCCGGCCAGCCAGCGCAATCCCGTCCGCGCCGGCCAGCTGCGCGGCCAAGCCCTGGAGCAGATGAACCGCGGGGCGATCAACAAGGCCGTGGGGCTTCTGCGCCAGGCCCTGGCGTTCGATCCGGGCAACCCCGTGATTCAGCGCGACCTCGACCGCGCCGTGCGCATTCAGGCCAATGTGCGCCGCTGAGGTGAAATAATTCGCCGAAAGCTTCGCCGCGCGAATTGTCCTTTAACCGTAGCCGCTTAGCCTCTGGAAAGGATCGCGGTCCGGGGACTAGGGCATGTTGAAATTGGTTGGGCGCTATGAGGTGCAAGCGCGGATCGGCGAAGGCGCGATGGCCGACGTCTACCGGGCCTATGATCCGGGCATCAATCGCGTCCTGGCCATCAAGGTCCTGAAGGCCGAGTTCCGCCAGAACCGGCACTACGTCGCCCGTTTCCTGCGCGAGGCCAAGGCGGCCGGCGCCCTGTCGCACCCCAATATCGTCACGATCTATGACGTCGGCGAGGTCGACGGCTATCCCTATATCGCCATGGAGCTGCTGGACGGCGAACCGCTGGACAAGGCCGCCGTGCGCATCGGCAAGTTCCCGGTCGACGACGTCCTGGCCATCGGCGCCCAACTGGGCGAGGCCCTGCGTTACGCTCACGAGGTCGGGGTGGTTCACCGCGACATCAAGCCCAGCAACATCCTACTGGCCCCCGACGGGCGGAGCGTGAAGATCCTCGACTTCGGCATCGCGCGCGTGGCCGAGGCCGACACCGAGGCCGAGATGCTGAAGACCCAGGTCGGCCAGGTCCTGGGGACCCCGCGCTACATGAGCCCCGAACAGGCTCTGGGCGGCCATATCGACGGGCGCTCCGACCTCTTCTCCGTGGGCGTGGTGCTCTACGAACTGATCACCGGCCAGCGAGCGTTCGCCGGGACCAGTGCGGCGACTCTGGCCCTGCAGATCACCCAGAACGACCCGCGCCCGATCGCCGAACTCGCGCCGGAGTGCCCGCGCGGCCTGCAGTTCATCATCGGCAAGCTGCTGGCCAAGAAGCCGGAGCGGCGGTTCGCCGACGGGGGCCAGCTGGCCGAGGCCATGCGCCGCGAACAGCGGTCGCTCGAGGCCCAGGCCGAGGAACTGGAGGGCGTGCGCCGCTACCTGCCGCTGCAGGCCCGCCTGACCCTGATCATGGCCGGGATCACCGCGGTGGTCCTGCTGGTCTGCGTGGGCCTGGTGCTGAACCGCCAGGACCGCGCCATGGAGCGGATGGCGCTCTCCTCGGGCGGCGCCATCGCCTCGTTCGTCGCTTCCAACGCCGCCCTGACCGCGGCCGACAACGCGACCCTGCCGGCCGACCAGCGCGACTGGGCTCCGGTCGCCGCCTTCGTGCGCGCCGCCTCGGCCGACCCCAACATTCAGCAGATCACGGTCGTCGACGCCGACGGCCTGATCCGCGGCGCCACCGACGCCAGCCAGGTCGGCCAGATCTACGAAACCCCGCGCGGCGAGACCCCGATCCACAAGGGTGAGGACGGCGTGGTCACCAGGACCAAGCTGGAAAAGGGCGTCGGCGGTTTCCGCTTCGTGCGGCCGATCCTCTATGCCGGCCGCTCATTCGGCACGGTCGACGTGGCCGTCAGCCGCGCCGATCTGGAGGCGGCGGCCTCGCTCTCCCACTGGCTGCTGGCGACGCTCAGCGCCGTGACCCTGGGGGTCGTGGTGGCGGTGAGCTATGCCGCGGCCAAGCAGGTTGCCGGGCCGATCCGCCGCCTGCGCGCGGCTCTGGCCGACGCCACCCGCGGCGACCTCGACTTCCGCATCTCACACACGCGCAAGGACGAGTTCGGCGAGCTGTTCGACGGCTTCAACCGCTTCGCCGCCTCCGTCCAGGACCGCCTGGAGACGGAGGCCCTGACTCGGGCCGATCCCACGCCCAGCGAACCTTCGGCCATGGCCGAGCTGCGCATCGCCGCCGCCGCCGCCGAACGCGCCGTCCAGGCGCTCGACCGCACCCGTCTGGTTCTGGAGGACGACGCAAGCGACCGGACGATCATCGGAGGCCGCACTTGAGCGCCATGACCGCAACCCTGGCGCAGCCGAAGGTGGCCAAGGCCGTGCTGCGCCTATTTCGCCAGAGCGACCCGTTCCAGCTTCTGGAGTCGCGTGAGCTTACCGAGGGTGAACTGGTGGTGGGGCGTGACGCCGCCGCTGGATGGACCATCGCCGACCCCGAACGCTCGATCTCGCGCAATCACTGCGTCATCGCCCTGCAGGCCGGTCGGTTGACCCTGCGCGACACCAGCTCCAACGGGGTTTTCGTAGGTGCAGGCCGCGATCGCCTGCCGCCCGGCGATCCCGCGCCGATCGAGGCCGGCGACACCCTGCGCCTGGGCGGCTACCTGATCGTGGTCGAGGCCGCCGACGCCGAGAACGGCGCCTTCGACGCCCCGTTCAGCAGCCCGATGCTGAAGCCGGTGGCCATCACCGAGGCCACCCTGGCCGTGCCGAGCAGCTGGGCCGGACCCGAGGCCGCCGAGGCCCCCAGCGACGGTTCTCTGCTGGACGCCTTCTGTAACGGCGCACGTCTGGACGCCTCGGCCTTTTCCGGCGAGGACCCGGTCGAGGTGATGCGTCGGCTGGGCGCGGTCTATCAGCAGATGGTCTTGGGCCTGGGCGACCTGATGAGCGAGCGGACGTCGGTCAAGACCGAGTACCGCATGACCCGCACCACGGTCTTCGCCGAGGGCAACAACCCCTTCAAGTGGGCCCCGGCCCAGCGGGTAGCCACCGACCTGCTACGACCGCGCGGGGAAGGGTTCCTGTCCGGCCCCGCCGCGGTGAAGGCCTCCTTCCAGGACATGAAGAAGCACTTGCTGTGCATGATGGCCGGCCTGCGCGCCGCCGTTGGCTCGACCCTGGAGGCCCTGGCTCCCGAGGAGGCCGAGGCGCGGCTCAAGGGCCAGTCCCTGATGCTGAAGAACCGCGACGCCATGGCGTTCGGCGAATACGTCAAGCTGCACGCCGAGTTCCGGATGCGGGCCGACGGTGATCCCGACAGCCCCGTGAACCAGGCCTTCAAGGCCGCCTATGAGCGCCAGCTGATCGAACTGGACGCCATGAGCACCCAGGCATGAGCCGAGCCGCGGCCCCGCCTCGCGTACGCAGTTTCGTTACCGCCAGCCGCACCCATGTCGGGCTCTCTCGCAGCCTGAACGAGGACCGCTTCCTGGCGCGGCCCGAGATCGGGCTGTGGGCAGTGGCCGATGGCATGGGCGGGCACCAGGCCGGGGACCTTGCCAGCCTTCGGGTGGTTGAGGCCCTGGTGGGGCTGGGCCGGCCGAGGTCTGGGTACGCCTATCTCAACGCAGTTCGCGAGCGCCTGATTGCGGCCAATGCCGACCTCGTCGAGCACGCCGCCAAGCTGTCGCCCGGCGCGGTGATCGGCTCGACCGTCGTCGTCCTGCTGGCGCATGAGGACCACTATGCCTGCGTATGGGCGGGCGACAGCCGGGTCTATCTGCGGCGCGGCGGAGCCCTCATGCGGGTGACCCACGACCACAGCCTGATGCAGGAGCTGATCGATTCCGGCGCCCTGGAGGAACAGGAGGCCCGCACGCGCCGGATCTCGAATGTCATCACCCGCGCGGTGGGGGCGACCGGGACCCTGGAACTCTCCGAGACCCATGGCGACATCCGGCCGGGAGATGTCTTCCTGCTGTGCTCCGACGGTCTGACCGGCCTGGTCGAGGACCACGAGCTCGGCGCGTTCCTGGCCCTGGACGACCTGGAGGCCGCCGCCGATCGCCTGCTGGCCCTGACCCTGAAGCGGGGCGCCAAGGATAACGTCACCCTGATGCTGGTCCGCGCCCAGCGCTGAGGCGTTCCCGCCCAATTTCGGTGGATAGTTTCAACGCCTTGGCGCGCGGCGCTTTGCGCGTGTCGCCTCGCGAGTTGTCCACCGCTCATCAACCGCCGCTAACGGTGTGGGCGAATCACGCCGCTTGCCAGCGGGCCGGATCGGGGCGAGCCTCAACTTGTCGAGAGGGACTGCGGCGCGGACGAACCGGGCAACCGGATCGTAAAGCGAACAGGAGGTCCTGCGAAGACCGGCGAAGGGGTAACCTGGAGTTGGACAACGTGGGGCAACGGCGACGGACAAGGCCAGTCGGGGCGACCCAACGAACCGGAAACGTCAACGACCTCAAGGCGCAGGCCCTTCACCGGGTCTGGATGAGAGGGCGACGCAACGGGCAACCGCGGCGTCGCCCTCTTGCTATGTGCGTTTCGCCTCGCGATCCGTCCTCGAACCGCACCGAGACCTGTGCATCTTCGTGGCGTTCGGAATCTCGGGACGCATGGCGGAGACCGGGGATGCCGAAAGGCATGCTGGCCGGAGCGAGCCTATGGCTGCGCGGCCTCGCCGAAGGAGACCGTACTCGACCTCGACACCACGGACCGCAAGTGGGTCGGCGCCCGCCGCTAAAGCCAGTCGATGACGCCCAGCTTGGCCATCCAGACGATGGCCAGCTCCAGTGCGGGGCCACGCGCGGGCGGAAACCGCGCCAGGACGTCGCCGACCGTGGCGGCCTGACCGCTGGCCAGTAGGCCGCAGATTTCGGCGCACTCGGCCGTATTGGCCCGCCACACGCTGGCATGGCTGTCGAGATCGGTCCGCACCAGGTTGGCGGGGTCGACGCCGGACCGCAGGGCCAGCGGCGTTTCGGGCGCAAGGACCTGAGACGCGAAGCCCGCAAAATCGGCGAAGGGATCGCCCTTGACCGGATGGATGCGGTGGCTGGGCTCGACGTCGCCGGCCGCGGCGCGGATTGCGGCCAGCTCGTCCAGCAGGGCGCGGATCTCGCCCACCACCACGGGCCAGTCGAAGGTGGTGCGGATCCGCTCGCGGCCGGCTGCGCCCATCCTGGCGCGCAGGGCCGGATCGGCGATCAGGGCTGCAAGGGCCTGGGCGGCCCGGCCCACATGGACTGCGGTGTGCTGGGCGATCGCGCCCACATAGTTCTGATAGGCGTCCATCCCCACCGCGTGGCGCGCGGCCAGGCCTTGGCCCTGGCCGTTGGCCGGAGCGCCCAGGGTGGGGACCAGGAACCCTTCCTGGCCGTCGCGGACCGTGTAGCGATAGCCGTCCCAGTCGCTGACCACCACGGGCAGGCCGGCGGCCATGGCCTCGATGGGGGTGATCCCGAAGGTCTCCTGGATGTTGTCGACAAGGGAGAGGAAGATGTCGCCGGCGGCCCAGGCCCCGCCCACCACTTCGGGGTCGTTGCCGTCCAGGAAGTGAGTCGTGACCGATGGCCCGTAGGCGCGCGCGGCCTTCTCGTAGAGCGGCCTGTGCACCGGCTCGTTGGGGAACCAGCCGACCAGGGCGAACTGGACCCTCTTGCCGGTCGCCCTCGCGGCCTCATCCACCGCCGCGAACATCGGCTGGGGGAAGGCCTTCTCGAAGAACGAGAGCCGCCCAACCCATAGGACAAGGATGTCGTCCTCGCCGAGACCCAGGTCCGCCCGCACCTTGGCGCGCACCTCCGGCCGGTCTGCCAGGGCCTGGAACCGAGCGCCGTCGACCCCCAGCGGGACCAGCGGCAGTTTCGGGATCGCGCGGCGACCGCCGTCGCCGAACCGGTGGGCCAGATAGTCGCCCCACCCCTCGAACATGTCGGTAAGCGCGTCCTGCACGGCCGGGGAGGTGCAGATCAGCGCGTCCCAGGGTTGGATCGGCGCCACCTGGTTCAGGGCCAGGCTCATGCGGCTGGCGGGCGGGGCGATGGTGTGGATCAGGCCGACCAGGCTGTAGGCGCGGTCCGACGCGTTCTGTCGGCGCAGCCAGGCGAGGTCGGCCAGGTCCGGCTGGCCGCGCAGCAGGGCGCCGGCCGCCACCGCGCGGTGGGTGGCCAGGACGCTGTCGACGCCGAGCTTGGTCGTCGTTGGCCGGCCCTGGGTCAGGGCCGGCGCCACCTGGTCAAGGCCGACCTGAACGAGGGTCAGTATGTCCACCGCCTCGAAACCGCCGTGGGCGACAAGGGCGCGATAGAGGTCGAGATTGGCGACGTCCTTGCCGAAGAAGTTCTGGCCCAGGCCGAGTTTCCCCGCCGGATGAAAGATCGCCAGACGGGAGCTCATGGGCGTCCTAACCAACCTGCAGTTTCAGGCGCAGGGCCTGGGCGAGGGTCTGGGCGCGCTTGGCGGTCTGTTCGCCCAACAGCATGTCCGACCAGCCGGCCTCGGCGGTGAGTACCAGGGTGTCGCCCGCGACCCGGAGGGTCGAGCGCTCCAGCAGGGCCGGACTGCGGGCCGAGAGGTCGCAACCCAGCCGGATGGCCGAGCCGAGCGCCCGCGCCCTCTGGCGTCGCTCCGTGGTGAGCACTCGGGAGATCGTTCCCGGTTCGGGCACGTTGGGTCCCGAGTTGTGGCGGGCAAAGGCGGCGCTGGCCAGGAAGGCGCGCTCAGGGTGGTTCATGCCCGCGATCGGCGCGCGCAGCACCTGCTCGAAGGCAAGCTCTCCGCGATGGTCCGGGTGCAGCCGCGCGCCCAGGTCGGCCAGCCGGCAGGCCGCGGCGATGAGGGTCGCCTCGCGCGCGCCAAATACCTGAGGCAGGGCCCCGATGGCCGGCGCCAGCCAGCGCTCAAGGGCGCCCGGCAGGGCGTTCGCCAGGCCGTGGACCATGGTTAGGGCCGCGCAACCCTCAATCAGCGGGTCCCGCGCCTGCTCCTCGGACGACATGGTCTCCAGCAACAAGCCCTCGCGCAGACCGTAGGCGGAGATCACCACCCGCTCGACCCCCAGGCGCTCGATCAGGGCGTCCAGCACCAGAGCCGAATAGGGCAGGGTGTCGAAGCGCTTCTTGGAGAGGCCCTGCATTCTCTCCAGCGACGCCCGGGACTGGCGGGACACGAAGCGGGCCACATCCACCGCGTCGGATCGGCTCATCTCGTATTGGTGGGCGACGCGCAGGGGATAGTCGGCCATTTCCATGTGCAGCAGGGCCAGGTTGCGCCAGGCGCCGCCGACGGCGTGGAACTCCCGGGTGCGGAAGGCCAGCGCCGCCTGATCAAGCTCGGCCACGATGTGTTTTCGGGTGCGTTCTACCTCCAGCGCCTTGGGCGCCCCCAGCGCGAAAGGCCCGAGCGGCAGGGTGACGCCGTGGCGCGGCGCTTGGGGGTCCAGATGCACCAGCTCCAGGCTGGCGCCGCCCAGGTCGCCGACCACGCCGGCGGCGTCAGGCTGGCCGGCAAGTACGCCCAGGGCGGCGTAGCGGGCCTCCTCGGCGCCCGAGAGCACCCGCATGGACAGGCCGGCGACGTCCTGCACCTTCTGAATGAACGCCGCCCCGTCGGCGGCGTCGCGCACGGCGGCGGTGGCGACCACGAAGAGCTCGGCGGTGTCCCAGCCGCTCAGCGCGGCGCGGAAGCGGCGCAGGGCGACCAGGGCGGTCTCGACGCCCTCGGGCGACAGGCGCCCGGTGACCGTCAGGTCGCGGCCGAGGCCCGCCAGGGCCTTCTCGTTGTAGACCGTCCAGATCGCTCGGCCTTCCAGCCGGTAGATCACCAGGCGCACGGAGTTGGATCCGATATCGATGACCGCGGCCTGGCGAACGCCAGCCGCGCCGGAAAGCGGCGCCTGCGACTGCATCTGGCCTAGCTGGGCTCGGCTATCCGCGCGAGGCCACATGATCGATCGCGCGCGGCATGTCCTTCACCTTCTGCCCCCGGCCGGAGAGGCTCGGGTTGGTCATGAAGTACTCGTGCGCGGAGAAGGCGCCCGGGTGGTCCCATGATGGGTCCCGGGTATAGCGGCCGTCCGCGTCGAGCGTCCAGCTTTGCGCTTCGTCCTTGAGATTGGCCACCATGATCTGTTGCAGGACCTGCTGGTGCACGGTGGGGTTCTCGACCGGGGTCAGGCATTCCACGCGGCGATCGAGATTGCGCGGCATCCAGTCGGCCGAGGAGATGAACACCCGGGTCTCGGCCGAGGGCATGACGCCGCCGTTGGCGAAGGCCACGATCCGCGAGTGCTCCAGGAAGCGGCCGACGATGGACTTGACCCGGATGTTCTCGGACAGTCCGGGCACGCCGGGGCGCAGGCAGCAGATGCCGCGGATCACCAGGTCGATGGAGACCCCCGACTGGCTGGCCTCGTAGAGGGCGTCGATGATGACCGGGTCGACCAGGGAATTCAGCTTGGCCCAGATCGCGGCGGGCTTGCCGGCCCGGGCATTCTGCACCTCGCGCATGATGAAGGTCAGCAGGTCGGCCTTCATGGTGAGCGGCGACGGCGACAGCTTCTCCAGCCCGTCGGGGCGAGCATAGCCGGTGATGAAGTTGAACAGCCGGGCCGAGTCGCGGCCCATGGCCGGGTCGCAGGTGAACAGCGACAGGTCGGTATAGATCCGCGCCGTGACCGGGTGGTAGTTGCCCGTCCCGAAGTGGCAATAGGTGCGAAGCGTGTCGCCCTCCTTGCGCACCACCATCGATAGCTTGGCGTGGGTCTTGTACTCCACGAAGCCAAACACGACATGGACCCCGGCCCGCTCCAGGTCCCGCGCCCATTTGAGGTTGGCTTCCTCATCGAACCGCGCCTTGATCTCGATGAGCGCGGTGACGTTCTTGCCGTTCTCAGCCGCCTCGATCAGGGCCGCGATGATCGGGCTGTCCGACGAGGTTCGGTAGAGGGTCTGTTTGATCGCCAGCACATTGGGATCGCGGGCGGCCTGGCGGATGAACTGCACCACCACGTCGAAGCTCTCGAACGGGTGGTGGACGAGGATGTCCTTGTCGCGGATCGCGGCGAAGCAATCGCCGCCGTGGTCGCGGATCCGCTCGGGAAAGCGCGCTTCGAACGGCTTGAATTTCAGGTCGGGGCGATCCTTCGGAATGAGCTGGCTGAGCTCGTCCAGGCCCAGCAAGCCGTCGATGAGGATGATGTCCTCGTCCTGGGCGTGCAGGTTGCCGACGATGAAGGATCGCAGCTCCTCAGGCATGGCGGCCTCGAGCTCAACCCGCACGACCGAACCTAGGCGCCGCTGCTTCAGGCGCACCTCGAACTCGCGGACCAGGTCTTCGGCCTCTTCCTCGATCTCCACGTCGCTATCGCGGATGAGCCGGAACACGCCGACCGCTTCGACTTCCGAGTCGGGAAACAGGTGGTCGAGGTACAGCGTGACCATGTTCTCGAGGCTGATGAACCGCCGATGCGGCCGCTTGCGCCGCGACGGGCCGGGCGGGAGCTCCCAGAACCGCGCCACCTGGGCCGGGATCGGGACCAGGGCGTAGAGCAGCCGTCCGTCCGAGACCCGTTTCAGCTTCATGACCAGCGAGAAGCCGAGGTTGGGGATGAATGGGAAGGGGTGGGCCGGGTCGATGGCCAGGGGAGTCAGGACCGGGAAGACCCGCGAAACGAAGGTCGGCTCCAGGGCGAGCTTATCGGCCGTCGTGACCTCGTCGGCTTGGACAACGGTCAGGCCCTCCGCGGTGAGCTCATCGCGGAGCTGCAGCCAGCGGGTCTGCTGGTCCAGCATCAGGTCGGCGGCCTCGGCGTTGACCCGCAGCAGTTGCTCGACCGGCGTCAAGCCGTCCTGCGACACCACGCGGACGCCCTCGCGGGCCTGGGCCTTCAGGCCGGCCACCCGCACCATGTAGAATTCGTCGAGGTTGTTGGCCGAGATCGACAGAAAGCGCAGGCGTTCCAGCAGCGGATGGCGCGGGTTTTTGCTCTCGCCGAGGACCCGCTCGTTGAAGGCCAGCCACGACAGTTCGCGGTTGATGAAGCGCTCCGGCGAGCCGGCCAGCTCCGCATCGAACGCGAGCGGCTTCGCGTCGGCGGTCTTGGTCGGTGCGGCGTAGGTCATCGAGGTCGTATCCGTCGGCATCCATCGGTTCTGGACGAACCGTGTGACAGCAACAAGTCATCCATCGAAAAGGTCAAGATTCTCCGTATCGTCCTCAAGAATCTGCCGGGCCAGCGCCCGCGAAATGGGCCGCCCCGCGTCGTCGGCCGCCTCATCCAGCCGCCTGACGATCTCCCGCGCCGCCGGGATCGACCTCTCCATGCGACGCAACAGGTATGGGAAGACCTCACGGGGCGGACGAATGCTCCGTTCCCGGAAGAATTTCCTCAAGACCCCTTCGAGAACGACGTCGTCGGGCTCCTCGATCTCGGCGGTCGGCAGAGCGTTGAGCCGCGAGCGCAGGTCCGGCAGCGCCGCGCTCCAGGCGACCGGCGCCTGGCGGGCGGTGAGCAGCAGGCCGCCCCCCTCGCGGCCCGCCATGTTGATGAGATGGAACAGAGCTTCGCCATCGACGCCCTGGTCCACGTCCTCCACCAGCACGGGCCGGCCGGCGGCCTCCCCGAGCTGCGGGTCTGCGCGGTCCAGGATCACCGCGCCGGCCCGCTCGGCCCAGTGTCGCGCCAGATGGGTCTTGCCGACCCCGGTGGGCCCGAACAGCGCCAGCGTCCCGCCATGCCAGGCCGGCCAGGCGTCTAGGATCGCGATGGCCTGGGCGTTCGACGGGCCAGGCACGAAGTGCTCGCGGGCGTACGAAACCGGACGCCGGAGCTCCAGGCGCAATTGGCGCGTCATGCGACTGTTCCGGACCGATACGAGTACACGCCGCAGGTTTACCAAGCCGGGGGCCGGCGGTCGACGCGCCTTGCGCCCGGGCCTGGGGACGGGACAGGCTCTGCTGTTGACGAAGCCCGCGGCGGTCAGCGGTTCTGGGTGGTGTCGGGTAGGCCCAGGATGCGCTTGGCGATGATGTTGTTCTGGATCTCCTGCGAGCCGCCGGCGATGGTCGAGGACTTGATCCGCAGATAGGCCCGGCCCGCGGCCCGCTCCTCGGCCGTGAAGTCGTCGCCCTCCCAGCCGAGGCCGTTCAGTCCCATGGCCTCGACGATCATCTCGGCCTGGTCGGTGGCTGCCCGCGAATAGGCGTTCTTCATGATCGAGGTCGCCGCGCTGGGGCCGTTCTGGTTCTTCGCCTCGGCCGCCACGCGGGCGATGGTGAGGGCGTATGCCTTTTGGTCCATGTCCAGCATGGCCGCGCGCGTGCGCATATCGCTGTCGGCCAGCGCGCCGTCCTCTTCCACGCCCTTGTAGCGCTTGGCCGCCTCGCGCAGCGGCCTGGCGGTGGGCTGGGCCCGGCCGCCGTCGGCGCCGCTGATCCCGCTCCGCTCGTGCTGCAACAGCCGTTTTCCGACCGTCCAGCCGCCGTTCAGCGGTCCGACCAGGTTCTCCTTGGACACCTTCACGTCGGTGAAGAAGGTCTCGCAGAACGGCGAGGACCCGGAGATCAGCAGGATCGGCCGCGTCTCCACCCCCGGCGAGCGCATGTCGATCAGCAGGAAGCTGATCCCCTCATGCTTCTTGGTAGGCTCGGTCCGGGTCAGGCAGAAGCACCAATCGGCATACTGCGCGCCCGAAGTCCATATTTTTGAACCATTTATGAGGAAATACTCACCTTTGTCCTCAGCCTTGGTCTGCAGGGACGCCAAGTCCGACCCGGAGCCCGGTTCGGAATATCCTTGGCACCAGCGCAGCGTCCCCTTGGCGATGGGTGGGATGTGGCGCTGCTTCTGCGCTTCCGTGCCGTATTCCAGCAGGGTCGGGCCGAACATCATCACGCCCATGCCGCCGATCGGGTTCCAGGCGCCGATCCTGGCCATCTCCTCGCGCAGGACACGGGTCTCGGCCACCGAGAGCCCACCGCCGCCATAGGCCGCGGGCCAGGTGGGAACGCCCCAGCCGCGGTCGCCGATGCGCTGCTTCCAGAGCTTGAAGTCGGCGTCTTCCGGCGCGGGCCCCTCGGCCATCATCACGGCGCCCTGGCCCTTCAGGGACGGCGGGAAGTTCTCGTCGAGCCAGGCGCGGGCCTCGCTGCGGAACGCTTCGAGCGCAGGATCCATGAATGTCCTCCGGGAGAAGCTCTGACGGCTTCGCTGGGAGACATGTGAGAACCGCGCGGCGCGGCTGTCAACGATGCGGGATGCTCAGGGCTCTATGATCCGCATGCGATCGCGGGCGGACATCAACGACCAGCCCTCCGGCCGCAGCAGTTCGATGGGCGAGAAGCGGACCTTGTAGTCCATCTTTTCGGAGCCCCGGACCCAGTAGCCGAGATAGACGTAGGGCAGGCTGGTCAGGCAGGCCTGGACCACATGGTCCAAAATCACGAAAGAGCCCAGGCTGCGCTTGGTCAGGGTCGGGTCATAGAACGAATAGACCAGCGACAGGCCGTCGCTCATCAGGTCCACCAGGGCGCAGGCGATCAGGTCGCCGGGGCCTCCGTCCTGCGAGCGCAGGCGGTATTCGATGATGTGGGTGCGGACCGCCGTGTCCTCGACCATGGCCACATAGTCGGGCCAGGTCATCTCGGCCATGCCGCCATTGGCGTGGCGACTCACCAGGTAGCGGCGGAGCAGGTCGAACTGCTCCATGGTGGCCTCGGCCTCGACCAGGTGGCGCTCCAGGTCTTCGTTGCGGGCGAGCGCGCGGCGTTCGGAGCGCGAGAAGACATAGTCCCTGGCCGGGATGCGCGCCGAGACGCAGGCGGCGCAGGCCTCGCAGGCGGGGCGGTAGGCGATGTTCTGGGACCGGCGGAAGCCGACCTGGGTCAGGCTGTCATTGACGCTGGCCCCGTCCGACAGCGGCAAGTGGGCGAAGACTTTCCGCTCGTGCCGCTCAGGCAAATAGGGACACGGCGAAGGTGCGGTCAGGAAGAACCTGAGCTGTCGCGTCGGAAAGTGTTGCGTCACGGACTTGCGATCGCTTTCGAACCACTACGCCTGGGGCGATTAGGCGTCATGGGAAGCTCAGGCGCAAGCTCCCAAACGTCACAGGCCGAGCTCGATCATTGCAGCCCGCTGTCCGGCGGCAGGACGGGCGCTTCGCGCAGCAGCACGATGGCGATGCGGCGGTTGCCCGCCAGGGTGGGATCGTCGGGATAGAGCGGCTCGGAATTGGCCTTGCCAGACACCTGGTAGACCCGATCGGGATCGACGCCGGCGGCCTGCAGCACGCGCCGCGAGGCGTCCGCGCGGCCGCTGGACAGCGACCAGTCGCCATCGAGCTTCGCGCCCGAGGCGCTGACGCTGGTGTGGCCCGAGACGGTGATTCGGTTCGGCAGCCGGTTGATGATCTTGGCGACGGCGCGCAGGAGCAGCTTGGCGCGGTCGTTGGGCTGAGCCTGGCCCGTGTTGAACATCGAGCGGCCTTCCTGATCGATCAGCTGGATGCGCAGGCCCTCCGGAGTCTGGTCGATGAGGATGTTTTTCGAGAGTTCGGCCAGCTCCGGCATGTCCTGCAGCGCCTGGCGCAGGGACTGGGCGGCGGAGGCGAACGCCGCCTCCTCGCGCTTGGCCAGGGCCTCGCGCAGGGCTTCCTCGGTGGTCTGGGGCGAGATGTCCTTGCCGGCCTCCGTCGAGCTGCCGTTGTCCTGGACTTTCGACTCGGGCGCCTTCTCCTCGATGATCGACATGGAGCCGGCGCCCTTGGCGCCGTCGTCGCCCAGGGCGGTGCCGCCCAGGATGCCGCCCGAACCCGAAGTGGTCTCCGAGACGCTGGCCGGCGCGAAATAGTCGGCGATGCCGCGCTTCTGTTCCGGACTGGTCGTGTTGATCAGCCACATCAGCAGGAAGAAGGCCATCATGGCGGTCACGAAGTCCGCATAGGCCACTTTCCAGGCGCCGCCATGGTGGCCGTGCCCGGAGACTTTCTTGACCTTCTTGATCAGGATTGGGGCTTCGCCCACAGCCATGACTCGACCCCGGTGACTCTGATTCCACTGCAAGGTGGACGGGGCTCGTTAAGATGGCGTTGAGCGTACTGAATCGAGGTCGTGCATGAAGGTCGCATTCGTCGGGCTCGGGGTGATGGGTTTCCCCATGGCGGGCCATCTGGCCAAGGCCGGCCATCAGGTCGCCGTGTTCAATCGCAGCCCTGAAAAGGCCGTCCGCTGGGTCGCGACCCATGGAGGGCGGGCTGGCGCGAGCCCCGCGGAGGCCGCGGCTGGCGCCGAGATCGTCTTCCTCTGCGTCGGCAACGACGACGACGTGCGCGGCGTCTCCGCCCTGGTCCTGCCAGCCATGGCCGAGGGCGGGATCGTCGTCGACCACACCACGACCTCGGCCACCGTGGCCCGTGAGATGGCCGAGCTGGCGGGGGGGAGCGGGCGCTGGTTCGTCGACGCCCCGGTCTCCGGCGGCCAGGCGGGCGCGGAGAACGGGCAACTCACCGTCATGTGCGGCGGCGAGGCCCAGGCCTATGAACGTGCGGAGCCGGTGATCGCCGCCTTCGCCAAGGCGGTGCGGCGGATGGGTGGCCCGGGGGCGGGCCAGCTCACCAAGATGGTCAACCAGATCTGCATCGCCGGGATCGTCCAGGGCCTGGCAGAGGGCCTGCACTTCGCCAAGCGCGCGGGGCTGGATACGGCCGAGGTCTATGAGGCGATCTCCAAGGGCGCGGCCCAGTCCTGGCAACTCGACAACCGCTGGAGAACCATGAGCGAGGGCAAGTTCGACTTCGGCTTCGCCGTCGACTGGATGCGCAAGGACCTGGGCCTGGTGCTGGACGAGGCCGGGGCCAACGGCGCGAAGCTGGACATGACCGCGATGGTCGACGGCTTCTACGCCGAGGTGCAGGCGTCTGGCGGGAACCGCTGGGACACCTCCAGCCTGGTCACCCGGCTGGAAAAGCCCAGCTAGGCGCCGAGCAGCCTCGCCGCCCGAGGCGCGAAATAGGTGATCACCCCGGCGGCCCCGGCGCGCTTGAAGCCGCCCAGGCTTTCCAGGATGGCGCGTTCCTCGTCGATCCAGCCGTTCTGGGCGGCGGCCATGATCATCGCGTATTCGCCGGAGACCTGGAAGGCGAAGGTTGGCATGGCGAAGGCCTCGACCACCCGGCTGACGATGTCGAGATAGGGCATGCCCGGCTTGACCATGACCATGTCGGCGCCCTCGGCGATGTCCAGGGCGACCTCACGCAGGGCCTCGTCGGAATTGGCCGAGTCCATCTGGTAGGTTTTCTTGTCGCCCGGATTGCCGACCGAACCGGTGCCCAGCTTCCCCGAGCCGATGGCGTCCCGGTACGGGCCGTAGAAGGCCGAGGCGTACTTGGCCGCATAGGACATGATCATCACGTCCTGCAGGCCCGCGCCCTCCAGCGCCTGGCGCAACGCGCCGCAGCGACCGTCCATCATGTCGGAGGGTGCGAGGATGTCGCAGCCGGCCTGCGCCTGCATCAGCCCTTGCTGGATCAGCCGCTCGATCGTGGGGTCGTTGAGGATTTTGCCGTTCTCGATCACTCCGTCGTGGCCATGGTCGGTGAACGGGTCGAGCGCCACGTCGCACATGATCCCGACCTCGGGGGCGGCGTCCTTCATGGCCTTGATGGCGTTGGCGATGACGCCGTTGGGGTCGTGGGCCATCAGGCCCGAGGCGTCCTTCTTGGCCCCGTCGATGTGCGGGAAGATGGCGATGGCCGGAATGCCCAGCTTCCTGGCTTCGACCGCGGCCTTGGCGGCCTCCTTGACCGACAGACGCGAGACGCCCGGCATCGAAGCCACGGGGACCTCGCCCTCGCCCTCGTGCACCACCATCGACCAGATCAGGTCGGCGGGGGTCAGGACGCTTTCGCGCACCAGCCGGCGGATCCAGTCGGCCTGGCGCAGGCGGCGAAGTCGCAGGGCGGGATAGGCGGCGAGGGGGGCTATGGTCATGATCCCGCGCTGTGACCGATCCCTTGGCCATGTGCAAGTCTTCAGGCGTTCCTGACCTGTATCAGATGGAGCTCATGGTCCAGTGTGATAACGGCGCGATCGACGCCGCTATTTCGAGATGATCGCCATGACGGAAGACGTTCTCACCCGCATCGAAGGCAAGGTCGGGCGGATTACGCTCAATCGACCCCAGGCGCTGCACGCGCTGAACACCGCCATGTGCCGGGCGATCACCCAGGCCCTGGTGGCCTGGCGCGACGATCCGGCCATCGAGCTGGTCTTGCTGGATCATTCGGGCGAGCGCGGTTTCTGCGCCGGAGGCGACATTCGCATGCTGGCCGAGAGCGGGGCGGGGGACGGCAAGGCGGCGCGCGAATTCTTCTTCGTCGAGTACCGGCTGAACCACCTGCTGTTCGAGTACGAGAAGCCCGTCGTCACCATCATGGATGGGATCACCATGGGCGGCGGGGTCGGCCTGGCCATGCCCTCCGGCTACCGAGTGGCCACGGAGAAGACCACCTTCGCCATGCCTGAGACCGGGATCGGCCTGTTCCCAGACGTTGGCGGCGGCTGGTTCCTGCCGCGCATGCCCGGCCATATCGGCCTGTGGCTGGCCCTGACCGGCGCGCGGATCAAGGCCGCCGACTGCGAGTTGGTGGGTGTGGCCACCGACTTCGTGGAAAGCGCCAGGATACCCGAACTGAAGGCCGCCATCGTCGCCGATCCGGCCGCCGTCGAGACCATCCTGACGGAATTCGAGGCCGACGCCGGGCGGCCGCCCATCGCCGCCCACCAGGACGAAATCGATAGGATCTTCGGCGTCGACAGCCTCGAGGGCATCCTGGCGGCGCTCGAGGCCGCCGACAGCGACTGGGCGCGCGAGCAGCTCAAGGTGCTGGCCGGGAAGTCGCCCCAGACGATGAAGGTCGCCTTCCGCCAGCTCCGGTTGGGCGGAGCCGCGGCGAGCTTCGCCGACAACATGGCCATGGAGTACCGGATCGGGGCGCGGGTCGTTCAACGCCACGACTTCCTCGAAGGGGTTCGCGCAGTGATCGTGGAGAAGGACAACGCCCCGCGCTGGCAGCCGGCCACGCCGGAAGGGGTCGACGACACCATGCTGGACGCCATATTTGCGCCTCTACCTTCCGGAGAGGAGTGGTCGCCCCTACCTAGGCAATGACGGCCGCCGGAGAGCGCGCCGATGGGAGAGAGACCGATGAAACGCAGTCTTCTGTTGGCCGCCTGCGCGGCGATTTCCATGGCCGCCGCCTCCGTCCAGGCTGCACCGCCCGCCCATGTGACCGCCGCCGTAGCGAATCCCGACCGGCCCGCCGCCGACAGGGAGCGCGACGACGCGCGCAAGCCCGCCGAGATGCTGGAGTTCGCTGGCGTAAAGCAGGGCGACGTGGTCGTCGAACTGATCCCCGGCGGCGGTTATTTCACTCGCATGTTGAGCGCCGCGGTGGGGCCGACCGGCAAGGTCTTCGCCGCCGTGCCGGCCGCCGACCTGGAAAAGGCCAAGACCGAGGCCAAGGGCAATGTCACCCCGGTGGCCATGACCGGCCCCGCCTTCAAGACACCTGAGCCGGTAGATTTGATGTTCACCGCCCAGAACTATCACGACTTCCATCTTAAGCGGTTCAACCTGGACGTGGCGGCGGTGAACAAGGCGCTCTTCGACACCATCAAGCCGGGCGGGACCTTGGTGATCATCGACCATGCCGCCGTTGACGGGGCGCCGCTGGAGGTCGCCGACAGCCTGCATCGAATCGATCCGGCCGTCGTAAAGCGCGAGGTCGAGGCCGCCGGCTTCAAGTTCGTGGGCGAGAGCAACGCGGTACGCAATTCCGCCGACGACAAGACCAAGCTGGTGTTCGATCCCTCGATCCGCGGCAAGACCGACCAGTTCGTCTTCAAGTTCAAGAAGCCCGGCTAGGACCTTCAGGACAGGAGCGCTCGCTTCGCGCGGCCGCTCCTGGAACCTGCGAACGGCGGGGCTTTGTTACCTGCGATCACAAAGCTAGTGCGCTCAGTCATGAAATCTGATCGTCTGTGACATCGCTCAATGTGGACAATCGGCTTCTACGGCGCGATAAGCCCAGCCGAATAAGGGGACCGCTCGCGGCGAGAGATCGTCGATCGCCAAGGGCGGAGTTCAAGTCGATGGATTACAAGGACGCCTTCCGCTCAGCCCTCGAACGTGTCCGTTCGGAAGGCCGTTATCGGGTGTTCGCCGACCTCAAGCGCCATCGCGGCCAGTTTCCGCGCGCCACCTGGACCCAGACAGACGGGGCCCAGGCGGAGGTGACGGTCTGGTGCTCGAACGACTATCTGGGCCAGGGCCAGAACCCCGTCGTGCTGGACGCCATGCACAAGGCCATCGACGAAGCCGGGGCCGGCTCGGGTGGGACGCGCAACATCTCGGGCACCACCCACTACCATGTCGAGCTGGAGCACGAGCTCGCCGATCTCCACGGCAAGGAAGCAGCCCTCCTGTTCACCTCGGGCTATGTCTCCAACGAGGCCTCGCTCTCGACGCTCTACAAGATCCTGCCCGGCCTGATCATCTTTTCGGACGAGCTGAATCACAACTCGATGATTTCCGGCATCCGGGCCGGCGGTCGCGACAGCCGCCGGGTGTTCCGTCACAACGACCTCGAGCACCTGGAGCAGCTGCTGATCGAGGCTCCGGCCGACGCCCCCAAGGTCATCGCCTTCGAGAGCGTCTACTCGATGGACGGCGACATCGCCGACCTGCCGGGCACGGTGGCGCTGGCCAAGAAGTATGGCGCCATGACCTACCTGGACGAGGTCCACGCGGTCGGCATGTACGGCCCCCGCGGGGCCGGCGTGGCCGAGCGCGACGGCGTGATGGCGCAGATCGACATCGTCGAGGGCACGCTGGGCAAGGCGTTCGGGGTTATGGGCGGCTACATCGCCGCCGACGCCGTGATCGTCGACGCCATCCGCTCCTTTGCCGACGGCTTCATCTTCACCACCTCGATCCCGCCGGCGCTCGCCGCCGGCGCGGTGGCCTCGATTCGCTATCTCAAGGACCACAACGAGGTCCGCATCGCCCATCAGGAGCGCGCAGCGACCCTGAAGGCGCGGCTCCTGAAGGCTGGTCTGCCGGTGATGCCGTCGGTGAGCCACATCGTTCCCGTCCTGGTGGGCGACGCGGTCCATTGCAAGATGATCTCCGACACCCTCCTTGCCGACTACGGGATCTATGTGCAGCCGATCAACTATCCCACCGTGCCGCGCGGCACCGAGCGCCTGCGGTTCACGCCGTCGCCCGCCCACACCGACGACATGATGGAGAATCTGGCCGAGGCGCTGGAGAAGCTTTGGGTCCACTGCAACATCGCCCGGGTCGGCGGGGTCGCCGCCTAGAACCTGCGATTCCAGCCGCGCGGGCGCATATCCGCGCGGCGTTCAACATCTTCGGAGACCTCAGGGTTCGCTGAACAAAACCTGGCGGCTGGTCCGCTCATTCATCGTCCGGATACCCGTTTTTCTGGGGACGACCGAGCCGACGGCCGTTCACTTCCCGCGACGAACGCCTCGGCCAAGGCCGATCTTCTTGGCGAAATCGCTGCGCCGCGCCGCATAGGCCGGCGCCACCATCGGATAGTCGGGCGGCAGGCCCCAGCGGCGGCGATAGTCCTCAGGGCTCATGTCGTATCGCGACCGCAGATAGCGCTTCAGCATCTTCAGCTTCTTGCCGTCCTCCAGGCAGACGATGAAGTCGTTCTGGATCGAGCGGTTGATCGGAACCGCGGGTTTGGCCCGCTCCTCCGGCTGGGCGACGGCCGCGCGGCCGAGAGACTCCAGCGCGCTATGGACGGACCTGATGATGTCGGGAACGGCGTCTACCGAGACGGCGTTGCGGCTCACATATGCCGAGACGATATCGGCGCCGAGGCGCAGCAGTTCTTCACCCGAACGACCCTCGGGTTCGACATCAATACTCATACAGAGCCCCCTGACTGCGTGACACTCACGGCCGAAAGGCCGCGCTCGCGCGCACCTCCGGTCCCGCAGCAACGCCCGGACGCCCAGATTGTTCCCAGCATTTGGTTCACCCGGCCTAAGGCGCTAAAGAGCGCCCCTGGCCTCTGCCCCTCCCAAGATTCCCGAAAGCCACGCCCATGACCGTCCACACCCAGACACCATCCGACGCCTTCTTCTCCGCCAGCGTCGCCGAGGCCGACCCCGACATCGCCGCGGTGCTGACGCGCGAACTGAAGCGCCAGCAGGACCAGATCGAGCTGATCGCGTCCGAGAACATCGTCTCGCGCGCGGTGATGGAGGTCCAGGGCTCGGTCCTTACCAACAAGTACGCCGAGGGCTATCCGGGTAAGCGCTACTACGGCGGCTGTGAGGTGGTGGACATCGCCGAGCAGATCGCCATCGAGCGGGCCAAGCAGATCTTCGGCTGCGAGTACGCCAATGTGCAGCCGCACTCGGGCAGCCAGGCCAATCAGGCGGTGTTCATGGCCACCATGAGCCCGGGCGACACCTTCATGGGTATGGACCTGGCGGCGGGCGGCCACCTGACCCACGGCAAGAGCGTCAACCAGTCGGGCAAGTGGTTCCGGCCGGTCGCCTATTCCGTACGCCAGCAGGATCATCTGATCGACTACGACCAGGCCGCCGAGGTGGCCCTGGCGGAGAAGCCCAAGGTGATCATCGCCGGCGCCTCGGCCTATAGCCGCCACATCGACTTCGCCCGTTTCCGCGAGATCGCCGACAGCGTCGACGCCGTCCTGATGGTCGACATCGCCCACTATGCGGGCCTGGTGGCCGGCGGGGTCTATCCGAACCCGTTCCCGCACGCCCATGTGGTGACCACGACCACCCACAAGACGCTGCGCGGCCCGCGCGGCGGCATGATCCTCACCAACTCCAAGAAGCTGGCCAAGAAGATCGACAGCGCGGTCTTCCCGGGCCTGCAGGGCGGCCCGCTGATGCACGTGATCGCCGCCAAGGCCGTGGCCTTCGGCGAGGCGCTGAAGCCCGAGTTCAAGCTCTATGCGCGCCAGGTGGTCGACAACGCCCGCGCCCTGTCGGACAGCCTGCAATGCGCCGGCTTCAAGATCGTGTCCAATGGCACCGACAGCCACGTGATGCTGGTCGACCTGACCCCCAAGGGGGTGTCGGGCGCCGACGCCGAGGTCGCCCTGGAGCGGGCCCACATCACCACCAACAAGAACGGCATCCCATTCGATCCGCTTCCCCCGATGCAGACCTCGGGCCTGCGGGTCGGCACGCCGGCCGGCACCACGCGCGGCTTCGGGCCCGGCGAATTCCGCCAGGTCGGGACCTGGATGGGCGAGGTTCTGGACGGGCTTTCCAGGGGCGGCGACAACTCCGCTGTCGAGGCCAAGGTGCGCGATGAGGTGTTGGCGCTCACGAAACGCTTCCCCATCTACGGCTAGACCCTGTATCTGGGGGCTAGGTAGGCCGGGAGGGGCTACATCATGCGCTGCCCATTCTGCGGTCACGCCGAGAGCCAGGTGAAGGACAGCCGTCCGTCGGAAGACGGGGCGGCCATCCGCCGCCGCCGCCTCTGCCCGGAGTGCGGCGGCCGCTTCACCACCTTCGAACGGGTGCAACTGCGCGAGCTGACGATTCTCAAGCGATCGGGGCGGCGCACGCCGTTCGAGCGCGACAAGCTGGCCCGCTCCATCGCCATCGCCACCCGCAAGCGGCCGATCGAGCCTGAACGCATCGAGCGGATGATCTCGCTGATCGCCCGCCAGCTTGAGAGCATGGGCGAGACCGAGCTCGCCTCGTCCGTGGTGGGCGAACTGGTCATGAAGCAGCTCAAGAGCCTCGATGATGTGGCCTATGTCCGCTACGCTTCGGTCTATCGCGACTTCCGCGAGGCCGGCGAGTTCGCGACCTTCCTCGGCGAGGAGGGCCTGAGCGAGGCCTCCGAGGATGAGCGCTAGCGTCACCCTCAAGCTCGCCACCTCGCTGGACGGGCGGATCGCCACGGCCACCGGCGAGAGCCGTTGGATCACGGGACCTGAGGCGCGCCAGGCGACCCACCGCCTGCGTTCCGAGCATGACGCCGTTCTGGTCGGGGTCGAGACGGCGCTGGCGGACGATCCTGAACTGACCGTGCGGCTTCCCGGCTGGACCGGGCCGCAGCCCGCTCGCGTCGTGTTGGACAGTCGGCAAAGGCTGGCCGACGGCTGCAAGCTGGTCGCCGCCGCCCGCGAAATCCCGACCTATCTGGTGTCCACGACGCCGCCCGACCCCCGGCTGACCAACGCCGGCGTCCGGGTGCTGCAGGTCCACGCCATCGGCGACGATCGTCCGGAGTTGCGTGACGTGGTGGCGACCCTCGCAAGGGAAGGCCTGGAGCGGCTGTTCGTCGAGGGCGGCGGCCAGGTGGCGGCGAGCTTCCTGCGCTGCGGGCTGGTGGACCGTCTGGAATGGTTCCGTGCGCCGATCGTGATCGGTGGGGAGGGGCGGCCGGGGATCGGCGCCCTGTCGGTGACCGCACTGGCCGACGCGCCGAAGCTGCGGCGCCTTGAAGTCCTGGAGGTCGGCGCCGACCTGTGGGAGCGTTACGAGAGGATTTGAATGTTCACCGGGATCGTCACCGATGTGGGCCGCGTCCGCGCCGTCCGCGACACCAACCGCGACCGCAGGTTCGAGGTGGAGACCAGCTTTGACCTTTCCACGGTCGATATCGGCGCCTCGATCAGCCACGCCGGCTGCTGCCTGACCGTGGTGGAGAAGGGCGATGGCTGGTTCGCCGTCGAAGTTTCCGGCGAGACCCTGTCGATGACCACCCTGGAGGAGTGGAAGGCCGGTGACCCGGTCAACCTGGAACGCGCCGCCAGGGTTGGCGACGAGCTGGGCGGTCACATTGTTTCGGGCCATGTGGACGGAGTGGGGGAGGTGATCTCCATCGAGAGCGAGGGGGGTTCGCACCGGGTCAAGGTCCGGGTCCCGCGCCCCCTGCACCGCTATATCGCGCCCAAGGGCTCCATCACGGTGCAAGGCGTCTCCCTGACCGTCAACGAGGTCGAGGACGACGTCTTCGGGGTGAATCTGATCCCTCACACCTGGGATGTGACCACCCTGGGCCGTCTCAAGGTCGGCAGCCGCGTGAACCTGGAGATCGATATGCTGGCGCGCTATCTCGCCCGCTGGCGCGAAACGGCCTAAAGGGTCGCTTCGAAAAGGACTTCACATGCTCGAAGAGAAAATCCGCATCCTCGTCGTCGAGGCGCGCTTCTATGACGACCTGGCCGACGAGCTGCTGAAGGCAGCCGCCGACGTGATCACCGCCCATGATGCGGAATACGACGTGATCAGCGTCCCCGGCGCCCTGGAGATTCCCGGGGCCATCGCCATCGCCGAGGAGGGCGGTCATCGCCCGGCCGGCAAGCGCTACGACGGCTACGTGGCGCTCGGCACGGTGATCCGCGGCGAGACCTATCACTTCGAGATCGTCTCCAACGAATCCGCGCGGGGTCTCATGGACCTGGCCATCGGCAAGCGGCTGGCCATCGGCAACGGCATCCTGACCGTCGAGGACGGCGACCAGGCCTGGGCGCGGGCGCGGGCGAGCGAGGGCGACAAGGGCGGCGGCGCGGCGCGCGCGGCGCTGGAGATGATCGCGCTCAAGCGCCAGCTGCTCGGCCAGGCCGTCCGATGAGCGGGTCCGCCCACAACATGCGTTCCGTGGCCCGGCTGGCCGCGATCCAGGCCCTCTATCAGATGGAAGTCTCCGGCGCCGGCGTCGAGGCCGTGATCCGCGAGTTCGCCGACCATCGGTTCGACCGAGGCATGGAAGGCGACGAGGCTACCGAGGGCGACACCCTGGCCAGCGCCGACGAAGCGTTCTTCGCCGAGCTGGTGCGCGGCGTCGTCGGCGCCCAGCGCGAGATCGACAGCGCCGTGGTCAAGCGGCTGGCCGCCGGCTGGCGGCTGGAGCGATTGGACGCCACGGTCCGCGCCATCCTGCGCGCCGGGGCCTTCGAGCTGGCCCATCGCGCCGACGTGCCCACCGAGGTGGTGATCGACGAGTATGTTGAGCTCGCCAAGTCGTTCTTCGAAGGTCCCGAGCCGGGCTTCGTGAACGGCGCCCTGGACGCGGTGGCCCAGGATGTCCGGCCCAGATGAATTCGAGCAGATCGCGCGCCTCTACCGACCGCTGACCAAAGGGGCGGCGGAGGCCTTCGATCTGTTGGACGACGCCGCGGCGATACCTTCGCGGCCGGGCTTCGACCTGGTGATCACCAAGGACGCCATGGTCCAGGGTGTGCACTTCCTTAGCGACGAGGCCCCGGACCTGATCGCGCGCAAGCTGTTGCGGGTGAATCTCTCCGACCTGGCCGCCAAGGGCGCCGAACCCTACGGTTATTTCCTGGCGGTAGCCTGGCCGCCCAGCTTCGGATGGTCGGAGCGCCAAGCCTTCGCCGCGGGCCTGGCGAAGGACGGCGCAAACCTCGTTCTGCTGGGGGGCGACACGGTCTCGACGCCCGGCCCGCTGATGGCCTCCCTGACCATGTTGGGCTGGGTGCCCACGGGCAGGATGATCCGACGCGGCGGCGCCAGGGTCGGCGATCTTGTCATGGTCAGCGGCGTGATCGGCGACGGCTGGCTGGGCCTGGCCGCCGCACGCCGCGAGCTGGATGATCCGGACGGCTATCTGGCCGACCGATACCGCCTGCCGACCCCGCGGCTCGACCTGCGCGCGGCCTTGCGGGACCGGGCCCACGCCGCCGCCGACGTGTCCGATGGCCTGATCGCCGACGCCGGCCACATAGCCAAGGCCAGCGGCGCCGGCCTGAGGCTGAACCTCGAGCGCTTGCCGCTGTCGCCGGCCGCCCACCGCTGGCTGGGACTACAGGACGACCGCGCCACGGCCCTGCGCGCCCTGGCCTCGGGCGGGGACGACTATGAGATCGTCTGCGCCGTGGCGCCGGACGCGGTCCGCATCCCGGGCCTGACCCTCATCGGCGAGATCGTCGCGGGCGCCGGCGTCGAAGTGCTGGTGGACGGCGTACCGATCGACGCGGGGGCCGGCGGCTGGCGGCACGGCTAGCCGCCGCGGATCCGCGCATAGAGGTAGCAGTCCTCGGGATCCTCGGTGCTGAAACCGGCCTTTCGCAACAAAGCCTCGCGGGTGTAGCCGCATCGTTCGGCGATCCGCCACGACGCTTCGTTCCAGGTCTCGATGATCAGCTGCAGGCGAAAACAGTCCGGTCGCTCGTCGAACAGCAGGCCGGTGAGCAGGCGCGTAGCCTCGGAGGCGTAGCCTTTGCCGCGATCGGCCGGGTCATGAACGATGTAGCCCAACTCATAGCCGTGGATGACGGGACTCGAGCGGTAGAACTGCATCGTGCCGACCATCCGGCCACCGTCGTTCTCGACGATGGCCACCGCGCCGGAATCCTCCAGCCAGAGCCCCGTCGCAGCGTGCACGGCCTGGAGCCGCGGCAGTTCGGTGAGCGGTTCGGTGATCGAGACGGTGAAGAGGTGAGGGGCGATCCGCGGAAGGTCGGCCGCCTCGATGAGTCGGAGACTGACCGACTTGCCTTCTGAAATAGGGATCCTGCGGGTCCTCGATGTGAGCGCTTCATCAAGGATGGCGGGACCGCAAGGATGCGGCAACCATATTCGGCGAGGGTGCCTCATGCTCCGCCGCTTCCTCACCGCCGCCGCTCTCGCCGCCCTCTGCGCCGCCCCCGCGCTGGCCGCAGAGGAAAAGGCCGCGCCCAAGGACGTCGGCCAGTATGTCGACCTCTCCCCCGTCGCCCTGCCTATCGTGGTGGACGGCAAGCTGATCAACTACGTCTTCGTTTCGGTCCGCGTAGTGCTGACCACCTCGGCCAACACCGCCAAGCTTCGGGAACGCGAACCCTATTTTCGCGACGCCTTGGTCCGGGCCGGCCATCGGACGCCGTTCACCAACGCCAAGGACTATATGAGCATTGATGCGGCGAGGCTGCAGGCGACCATGATGCGCGAGGCCGTGGCCATCGCCGGGGCGAAGGACATCAAGGCCATCACCATCACTTCCCAGGCGCCTAAGCGCCGGATCGCGCCGCCCAAGGCCGCCGGGCGGCGCAGCAACGCGGAAATCCGCCCCTAGGCCGCGCCTCGGCTTCCGTGGCGTCGCCCGAAGCTTGGTCAACAGGGCGTTGCACGCGCCCGTTACAACTGGCAACGTCCCGCCCACGATAAGGGGCGGCGGATCCACGACGTCCCAATACTGGGGAAACCATCAGGGCCTGGAACGCCGCCATCCGCCTCTCGGGGCGGGCTCGGCCAACTCCGTGCAATCCATAGGGGCGCTTAAACTATGAGTTCTGAGACTACGCTTTGGCTGGTGATCGCCGCCGGCTTTCTGGCCGTGCTCTACGGAGTGCTTCAGACACTGTCCCTGTTGCGGGCCTCGCCCGGCAATGCGCGGATGCAGGAGATCGCAGCGGCGATCCAGGAAGGCGCGCAGGCCTATCTGAACAAGCAATACACCGCCATCGCCATGGTGGGCGCGGTCATCCTCGTCGCGGTCGGGTTCCTGATCGGCTGGTACGCGGCCGTCGGCTTCCTCGTCGGGGCGACCCTCTCTGGCCTCGCGGGCTTCGTGGGCATGCTGATCTCGGTGCGGGCCAATGTGCGCACCGCCCAGGCGTCCTCCGAGAGCCTCGCCAAGGGCCTGTCCCTGGCGTTCCGCTCCGGGGCCATCACCGGCATGCTGGTGGCGGGTTTCGCCCTGATCGGCGTGGCCGGCTACTACGCGGTCCTGACCCAGGGCCTGGGGCTTGAGAACACCAGCCGCGACGTGGTCGATTCCATGGTCGCGCTCGGCTTCGGCGCCTCGCTGATCTCCATCTTCGCCCGTCTGGGCGGCGGCATCTTCACCAAGGGCGCCGACGTCGGCGGCGACATGGTGGGCAAGGTCGAGGCCGGCATTCCGGAAGATGACCCCCGCAACGCCGCGACCATCGCCGACAACGTGGGCGACAATGTCGGCGACTGCGCCGGCATGGCCGCCGACCTGTTCGAGACCTATGCGGTGACCACGGTCGCCACCATGGTGCTGGCGGCGATCTTCTTCCGCGACAACGCCACGGTCGTCACCAACATGATGCTGCTGCCGCTGGCCATCTGCGGCGTCTGCATCGTCACCTCGATCCTGGGCACCTTCGCGGTGCGCCTGGGCAAGAACAACAACATCATGGGGGCCCTCTACCAGGGCCTGATCGTCACCGGCGTCCTGTCCGTGGGCGCGATCTACTGGGTCGTGACCTCGCTGGTCCCCGAGCCGCTCACCGTGGGCGACAAGACCTTCGACGCCATGAGCCTGTTCTGGTGCGGCATGGCGGGCCTCGCGGTCACCGCGCTCATCGTCGTGATCACCGAATACTACACCGGCACGGGCTTCCGTCCGGTGAAGTCGGTGGCCAAGGCCAGCGTCTCCGGCCACGGCACTAACGTGATCCAGGGCCTGGCCATGTCGCTTGAATCCACCGCGGCTCCGGCCCTGGTGATCATCGCCGGCATCATCGTCACCTATGGCTTCGCCGGGCTGTTCGGCATCGCCATCGCCACCACCTCGATGCTGTCCCTGGCGGGCTTCATCGTCGCCCTCGACGCCTTCGGTCCGGTCACCGACAATGCCGGTGGCATCGCCGAAATGGCCGGCCTGCCTCCGGAAGTGCGGGTCACGACCGACGCGCTCGACGCCGTGGGCAACACCACCAAGGCCGTCACCAAGGGCTACGCCATCGGTTCGGCCGGCCTCGGCGCCCTGGTGCTGTTCGCCGCCTATACCGAGGATCTGAAGTACTTCGCGGCCAACGCCACTCCGGGCTCGTTCTTCGACGGCCTGGGCGCGGTCGCTTTCGATCTCTCCAACCCGTACGTCGTGGTCGGACTGCTGTTCGGCGGGCTGCTGCCCTTCCTGTTCGGCGGCATGGCCATGACCGCCGTGGGGCGCGCGGCCGAGGCCGTCGTTGAGGAAGTCCGCCGTCAGTTCCGGGAAAATCCCGGCATCATGACCGGCGAGGTCAAGCCGGAATACGGCCGGGCCGTGAGCATCCTGACCAGCGCCGCGATCCGGGAAATGATCGTTCCCAGCCTGCTGCCGGTGCTGTCGCCGATCGTTCTGTTCTTCGCGATCCAGGCCATCGCGGGCAAGGTCAACGCCTTCGCCTCGCTGGGCGCCATGCTGATGGGCGTGATCGTCACCGGACTGTTCGTCGCCATCTCGATGACCTCGGGCGGCGGCGCCTGGGACAACGCCAAGAAGCTGATCGAGGAAGGTCACTATGGCGGCAAGGGATCCGAGGCCCACAAGGCCGCGGTGACCGGCGACACCGTCGGCGACCCCTACAAGGACACCGCGGGTCCCGCGGTGAACCCGATGATCAAGATCACCAACATCGTGGCCCTGCTGCTGCTGGCGGTCCTGGCACACTCGGGCGGCTAGTCCGACCGACGACGACCAAAGAAGACGCCCCGGAGAGCGATCTCCGGGGCGTTTTTCGTTGCCTGAGAGCCTGGTTCCCCGCTTTCGCGGGGATGACTACCGCCGGTCGCCCGGCCGGTTGCCCGGCGCGTTCTCGTCTTCGTTCGGCAGCATGGTGCCGCGGCCCACATTGCCCAGCAGCTGTTCGAGGATGGTCAGCTCGCGCCCGCGGGTCGGGGTCTCGCGGCCGTTGAAGGCGATGACCTTGCCATCCTTCAACGTCATGGTGTCGACGGTCGTCACCAGCTCGGTGTCCTTGTCGAAGGTCACCGCCACGACGTTGCGCGAGGTGACCACCGGCCGGCGGAAGGCGACGCGCTCCTTCACCTGGTCGATGTAGAACCAGACATTGGGGTCGAAGGTCGACGTGGCCGAGGGCGAACCGAGGCTCGCACGGACAGTGGACTTGGTGTCGGTTCCCACCTTCACGTCCTTCGGATTGGCCTCGATGGCCTGGAATCCGGAATAGGTGGTGATCGGCGCGCAGGCGGTCGTCGCCACAAGGCAACCAGCAAGTGCGACAAAGGCGACGCGACGAAACATGTGCGAACCGGACCTGTTCATTTGTTCGAGACTTTGACCTATCGGTCGCGGCCCCTTAGTTCAATGCCGCCTGTAGCTGCGCCTGAGGGCGAAATCGAGGCCTGAATGTTCCTGGACCGCTTCTTCCGTCCCCGGACCGCGCAAAACGCGGGTCGGAAGCTCTATGCCGGCGTGGTCGCCCAGGCCCGCACCCGCAGCCTCTACGCCGATCTGGCCGCCCCCGACACGGTCGAGGGCCGCTTCGAGCTCTACACCACCCACGTCTTCCTGCTGCTGGACCGCCTGAAGGGGCAGGGCCCTCGCGCCGCCGAGACCTCCCAGGCGCTGTTCGATACCTATCTGAGCGCCCTCGACGACGCCTTGCGCGAGATGGGGGTGGGCGACGTCTCGGTCGGCAAGAAGATGCGCAAGCTGGGCGAGGCCTTCTATGGCCGGGTGAAGTCATATGAGACCGCCTTCCAGGCCTTGCCGGACACGGGTCCGCTGGAAGCTCTGCTGGTCCGCACGGTCTACGCCCAGGGCTCGGCCGAACATGCCCCGGAGTTGGCCGGCTATGTCGTGGCGCGCCGCGCGTCCCTGGCCGGACAATCCCTGGACACCCTCTTGGAGGGCGACGTGGATTGGGGAAGCGCATGAGCGACTGGACCCACCTGATTCGGTTGGGCGAGCTGGCCCGCGGACCCATCGAGGTCCGGCTGGCGCCTGACGAAGCCGTTCGCGCCGTCCTGGCCAAGGAACTGCTGCTGGAGAGCCTGCCCGCCCTGGTCGCCGACCTCCGGGTCCGGCCGTGGCTCGATGGCGCCGAGGTCACCGGCCGCTTCACCGCCACCGTCGGGCAGATTTGCGGAATCAGCCTCGACCCCTTCGAACGACAGGTCACCGGCGAGATCGCCTTGCAGATGGTGCCGGCGGGCAGCCCGAACGCCTATGGCGAATCGGAAGGCGGCGAGCTGGCGCTGGATCTGGAGTCGCCGGACCCGCCGGACGTGCTGGAGGGAGATGACATCGACCTGGCTCACATCCTGGTGGAGCACCTGGCCCTGGAGATCGATCCCTTTCCGCGTAAGCCGGGGGTGGAGTTCAACTACGCCCCGGACACGCCGGAGGAGTCGCCCTTCGCGGTGCTCAAGGCGCTGAAGAAGGACGGGGAGTGACCCCGTCGTTTGCATCGCCTCGGCGCGGCGCTATCCTGCTGAAGCTTTCCGGCGCGACCGCCGCGAGGGGTGAAGCGACGCCGTGACCAAGTCCCTGGCCATCTCCATTGACGCCATGGGCGGCGACCACGGTCCTTCCGTGGTGGTGCCCGGCGTGTTGCTCGCCGCAAAGGAAGCGCCCAACCTCAGGTTCATCCTGCACGGGGACGAGAGCGCGATCCGCACCCAGTTCGGCGCGACGCTGCCGGACCAGGTGGCGATCCGCCACGCCGACCGGGTCATCGCCATGGATGAAAAACCTGCCCAGGCCCTGCGCCGTGGCAAGGGCACCTCCATGTGGGCCGCGGTCGAGGCGGTGAAGACCGGCGAGGCGGTTGCGGCGGTCTCCGCCGGAAACACCGGCGCCCTGATGGCGATCTCCCTGCTGCTGCTGCGGATGAGCGTCGATGTGGACCGGCCCTGCCTGGTCGTGGGCTGGCCCGGAACCAGGGGAATCACCACGGTGCTCGATGTGGGCGCCAATGTGGACTGCGACGCCGAGCGCCTGGTGGAGTTCGCCATCATGGGCGAGGCCTTTCATCGCGCCGCTCACGGGGTGGCCAAGCCGACCGTCGGCCTGCTGAATGTCGGATCCGAGGACATGAAGGGCCACGAGGAGGTCCGCCAGGCCCATGCGATTCTTCGCGGCGGCCAGTTTGACCTCGACTACCGCGGCTTCGTGGAGGGCGACGGCCTGTCGCGCAACGTGGTCGACGTGGTGGTCACCGATGGCTTCACGGGAAATATCGCGCTGAAGACCGCCGAAGGCACGGCCCGTTACCTGGGCGGGGAGCTGCGCGCGGCGCTCACCGGTAGCACCCTATCGAAGCTGGGAGCCCTGCTGGCGCGCCCGGGCCTGTTGAAATTCCGTGAGAAACTGTCCCCCGATGCTGCGGCGCCATTGCTCGGCCTCAATGGAGTGGTGGTGAAGAGCCACGGCGGCGCAGCGGATCGCGACATCGCCGCGGCGATCCGCATGGCGTCCAAGTTGGCGCAAAGCGACTTCGCAGCGGAGATCGAACGGAATATGACCCGGCTCACCGCCGCGGTGGCCGAACATCAGCCGCCGGCCGTCGATGGAGCCGCCTGAGTGACGAAAGTTCTGCGTAGCGTTGTGACCGGCGTTGGCGGCTATCTGCCCGACGAGGTGGTCACCAATGCCGATCTGGCCAAGTTCGTCGACACCAGCGACGAATGGATCATCGAACGGACCGGCATCCGCCAGCGCCACCGCGCCGCGCCGGACCAGGCGGTGTCGGACTTGGCCGTGGAGGCCGCGCGCCGCGCCCTGGTCGCGGCCGGCAAGACCGCCGCCGATGTCGACCTGATCGTGGTCGGCACCACCACCCCGGACCTGACCTTCCCGGCCGTGGCCACCATCGTCCAGCGCAAACTGGGCTGCCCGATCGGCGTAGCCTTCGACGTCCAGGCGGTCTGCTCGGGCTTCGTCTATGCGCTCTCGGCGGCGGACGGCTTCGTGGCCCGCGGTCGCTCGAAGTGCGCCCTGGTGATCGGGGCGGAGACCATGACCCGGCTTATGGACTGGACCGACCGCGGCACCTGCGTGTTGTTCGGGGATGGGGCTGGCGCCGTGGTGGTCGAACCGATGGAAGGCGAGGGGACCACGGCCGACCGTGGCCTGCTGGGCTTCGCCCTGCGCGCCGACGGAACCAAGCAGGACCTGCTCTACGTCGATGGCGGGGTTTCCACCAACGGCCAGATCGGCCACCTGCGCATGCAGGGCAATCAGGTGTTCCGCCACGCCGTGGTGAACATATCCGAGGCCGTGTTCGCCGCGGCCGCCGACGCCGGGATCGAGGTCTCCGACGTCGACTGGTTCATCCCCCACCAAGCCAACCAGCGCATCCTGGAGGGCGTCGCCAAGCGCGTGGGCATCAGCCATGACAAGGTGATTTCCACGGTCGCCGAGCATGCCAACACCTCGGCGGCCTCCATTCCCCTGGCGCTCGCAAAGGGGGTCGAGGACGGCCGTATCAAGCCTGGTCAGATGCTGCTGCTGGAAGCCATGGGCGGCGGCCTGACCTGGGGCGCCTGCGTCATTCGCCTCTAGGCCGAGGCCCATTGCTTGGGCGTGCGGACAATTGAACGCTTGAAGCCTTTGACTTGATGCGACAATCAAGTCATGACGGAAGCCTAGACCAGTATGGATTGTTCGAGGGCGGGGGCTCCATGAAGGGCGCTACGGTGACACGGGCCGACCTGTGCGAGGCGGTTCACGAAGAGGTGGGGCTGACCCGCCAGGACTGTTCCGAGCTGGTCGAGCGGACCCTGGAGCTGATGGCCCAGGCCCTGGAGCGCGGGGAGCAGGTCAAGCTCTCGGGATTCGGCGTCTTCCAGGTCCGCGCCAAGCGCGCCCGTATGGGGCGCAACCCCAAGACCGGCGAGCCCGCGGCCATCGAGCCGCGCCGCGTGATAGGCTTCCGGGCGTCCCAGGTCATGAAGGCGCGGGTGGACCGCGCCCTGGCGAAGTGACGTAGGGCCCCCAGTGGCCAAGGGCCCCGACGCCTTTCGGACCATCTCTGAAGCAGCTGAAGAGCTGAACGTGCCGCAGCATGTGCTGCGGTTCTGGGAGACCAAGTTCTCCTTCATCCGCCCCATGAAGCGCGCGGGCGGTCGCCGGTTCTACCGGCCCCAGGACATCCAGGTGCTCCGCGGCGTGCGTGGCCTGCTGCACGACCAAGGTTATACGATCAAGGGCGTGCAGAAACTGCACAAGGATCAGGGGCTGAAGCGCCTGCTGGACGCCGCCTCGGGCGCGACGACCGCCCCCGCCGCCAGCTACAATCTTGATGCGGGCGCCGATCGCCTGAGCGAGGATGGCAGAGAGCGCCTGCAGGGCGCCCTCGACGACCTGGAAGCCGCCAAGGCGCGGCTGGACAGGCTCTTGAGCCGCTAGACCCGCCGCACGAAGTCGGCGAAGGCGTCCAGGATCAGCGGCCAGCCGTCTTCCGATGCCATTTCCCGGCGATAGTCGGCGGCACCCTCGCCATGGCGTTCAAAGCCGGCATGGGTCAGGCGCACGACCGTCCCGTTCTCGCCGTCCGGGGCGAAGGCGACCTCGACCTGGCTGGCCTGATCGGGGTCGGGCTGTGGGGCGCTGTCGGGCCCGATCTGCCAGAGGAAGACGATGCGGCGGCCGGGCTCGATGGCGACCATCCGCCCCCAGTCCACGTGAAAGCCTTCCGGCCCCAGCTCGTAGCAGAAATCCCCCGGCGCGGCGCCCAGGGCGATGGACTGCAGGCCGTCGGGGCCGGAATAGGTGTATTCCTCCGGCCACCATTCGCTGAATGCTTCAGTAAATAGCGCGAAGGCGCGATCCGGCGGAACCCCGACCGTCACCGTTTCCTCGATGGGCAGGCCGCTCATGATCCCCTCCAGGGCCAGCGTCGATTTTCGCCCTTGCCCTGCCGTCGCAAGCGTCTAGAAGGGCCGCTCGCCGATGTCGGAGCGTAGCGCAGCCTGGTAGCGCACTTGACTGGGGGTCAAGGGGTCGCAAGTTCGAATCTTGTCGCTCCGACCATCGGCGATTTCTCAAGCGCCCTATTGCCGGCCGCGGTTCATCCACGAGATGAGCGGCAGGATCGGAACGCCCCAGGCCAGACCCGCCACGGCGTAGAAGCCAAGCTGCGCGGCCCAGTGGGCCGGAAGGCGCTCGCCGATCATCACCACGGCCCAGGCGTAAAGCGCCAGGAAGCCTACAATGCCAATGCCGCCGATGAATTTCCTGACCCGTGCGCTCATGGGGTCGGGTATAGGCGCCCGACCCCATCGCGGTCTAGCGGCGCCTGATCATGCCCACAATGAACAGCAGGATGATCGCGCCCAGGGTGGCGATCACGAAGCTGCCGATCCAGCCGCCGAAGTTTATGCCGAGCAGACCGGCCACAAAGCCGCCCAGCAAGGCGCCGACCACACCGACCGCAAGGTTGGTGAGCAGACCGTGATTCCGCTTCATGACTTTCTCGGCGACCCAGCCGGCCAATATGCCGATCAAGATCCAACCGATGATTCCAACGCCGCTCATGCTTTAGCCCTCTCTGAAGTCCAGGTTGGCGTAATGCGGCGCCGCTTGCCGGGTTCCAATCGCGTGCCCCCTGTGGACTGCGGGCCTGAAGTCCGGTAGCCGGTCGCCGTAAGAACGCCTCGAACCTACACGACTTTTCCCCCATGACTTCCTTCCTCCGTTCCGACCGGTCCGCGCCCGTCGCCATATGGCTGTTGATCGTCGCGGCCATGGTGCTGGCCATGGTCGTGGTCGGCGGGGCCACCCGTCTGACCGACTCAGGCCTGTCGATCACCGAGTGGAAGCCGGTGACCGGCGCGATACCGCCGATGTCGGACCAGGACTGGTCGGAAGAGTTCGCCCGCTACCGCGAAATCCCCCAGTACCAGCAGCTCAACCAGGGCATGACGCTCGCGGCGTTCAAGTCGATCTACTGGTGGGAGTGGGGCCATCGGTTTCTGGGCCGGTTGGTCGGCGTGGTCTTCGCCGTGCCTTTCGTCTGGTTCCTCGTGCGCCAGCAGCTGCCCAGGCGGCTGGTCTGGCGCTGCGGGGGCCTTTTCGTTCTGGGCGGCCTGCAGGGCGCGGTCGGCTGGTGGATGGTGGCCAGCGGCCTTTCCGAGCGGGTCTCGGTGGCGCCTGAGCGGCTCGCGGTGCATCTGGGCCTGGCCTTCGCCCTGCTGGGCGGCCTGATCTGGACTTCGCTGGACGCCTGGGCGGGTTCGCCGCGCCAGACGATCACCGGGCCTTGGACGCGGCGGGCCTTCGCCCTGATCGGGTTGATCTATCTCCAGATCTTGTTGGGCGCCCTGGTGGCCGGCAACGACGCGGGGCTCGTCTACAACGATTGGCCTATGATGAACGGCGCGCTGGTCCCCAAGGACTATGCGGGCGACGGCCTCTGGGCGACCCTGGCCCATAGCCAGGGCGCGGTGCAGCTGCATCACCGGCTGGCGGGCTATCTGCTGGTCGTGTTCGGGCTGGCGATGGGGATCGGCGCCTGGCGCTCGCGCTACCTCAACGACGACTCGCGGATCATCGCCCTCGCGGTCGCCGCGACCATCGGCCTGCAGGCGGTCCTCGGGATCGCCACCCTTATGCTTGGCGTGCCGATTTGGCTGGGCGTTCTGCACCAGGTCTTTGCGGCCTTGGTGCTGGCCCTGGCCGTGGCGTTCGCTTGGCGAGTGCGCCGGCCCTAGGCCTTGAAACTGTCCCACGGCCCCGTGATCGCGAGCGTGCAACCGGGCGTGTAGATGTTGACGAACAGGGTCGAGCCGTCGGGGGAGAAACAGGCCCCCGCCAGTTCCGAGGCGCCGCGCACCTTGCCGGTCCCCATCTGGGCGTTGCGACCCATGGCGTAGACCTGACCGGCCGGTGTGATCCCGCGCAGGTAGTTGGTGCCGCCCTGCTTGTCCTCGCAGGCGATGATGTGCCCCCAGGGGGCGATGACGATGTTGTCGGCCATCTCCATGAATCGGATGTCGGAGGGTTCGACGAAGAGTTGCAGCCGGCCGGGCCTGTCAGTTTCGCCGGGGCGACCCTCGTCGGGACTCGGCACATAGCGCAGCACCTGGCCGTGGAACTTTGGGCCACCGCTGGTGCAGGTGAAATAGAGTTCGCCCTTGCCGAAATGGATCCCTTCGCCGCGGGCGAACCAAGAGGCGCCGGCCGCCTTGCCGCGCTGGCGCAGGTCGTTGTTCGGATTGTCGACGCCGTCGAGGTCGATCCAACGGACGGTCTTCCAGTCACCTGGTTTCCAGAACACGTCATCCCAGTTGCGCACATCGCCTCCGTCGGTGACCGCCAACGCCTGCAGCTTTCCGCCCTCATGAGGATTGCGACTGTCCTTGGGCAGGTAGCGGTAGAACAGGCCCTGGCCGTCGGTCTCGTCCTCGGTCATGTAGATGACGCCCGTGCGCGGATCGACGGCGCACGCCTCGTGCTTGAAGCGCCCCATGGCCTTGATCGGAACCGGGTCGGCCAGGCCGCGCAGCCTTGACGGAACCTCGAAGACCCAGCCGTGATCGAGCTTGCTTGACTCGCCTGCGCGCAGCTTCACCTCCTCGCAGGTGAGCCAGGAGCCCCAGGGGGTAACGCCTCCGGCGCAGTTGGTGGTCGTCCCCGCCAGGCTGAGATGGTGGGTCTTCAGTTCGCGCTTCTTCATGTCGTAGACGAGGGTGGTGGTTCCGCCGCCTAACGGCAGGCCCTTCAGGTCGGTGTCGTAGAACCGGCCGGCGGCTAGCTTGGACGCCAGCGCGCGGTCGGCGCCATAAGCGGTGATCTGCAGGTCGCGGGGCGGGGGGCTGATCTCGTGGTTGCGGACCAGGGCGACCTTGTTCCGACCGGCCGGGAAACAACCCATGCCGTCCATCTTGCCGGGGGTCATGAAGCCGTCGTCCATGGGGTCGCCGGTCTTGGAGATCACCTTGTAGGAAAAGCCCTCCGGCAGGTCGATAAGCCTCGCCGGGTCGCGCTTCAGCGGACCGTAGCCGGTCACCTCGCTGGCGTAGCCGGGGGCGGAGAAGCCGTCCGCCTCCGGCGCCGCCTGGGCGTATGCCAGACGCGAGAGCCCGGCGAAGGCGGCGGTGGCCGCGGCGGCCTGGAGGAACTGGCGTCTGGACGCGGACATGGAGAATCCCGGCTTGGCTTGATTGGGCGGTCAGACCATAGAAGTGCGACAGCAGATTGACACGGTATTATAATACCTATTCCTCCAATCCGTTGCTGGGTAACGCTTTGCGCGCAATCTCACGCCGACAACTGTTGACAGACGCTCACGAGCCACGTACTAGCGCGCCTCTCGTCGGGATCGATCGGTCCCGCCAACCTACGGACCGTTCCCCATGATGAAGACGACGGCTTCGCTGAAGCCCGCCGACGTCACGAAGAAGTGGATCGTGATCGATGCCGAGAACGCCGTCGTTGGCCGTCTCGCCTCGTTCATCGCCATGCGTCTTCGCGGCAAGCACCGCCCCGACTACACCCCGCACGTGGATTGCGGCGACTATGTCGTCGTGCTCAACGCCCACAAGGTGAAGTTCACGGGCAAGAAGCTCACGGACAAGACCTACTACTGGCACACCGGCCACCCGGGCGGCATCAAGGAACGCACCGCGGACAAGATCCTCGGCGGCAAGTTCCCCGAGCGCATCCTGGAAAAGGCCGTCGAGCGCATGCTGCCGAAGGAAAGCCCGCTGGCCCGCAAGCAGATGACGCACCTGCGCATCTACAATGCCGGCGAGCACCCGCACGAAGCTCAGAATCCCGAGACCATCGCGTTCGCCGACCTGAACGCCAAGAACGTGCGGAGCAAGTAAGCCAGATGTCCGACACTCAAGGCTTCGAGGCCCTGCAAAGCCTCTCGTCCAATCCCGATGTCGCTCCGGCCGAGCCGAAGATCGACGCCCTGGGCCGCGCCTACGCCACCGGCAAGCGCAAGAACGCGATCGCCAAGGTCTGGATCAAGCCCGGCAAGGGCAAGATCACGATCAACGGCCGCGACCAGGAAATCTACTTCGCCCGCCCCGTGCTGCGCATGATGATCGCCCAGCCCTTCCAGGTCACCGACCGCGAAGGCCAGTTCGACGTCATCGTTTCGGTGCAAGGCTCCGGCCTGTCCGGCCAGGCCGGCGCGATCCGCCACGGCCTGTCCAAGGCGCTCACCTACTACGAGCCGGGCCTGCGCCCGGTGCTGAAGCCGCACGGCTTCCTGACCCGCGACAGCCGCGTGGTCGAACGGAAGAAGTACGGCAAGGCCAAGGCCCGACGCAGCTTCCAGTTCTCGAAGCGCTAAACTCGCGCGCGAGCATTCGCGTTTGGAGGGGCGCTTCGGGGAACCGAAGCGCCCCTTCTGCTATCTGGCATCCGAGTTCAGGATCACGAGCATGACCAGCACTGTTTTCATCGACGGCGAAGCCGGCACCACCGGCCTGCAGATCCGCGAGCGCCTCGAGGGCCGCGGCGATCTGAAAGTGGTCTCTGTCGATCCGGCCAAGCGCAAGGATCCGGACGCCCGCGCCGAGCTGCTGAACGGTGTCGATGCGGTGATCCTGTGCCTGCCCGACGCGGCGTCCAAGGAGGCGGTCGGCATGATCACCTCCAACTCTGTAAGGGTGATCGACGCCTCGACGGCCTACCGGACCGCCTCGGGCTGGACTTACGGCTTCCCCGAGATGGCGCCGGACCAGCGCGCCGCCATCGCCGGCTCCAAGCGGGTCAGCAATCCGGGCTGCTATCCGACCGGCTTCATCGCGCTCACCCGTCCCCTGGTCGAGGAAGGGGTGATCCCGGCCGACTGGCCGATCACCGTCAACGCCGTCTCCGGCTATTCGGGTGGCGGCAAGGGGCTGATCGAGGAGTTCGAGGGCCCGGCGCCGGAAGGGACGAGCGACGCCTTCCGGACCTACGGCCTGACCCTGCAGCACAAGCATGTGCCGGAGATGCAGCTCTATGGCGGCTTCGACCATCCGCCGCTGTTCGCGCCCTCGGTCGGCCGCTACGCCCAGGGGATGATCGTCGAGGTGCCGATACAGCTCTGGGCCCTGCCATCCAAGCCCAAGCCCGAAGACCTGCGCGACGCCCTGGCCAGCGCCTACCGCCGGGAAGCCTTCGTCGAGGTGGCCTCCGACGAGGAGACCAAGGCTCTGCAGAAGGCCCGCGCCGGGGCAGGGGGCTTCAACGCCCAGCTCGATCCCGAGGCCCTGAACGGCACCAACAAGATGAAGCTCTACGTCTTCGGCAATCCCGAGACCGGCCAGGCCCGCCTGGTCGCGCTGCTGGATAACCTGGGCAAGGGCGCCTCTGGCGCGGCGGTGCAGAACCTCAACCTGATGCTGGGCCTGCCGGAGGCCTCGGGTCTGTGAGCCTGCGTAGGGCGAGCCTGGCAGATGCCGGCGCCATCGCCCGGCTGCACCGGTTCACCATGCAGGTCTCGCTGCCATATCTGCCCGAGCTGCACACGCCGGAGGAGGACTTCTGGTTCTTCAGCGAACGCCTGCTACCGGAATGCGAGACCTGGGTGGTCGAGGTTGGCGAGGCGATCGTGGGCTATGTGGCCTACAAGGCCGGTTGGATCATGCATCTCTACGTCCATCCCGAGCATCAGGGGGCTGGGGTCGGCGCCATGCTGTTGGCCAAGGCCCTGGAGGACCGGACCTCGCGCCACCTCTGGACCTTTCAGCAGAACGCCAGGGCCCGGCGATTCTATGAGAGCCGCGGGTTCAAGCTGGTGAAGCTGACCGACGGCGCAGACAACGAGGAAAAGACCCCTGACGCGCTTTACGCGTGGGAGGCCTGAAGGCGCCTTGCATCCGCCATCTGGACCCGGCCGTATGTCGGCCATGATCCTCGACAGACGCACCTTCCTGCTGGGCTCCTCGGTCGCCGTGACGGGCGTACCGGCGCTCGCCCTCGCCGCCACGGCCGATCCATATGCAAGCTCGCCTTGGCGTAAGATCACCGACGCGGAGTGGAAGAAGCGCCTCGACCGGGGCGCCTACAACGTCCTGCGCCACGAGGCGACGGAGATGGCCGGAACCAGTCCGTTCAACAAGGAAAAGCGCCGCGGGACCTATGTCTGCGCCGGCTGCGCCCTGCCGCTGTTCAAGTCCGAATGGAAGTATGAGAGCGGCACCGGTTGGCCCAGCTTCTACACCGCCATCAAGGGCGCGCTCGGCAAGAAGACCGACTATGGCCTCGGTATCCCGCGCACCGAGTACCATTGCGCCCGCTGCCTGGGCCACCAGGGCCACGTCTTCCCCGACGGACCGCGCCCCACGGGCCTGCGCTACTGCAACAACGGCGACGCCCTGGGGTTCATCGCGGCCTAGGGACGCTCGAACAGGGCGCTGATCGCGTCCAGGGCCGCGGTCTCGATCGCGGCGCGGCGTGGATCCATCACGGTCGGCTGTCCCAGATGCGCCCAGTAGACGAAGGCGGCACGACTGGCGGCGACGTCGCGTTCCACACCCGCCGAGACCAGCAGTTCGGCGATGTAGTCCACCCGCCGGACGTCGACCGACGCCACGACGGCGGCGACTTCCCTGTCCTCCGCGGCCCAGGACCTGACCGCACGGTCCAGCCTGCGCTCGCCGCGAAATCCCCGCCTCATGAGGTCCTTGAGTCGGTCTGGCCGGGCTTGGCTGGCCTCCAGGTCCTCGATCACCTGCTCGGTCATGCGTTGCTGCCAGAGACGCAGAAGTTGCGCCCGAAAGTCGGCGATATCCTCGAAGTGCCAATAGAAGCTGCCGCGCGACACCTTCAGGCGCGTCGCCATCGGCCCCACCTTCAGGGCGTTGGCGCCGCTGCGGGCCAGGGTCCGCAGGCCATGTCTGATCCAGTCGGACTTTGTCAGGCGTTCGTTCATCCACTCACCATACACAAGTGTATTGACCAACGGCAAATGGCCTGCCACATCAGTCCATACAGAGGTGTACGGTCATGGACTGGCAGGACGTCGCCCTAGGGGCGGCCGGGTTGATCGGCAGCGGGGTCGCCGTGTTTCACGGGGTCCTCACCCAACGGCTGATGGTCGTCCCTCTCGAAGAGACGTCCGACAGGCGCCTGTCCGCGCCGATCCGGCGGCTCGTGCCCGTCCTGCTGCATCTCAGCACGGTGAGCTGGTTCGTGGGCGGCCTCGCGCTCATCGCCGCGTTCTGGTTCAGCGCAGAGGCCAGGCTCGTCACTGGCATTTTCGTGGGCGGCCTTTACCTCTACGGCGCGATCGGCAATTTCTGGGGAACGCGCGGCCGTCATCCAGGCTGGATGCTGCTGGCCGTCGCCCTGGTTCTGATGGTCGCCGGCCTCATGAGCCCCGGCGCGACGGGCTCTTGATGAACCACGGTGGAGAAACTCGATGCCGATGACCGCCCTTGACGGCTGGCGCAGCTACCTGAAGACCCACGATCACGCGGCGCTGCGGGAGTTGCTGCATCCCGATGCGGTGTTCGAGAGCCCCATCGTCCACACGCCGCAACGCGGTCGCGACATCACTTTCAAGTACCTCACCAGCGCGGGCCAAGTGCTGGGCGGTCCGGGATTCCGCTACGTGGGCGAATGGCTCAGCGACAATGGCGCGGTCCTCGAGTTCGAAAACGAGGTCGAAGGCGTCAAGATCAACGGCGTCGACATCATAACCTTCAGTGACGACGGTCATCTGATCACGCACTTCAAGGTCATGGTCCGCCCGCTCAAGGCCATCAACCTGCTGCACCGGCTGATGGGCGAGCAATTGGCCAAGACCTAGGAGCCGGGCGCCAGGTCGAACTCCACTCGAAAATGCCGCTCGGGCCTGCGCAGTTCGTAGGCGAAGACCTTCCCAGGCTCGACTTCCATCGCCCAGACGTTGGTCACCGACACCGCCCGGTTCTCGCGGACGAACAGGTCCTTGGAGAACCGATCCACCGGGAACTCCTGGCGTGACGCCGTACCCGGCGTCGTCGTATCGCCGCCGTACTGGCTGACGGCGTCCTCCGTCCCATCCGCATGGCGATGGTCGTGCTTCAGGCGCAGGCCCGTATTGACCCGGGTCACGACCCAGGTGCGCGACCTGTCCTCGCCCACGTGGAAGGGGATGCGCACCTCGTTGGCGCTGCAGGTGGTCACGTGCATCACCAACGCCTTGCCCGCGAAGGCGGCGTCGGCCGGGTCGGTCGTAGTCACCCGGCCTGTAAAGCTCTTGCCGCACAGGGCGGTCAGGCGCGCGAAGAACGTCTCCTGCGGCGTCGCCGCCTGGGCCGGGTCGGCCAGCAGCATCATCAGGGCGGGGAGGGCGAGGGCTCTCATGGGGTCTCCAGAACAGGGCGCGGCATCGCCTTCAGCACATGGTCGACGGCGCGGACCACCGCGTCGGCATGGGTGAGCCCCAGCAGGGTGGCGTGCTCGGCGTCTGGCACGTTCTCATACCAACCGGCGCGGGAAGCGCGCTCGGGCGCGCGGCGGGCGATGTTCCACTCGGCCATGCGCGTGGCGTCGCCGGCGGTGACCACGGCCACCGGCCACGTGGGATCGAGCGAGACCGCCCCGGCTTGGATCGAGCCCTGGGTCCAGGCCAGGACCTCGTCGGCGGCGGTGCGGGTGTGTCGGCCCGAGACGAACGCGTGCTTTTTCTCCGCCGCACCCTGGGGCGGCAGGCCGATGCGGTCGCCGAAGCCGTAGGCGATTCGGATCATGCCCAGGCTCCCGGCCACGGCGGTGATCCGGCCCACCGTGCGCACCCGCGACAGGAACCGCTCGGCGCGCGGGTCGCTGGTCATCTCCGGGGTGGTGGCCTCGAGCAGCACCAGACCCGCGACCTTGTCGCGGTTCCTGCCGGCGAACAGCCGCACGTGTTGGCCGCCCATGGAGTGACCCATGAGGATGAACGGCCCGCGCTCGCCCGAGGCGGCGACCAGCTTCTCCAGGTCTGCGACGATCGCGGCGCTATCGCGCGGCTTGGGGCCGGGATCGGAGAAACCAAGGCCCGCACGGTCATAGGCGCAGGATCGCAGCCCGCGGGCGGCAAGCTTCTGCTGCACGGCGGCGAAGTCGGCGGCCAGGCCCCAGGCGCCAGCCTCCATCCAGACAACGGGGAGGGCGGACTTCGGGCCCTTGCAGACCAGCCGCAGCTTGCGCCCACCGATGTCGACGAAGATCCCGTCGGGTTTGAACGGCCCGGCCGCGGCGACCACCGCGAACCCCGCGCCGATCCAGAGGGCCAGGAGTACGCCCAGGCCCACCAACAGCAGTTTGATCATGAACCTACGACTTCACCTTCACGTAGGAACCGGGCGCGTCCTCGATGGGCTTGAACTTGCCCTTCGCCGGGTCGCGGGCCGGGACAAGGCCGCCGGACCTGGCGCGCAGCCACTCGGCCCAATGCGGCCACCACGATCCCGGATGCTCCTTGGCCCCGTCCATCCAGGCTTCCGGCGTGTCGGGAAGCTCGCTGTTGGTCCAGTGCTGATACTTGTTGGCCACCGGAGCATTGATCACGCCGGCGATGTGGCCCGAGCCCGCCAAGGTGAAGGTGACCGGACCACCGAACAGCTTGGCCCCACGATAGACCGAACGCATGGGCGCGATGTGGTCCTCCTTGGACGACTGCACATAGACCGGCGTCTTCACGTTCGAGAGGTCAAGCTTGATGTTGTCCATGACCAGCTCGCCCTTCGCCAACGCGTTTTCGCCGTAGAACTTGCGCAGGTAGAACAGGTGGAGAGCCTTGGGCATCCGCGTCTGGTCGGAGTTCCAGAACAGCAGGTCGAAGGGCTTGGGCTCCTTGCCCATCAGGTAGTTGCTGACGAAGAACGACCAGATCAGGTCGTTGGACCGCAGCATGTTGAAGGTGTCGGCCATGGTCTTGCCCGACAGGACCCCGCCGGCGGCGTCCATCTGCTTCTCAAGGTCGCCGAGCCAGCCCTCGTTGGTGAACAGAAGCAGGTCCCCGGCCTCGGCGAAGTCCTGTTGGGCGGCGAAGAAGGTCGCTGAAGCGATCCGCTTGTCGCCCTTGGCCGCCATGTGGGCGAGGGTCGAGGAGAGGAGGGTGCCGCCGATGCAGTAGCCGACGGTGTTGACCTGGGTCACGCCGGCCTGGGCCATGGCCGCGTCGGTGGCCTCATAGATGCCCTGGTGCATGTAGTCGTCGAAGGTCTTGGCGGCGAGCCTCTGATCCGGATTGACCCAGGAGGCCACGAACACCGTGAAGCCTTGGTCGGCCAGCCAGCGGATCATCGAATTCTCGGGCCGCAGGTCCAGGATGTAGAACTTGTTGATCCAGGGCGGGAAGATCAGCAGCGGGATCTCGTGGACCTGTTCCGTGGTCGGCTGGAACTGGATGAGCTGCAGGATCTCGTTCTGGAAGATGACCTTGCCCGGGGCCGTGGCCACGTTGCGGCCGATCTCGAACATCTCGTAGTCGGTCTGGCTGATAGACAGCTTGCCGCCGCCCCTCTGCAGGTCGGCGGCGAAATTCTCCATGCCGCGGACGAGGGATTCGCCCTGGCTGGACATGGCCTCGCGCAGGGCCGCGGGGTTGGAGGCGAGGAAGTTCGATGGTGAGAAGGCGTCGGTCAGCATCTTCATGAAGAACTCGACCTGCCGCTTGTTCATGGGATCGACGTCCTGAACGTCGGAGACCAGCGCGTTCAGCCAGTTCGAGGTCAGCAGGTAGGACTGCTTGATCACGTCGAAGACCGGGTTCTCGGCCCAGTCGGGATCGTTGAAGCGCTTGTCGCCCTTAGCCGGACTCACCACGGGCTCGACAGTTTCGCCCGCGGCCTTGCGGGCGGCCGACTGCCAGAGCTCCAGATACCGCTGGAAGAGGTCGGCCTGGGCCCGGACCATCTTGTCCGGCTGTGAGGCCAACTTGCCCATGACATCGGACAGGGCTGGAGCCACGTGAAAGGGATCGGGTGACAGGGCCGCGGGCCGCTCGGCATGGCGCAGGGCCGCCTCGGCGATGGCCCCCTGGGCCGTCAGGGCGGCGCGGGCGAGGTTGGCCGACATCGTCTCGATGATCTCGCGCTGCTCGCCATTGAGGCCTGGCGCCTCGAAGCTGCGCGTCGGTTCGCCACTGGCCTTGGCCTGCTGCGGCGGCATGGACTCGGCGTGCGGCGCGGCGGCGGCCTTGCCAGCCTTCTTGCCCGCCTTGTCGGCGGCCTTGGCCTTCTTCTTGGCCTTTGATTTGGTCGGTGCAGACGGTTGTTCACTCATGGACTTTATCCTCCCGACCCCGACTGGTTTAGGCTCTGGCGCGCTCGCGCTCTTTCGCCCGAAGCGATCATGGCATAAGACCGGCAAGGAAATGAACGCGTTGCTTCGACTTTTCGTGAACCGGCCCGCGCCGCGCGGCTTCGCCTGCGTCTGCGGCGCCGCGCTGTTGAGCGGTTGTGCGACCAGTCCGTTCGCGACGGCGCAGGTCGATCCGGCCTCGCCGGTGGCCTCCGAGGTGGCCAGGATGGCGCGCGCCTCTACCGACTATCCTAGCTTCTCCGAGATTCCCCCCGTGCCGGCCGACCAACGTCCGCTACGTGAGTTCGGCCGCGCGGCCGACCAGCTCGAGATGGCTTCGGCCAAGCTGGAACGCGAAACGGCTCCGGGCACCTGGACCCTGACCGGCACGGAGCGCTTCGTCAGCCGCGCCCAAGCCCAGGTGGCTCCCGGCGGCGACAGCGAGGCCTCCACCACGGCGGCCTCGGAAGCCTTCGCGCGGCAAATTCGGGAGCGAGCTACCCCGCCTCCGCTGCCCAGATAAGAGGTTGGCGGGGGCATAAATCACCTTGAACCTGCTTGGCGGCTCCCCGGACGGGGGCTATCCATGCGCGACTTCAGCTCCCATACCGCCGCCCGTCCCGCGGCACGAGCTTTCCATGACCCCTGAATTCCACCGAATCCGCCGCCTTCCGCCCTACGTCTTCGAGGAAGTGAACCGCATCAAGGCGCGCCTGCGCGCCCAGGGTACGGACATCATCGACTTCGGGATGGGCAATCCCGACATGCCGACGCCCAAGCATATCGTCGACAAGCTGATCGAGACCGCCCGCGACCCGAAGGCGGGCCGCTATTCCGCCTCCAAGGGAATTGTCGGCCTGCGCCGCGCCATGGCCGGCTACTACAAGAAGCGGTTCGGCGTGACGCTCAACCCCGACACCGAGGTGATCGCCACCCTGGGGTCGAAAGAGGGCTTCGCCAACCTGGCCCAGGCGCTCACCGCCCCCGGCGACGTGATTCTCTGCCCGAACCCGGCCTATCCGATCCACGCCTACGGCTTCATCATGGCCGGCGGGGTGATCCGCCATGTGCCCGCGCCGTCGCCGGAGGAGTACTTGTCGGGCGTCAGCGCCGCCATGCGCCATTCCAGCCCAGCGCCCAGCGTCCTGATCCTGTCCTATCCGTCTAACCCGACCGCCCAGTGGGTGGACCTCGACTTCTACAAGGAGGCCGTGGCGCTGGCGAAGAAGCACGACCTGCTGGTGCTGTCCGACGTCGCCTATTCCGAGATCTACTTTGAGAACAACCCGCCGCCGTCGATTCTGCAGGTCGACGGCGCGAAGGACCTGGCCGTCGAGGTCAACTCTCTGTCCAAGACCTACGCCATGGCCGGCTGGCGCGTGGGCATGGTGGTGGGCAACGAGCGCATGTGCGCTGCCCTGGCGCGGGTGAAGTCCTATCTGGACTACGGCGCCTATACCCCGATCCAGGTGGCCGCCGCCGCGGCGCTGAACGGCCCGCAGGACTGCGTCGACGAGATCCGGGCCATCTATAAGTCGCGCCGCGACACCCTGGTCACCTCCATGGCCCGCGCCGGCTGGGACATCCCGTCGCCGCCGGCCTCGATGTTCGCCTGGGCGCCGCTGCCGGAGAAGTTCAAGGACGTGGGCTCCCTGCTGTTCGCCAAGCTGCTGATCGAGGAAGCCGGCGTCGCCGTCTCTCCGGGCGCGGCCTTCGGCGAGTACGGTGAAGGCTATGTGCGGATCGGCCTGGTGGAGAACGAGCACCGCATCCGGCAGGCGGCTCGCAATGTGAAGAAGTTCCTGGCCAACGCCGACGAAATCCTCGGCCGCCACCACAACACCCTGGCGGCCCAATGAGCAGATTGAACTGGCGCGTCGGCGTGGCGGGCCTCGGCACCGTGGGCGGCGGCCTGCTGAACTTCCTCTCCGAGCGACCCGGCTTCGCCCCGGCGGGGGCGACGGCGTCGGTGACCGGCGTCTCGGCGCGCTCGCGCTCGCGGCCCCGGCCTTATGACATCTCCAACCTGCCCTGGTTTGACGATCCGGTCGCGCTGGCCGCCTCGCCGGACAACGACATCTTCGTCGAGCTGATCGGCGGCTCCGACGGTCCCGCCAAGGCCGCTGTCGAGGCGGCGCTGAACGCCGGCAAACCGGTCGTCACCGCCAACAAGGCTCTGATCGCCGAGCATGGGGCTGAACTGGCGGCCCTGGCCGAGGCCAAGGGCGTGCCGCTGCTCTTCGAGGCCGCCGTGATGGGCGGCACCCCGGCGGTGAAGATGCTGCGCGAGGCCATGGTCGGCGACGACGTCAAGTCCGTCGCGGGCATCCTCAACGGCACCTGCAACTATATCCTCACCGAGATGGAGACCGGCGGCCGTCCGTTCGCCGAGGTGCTGGCCGAAGCCCAGCGCCTGGGCTACGCCGAGGCCGACCCAACCATGGACGTCGGCGGGTTCGACGCGGCCCACAAGATATCCATCCTGGCGGCGCTCGCCTTCGGTTGCGCCCCCAACTATGCGGCCGCCGAGATCGAGGGCATCGAGCAGGTCGCCCTGCTCGACATCCAACTCGCCAAGGACCTGGGCTACCGGATCAAGCTGATCGCCTCGGCCAGCCGCTCGGAGGAGGGCGTGCTGGTGCGGGTCCATCCCACCCTGGTGGCGCTCAACCATCCCCTGGCCCAGGCCGGCGGGGCTCTGAACGCGCTCTTCATCGAGGGTACGCGGATCGGGCGTATCTTCATCCAGGGGCCGGGCGCGGGGGCGGGGCCCACGGCCGCGGCCGTGGCCGCCGACATCGCCGACGTCATGACCGGCGCCAGCCGGCCGGTGTTCCAGGCCAAGGCCTCGACGCTCAAGCCCTTCACCCCGGTCGACCCGGCCAAGAGCATGAGCCGCGCCTATCTGCGCTTCCTGGTGAAGGACGAGCCCGGGGTTATCGCCGCGGTCTCCGAGACCCTGGCCGAGGCCGGCGTCTCCATCGAGAGCTTCCTCCAGAAGCCCGTGGAAAATGCAGACGGTGTGCCGATCGTGCTAACCACCCACGCGGTCGCGGAGTCCGTGCTTACGGCGGCTATCGACCGCATCGCGAATCTGTCGTCCGTGCTGGATAGACCCCGGCTCTTGCGCATCGCGCGCATCTAAGACTGTAAAGACAATCGAACGCTCCAGCAGGGGGCGCGGGAGAGACGCAATGAGTTCCGAAGTTCTGGATCGCGGCCTGGTTCTGGACGCGGTCCGGGTCACCGAGATCGCCGCCATCGCCGCCTGGAAACTGGTGGGGCGCGGTGACGAGAAGGCCGCCGACCAGGCCGCCGTCGACGCAATGCGCACCGCGCTCAACGACCTCGATATCGACGGCGAGATCGTCATCGGCGAGGGCGAGCGCGACGAGGCGCCGATGCTCTACATCGGCGAGAAGGTCGGCCGTGGCAAAGGCCCCAAGATCGACATCGCACTCGATCCGCTGGAAGGCACGACGCTCACCGCCAAGGCCATGGCCAATGCGCTGGCGGTCATGGCCTGGGCGCCGAAGGGCACGCTTCTCAACGCCCCCGACACCTATATGGACAAGATCGCCTGTGGGCCGGGCTATCCGAAGGGCGTCATCGACCTCGACAAAAGCCCGGCGGAGAACGTCCAGTCGATGGCCGAGGCCAAGGGCGTAGACGCCTCCGAGATCACCGTCTGCGTCCTGGACCGTCCGCGCCATGCCGACATCATCGCCAGCGTCCGTTCGGTCGGCGCACGGGTCTATCTGATCACCGACGGCGACGTGGCCGGGGTGATGAACACCGCCGACCCCTCGACCGGCGTCGACCTCTATGTTGGGCAGGGCGGGGCGCCCGAGGGCGTGCTGGCCTGCGCGGCGCTCAAGTGTGTCGGCGGCCAGTTCCAGGGCCGGCTGGTGTTCCGCAACGCCGACGAGAAGGCCCGCGCCAAGCGGGTGGGCATCACCGACTTCGACCGCAAGTACGACCTGCACGAGATGGTCCGAGCCGACGCCATCTTCGCGGCGACCGGGGTCACCAACGGCGCGCTGCTCGACGGGGTGCAGTACGAGGACGGATTCGTCCACACCCACACCATCGTCATGAACTCCGCGACCCAGACGGTGCGCGAAGTGCGGATGAAGCGCCCCGTCTAATTCGGACGTGGGGCCGCGCGCGAGCCTTCGACGCGGCCCCGACTCCGGCTAGACTTATCCGATGGCCGACGGAACCACGCCCATGGGCTATCTCGGGGTCACCCGCTCCCTCACCGGACGGCTGTGGCGCGAGCGTCCGGCGGATGGCGAGACCGTTCGGCGCCACCAGATGGGCCTCGGGCTCTCCGAACCTCTGGCCCGCGCCCTGGCCTCCCGCGGCATCGGAGCCGATGACGGCGCGAACTACCTCAATCCGACGCTGAAGGCGTTGTTTCCCGACCCGTCCAGCTTCCTGGACATGGACCGGGCCGCGGAAATCCTGGTCGACGCCCTGGTCTCCGATCGCCCGATGACCATCTTCGCCGACTACGACGTGGACGGCGCCTCCAGCGCCGCGCAGCTGGTCCGCTGGTTCCGCACCCTGGGCAAGGAACTGCCCATCTATGTCCCCGACCGGATGACCGAGGGCTACGGCCCCTCGCCGGCGGCCTTCAAGCGCATTCGCGACAGTGGCGCCGAGCTGGTGGTCACGGTCGACTGCGGGGCCGCCGCCTATGAAGCCCTGGCCCATGCCGAGCAAATCGGCCTCGAAGTGGTGGTGATCGACCATCACCTCATGCGCGACGAGATCCCCAAGGTCGCCGCCCTGGTCAATCCGAACCGGCCGGGCTGCACGTCGGGGCAGGGGGTGCTGGCCGCCGCCGGCGTCGCCTTCGTCCTGCTGGCGGCGCTTAACCGCGAGGCTCGAAAGCGCGGCCTGTTCGAGACCACCCCCGAACCGGATCTGCGCCAGTGGCTGGACCTGGCGGCCCTGGGCGCGATCTGCGACGTCACCCAGCTCACGGGCTTCAACCGGGCGCTGACCACCCAGGGCCTGAAGGTCATGTCCGCCTGGAAGAATCCGGGCCTCAAGGCGTTGCTGGAGGTGGCCAAGGGCTCGGGGCCGGCCGGTGTCTTCCATGCGGGCTTCATCCTGGGTCCAAGGATCAACGCCGGCGGCCGGATCGGCCGTTCTGACCTCGGGGCGCGCCTGCTTTCCACCGACGATCCGGCGGAGGCCGCCGAACTCGCCGCTGAGCTCGACGCCCTGAACGCCTCGCGCAAGGAGGTGGAGCGCGAGATCTTCGAGGAAGCTATCCGGATCGTCGACCGCGAGAGCAACCAGGACGACGCAGCCCTGACCTTCGTGGCCGCCGACGGCTGGCATCCCGGGGTCATCGGCATCGTCGCCAGCCGCCTGCGTGAGCGCTATCGAAAGCCCGCCCTGGTGATCGGCGTCGACCGGGCGGCCAATATCGGCAAGGGCTCAGGCCGCTCCCAGGCCGGGGTCAATCTCGGGCGGGCGGTCCAGGCGGCGTTCGACGAGGGCCTGCTGCTGGCCGGGGGCGGCCACGCCATGGCCGCGGGCCTCTCGGTGCGCCCCGACACCATTCCCGACCTGCGCGCCTTCCTGAACGAGCGCCTGGCCCTGGAGACGCAAGCGGCCACCGCCGAGGACGGACTGGACATCGACGCCCTGGTGACCACGGGGGGAGCCGACCGCGGGCTCTGGCAGGCTTTCCAAGCCCTGGCCCCGTTCGGGCCAGGCAATCCCGAGCCGATGTTCGCCGCCGCGGATGTGCGGATCGAGCGGCCCATGGCCCTGCGCGGCGGCCATGTGCGGGTCACCCTGACCGACGGCTCGGGCGGTCGGCTCAAGGCCGTGGCCTGGCGCGCCGAGGACACCGAGATCGGCAGGCGCCTGATGAGCGAGGGTGGCGCGGTGCATGTCGCCGGACGCCTGAAGCCGGACGATTGGCAGGGTCGGGAGAGCGTCGAACTGGAGATCGAGGACGTCGCCGATCCCCGACGCCTGGTTGGCTGATCGGGCGACTTGCATAGGCCCTGAATCGCCGATATAGACGCCGCTCTCGCGCACGCGGTCCCTTCGTCTATCGGTTAGGACGCCAGGTTTTCAACCTGGAGAGAGGGGTTCGACTCCCCTAGGGACTGCCACGCGACATCGCCCCGCCGCCACCAGAGCGCGCGAAATACGCCTGATGCGTGCGTCGGGCGAAAAACTCCCATTGACGGCACAATAGTTACCAGAACAGTGTTATAGTTGGCCTTAGTCCGAAGGGATCGGGGGAGACCGGGCCAGAGGGGCAAATGTCTGGTTACGAATTCGAGGGAGTAGATTCGCACGAAGAATCCGTGCGGATCAGCGGGCGCGTGAAGTGGTTCGACGCCGGCAAGGGTTACGGGTTCATCGTCCCTGACGATCCTAGTCAGACGGGACTTAAGGACGTCTTGCTTCACGTGACCAGCTTGCGGAATTCCGGGCGTGAGAGCGCCTTGGAAGGCGCCGTCATTGTCTGTGACGTGATCCGCCGCCCGAAGGGTTGGCAGGTGGCCGAGGTTGTGGAGGTCGACGAGAGTTCGGCGCCGACCCCGACCGACCGTAGACGCCACGATGACCACGGCGGCTTCCGGCGCGACGCCTATGACCGTGGCGGCGGCTTCGACCGCGGCGGCGGGAACCAGGGCGCCTATCAGGCCCGCACCCCGCGTCGTTCGCCCGTCATCACCGCCCGCGGGCCGCTGGAGCGGGCCAAGGTGAAATGGTTCAACCGCGCCAAGGGCTACGGCTTTGTGGTCCGCGACGGCGAGACCGGCGACATCTTCGTGCATATCGAGACCCTGCGGCGCTCGGGCATCGAGGACCTGCAGCCGGGCGACGACGTGATGGTTCGCTTCGCGGAAGGTCCGAAAGGGCTTGTCGTGGCCGAGATCGAGTCTTTAGGTCTGGCCTAGACCTCACGGAGCTTTTCAGTGTCCCGCATGATCTACGGCCTGCGCGCCGCGCTGGCGGCCGCGCTGGCCTTTAGCGCCTACGCCTGCGCCGCAGAGCCCGCGCCCGCCGCCAAGCAGGCCGCCCGGGCTCCGGCGGCCGCGCCGGCCGTGATACCGCGCGCCGACGCCCCGGTCCCGGCTGGCCTCGAAACCCTGGAGGTGGTGACCCCTCAGGGCCGCACCCGCTTCTTCGTGGAAATCGCCGACGACGAGCCAGAGCGCAATCGCGGCCTGATGTATCGCAAGGTCATGGCGCCGGACCGCGGCATGCTGTTCGACTTCCACTCCCCGCGCGAGGTTGCCTTCTGGATGAAGAACACCCTGATCCCCCTGGACATCATCTACATCCGGGCCGACGGCACGGTGCTCTCCATCGCCCGCAACACCACCCCGTTGTCTGAGGCGCCGATCCCTTCGGGGGGGCCGATCCTGGGGGTGCTGGAGTTGGCCGGAGGCCGCGCCGCCGAGATCGGCCTGCTGCCCGGCGACAAGGTCGTCCACCGGATCTTCCAAGGTGGCTGAGGTCATCCCTGATCCGCCCGAGGGCTTCATCCGCTCGTCCAACCGCGGCCCGTTCTCCAATCACAACGGCCCCTATTTCCACCGCGAGGTGATGGGGGAGATGACAGAGCAGGCGTTCTTCGCCCTGCCCAGGCACGCCAATGGCCTGGGCCTGGTGCATGGCGGCATGCTGACGGCCTTCATCGACGGCCTGCTGGGCGCGGCGACCTTCCGCGCCACGCGCCAGACCGGCGTGACCATCCAGCTCAACGTCAACTTCCTGCACATGGCTCGGGTCGGCGACTGGATCATGGGCGAGGCCAGATGCACCCGCGCCACCAAGGATGTCGCCTTCGTGGAGGGCCGCGCCTATGTGCGCGGTCACGACGTGATACGGGCCAGCGGTGTCTTCAAGTTGATGCATCGGCGCGATTGAGCCCGCCCCGCGCGGCTTTGTTCAATTGCGGGAAAGGCCAAAGCCTTATATCGCACCCCTTGCCGGCGCTCTTCGGGGTGTAGCGCAGCCTGGTAGCGCATCTGCTTTGGGAGCAGAGGGTCGGAGGTTCGAATCCTCTCGCCCCGACCACGCCGGCCCCGAGCCTTTCTCAATGAGAAAGGCTCTCGTGATAAAAGTGGAAGCGCGATGATCGCCGAAACCGGCGTCCACTTTCGGCTATCGCGCTTCTGGATTTGAGAGAGACGATCCGCATGCTCGCGCGCATCTACCGGCCGGCCAAGAACGCCATGCAGTCCGGCAAGGGCAACACCAAGGACTGGCTGCTGGAATTCGAGCCGGCCTCGGCCAGACGCGCCGACCCGCTGATGGGCTGGACGGTGACCGGCGACATGGACGGCCAGGTGCGCCTGTCCTTCGACACCAAGGACGAGGCCGTGGCCTATGCCGCGGCGCACGGCATCGCGTTCCAGGTCTCCGATCCCAAGCCGGCCAGGAAGATCATCAAGGCCTACGCCGACAACTTCGCCTTCGGCCGCAAACAGCCCTGGACCCACTGACCGGGCGCCCATAGCTCAACCGGATAGAGCATCCGCCTTCTAAGCGGACGGTTGCAGGTTCGAGTCCTGCTGGGCGCGCCAGGGCTTGCTAAAAACAACCTATGCGGTAGCGCGCGCCTCGACTAAGCTTCGTCTCGGTTAAGAGAGGAGTGGCGCCATGGGGCTCGACCTAATTCCCGAGGGAAGCGCAAAGCCCGGTCATGAGGCGGAATGGCGTGCATTCCTGCAGCGGACCATAGAGGGCGAGACGGTTTCGGACGCCGAGGCCGAACGGTTCCAGGAAATTACCATCCCAGCCTATGAACGTGTCGGCGCGCCTCGGGTTGGCCGCGACGAAGCGGCGAACGCCTGGATCTTCGACGCCCGAGGGGCGGAGACCCCGGAGGCCAGGGCCGAGGTCCTGAGGGAGTTCGACGGCTATCACGTCGTTCCGCTGGCCATGTGCGACGGCGTGCCGAAATATACCCATGGCGACCTCTATGATGGTGTCGACAGGACTAGTTTTCGCGGCTCCTTCCTGGAGGCGTGCGGCGATGTCATGGACCGTGCGCTAATAGGCAAGGCGTGGGGCGATGTGTTTCCTGAAGCGGCGATCGTCTATGGCCAGGAGCTTCTTGCGGCGGCCAGTGCGGCGGCGGCCCGCGGCCCGCCACCGCCGCAGCCGCCACCACCACCGCCTAAGCGAGGCCTGCTGCAACGCCTTGGCCTGACCGGCAAACGAACCAAGGAAGAGCCCGTCCCATTCGAGGATCAGCTCGATATCGTCCAGACGGCCGGTCGCTGGTACGTCTTCTGGGGCGAGCGTGGCCATTTCATCCGCGCCTGGTCCTGAGGACCATCAGCAGGCGGCGGTCATCTTGTTGGGGAAGTGGTCGGCCCACCAGGCCGTCCATCGATCGCGGACGGCGGCAAACTCCGCCTCGCGCAGGCCGTAGGTGGTGACGATCACCGAGCCGCCGCCGATCGGGGGCTGGGTCTCGGCCGAGCGGTCGGTGACCAACAGCAGGCCGTCGCCGTAGGCCTCCACGGTCAGGGCCAGCTGGCGACGCGACCGGGCCCAGACGTTGCCCGAGACGGTCTCGCCCGTGCCGAGGGCGAGGGTGTAGGGCTCTCCCGGTTCGACGTGCGCCAGGGCGTCGAGGCCCAGCCGCGCGCGGGGCAGGGTGGTGTTGAGCCCTTCGGTCGGCATGCCCGACAGGTAGAGGGTCCGCCGGTCCTGGCCGTGATGGCGCTCGACGTAGAAGCGAAGCTGAGTCAGGAACGCCAGCCAGCCCTCGGTCATGTCCTCGTTGGCGCCATCCCAGTCGCTGTCGTCGCCCGCCGCTCCGGCCCGGATCAGACGGACGAGGCAGCGATCGCCGCGCGCCTCGACCTCGAAGCTGTCGGGCACGCCCTCGAAGCGCAGGATCATCGCGGCGGGGTCGCCCTGGGCGTGGTCCAGGAAGATGTACTTGATCTCCTCCTCCAGGCTGGCGGCGTCCCAGCCGAACCATCGATTGATCTGGACGGGGTCACGCAGGGCCGCCCATACAGCCTCGGCCGGCGCGGCGATGGCCAGCTCCACCAAGACCTGGTCGGTGGCGTTTTCGGCGGTCGCGGTCATGGCGTTTGAGTTCCCGGGAGGTGGTCGGCCTGGACCAACAGTCTAGCTGTCAGGCGGGTCATGGCGCATCCTCTCTGTCGCCTTGCCAATCCGCGGGCTGCGGCGTCGGTTCCAGCCATGGCGCTTGAGTTCCACGCTCCGCGCAGGGAAGGTCGCCGCAGACGCAGTTCCTGGGGGATTCCCGTGACCAACCGTAAATCGACGGCCGCCGCGCTGGCCGCTCTGATGCTTTTCGCCGCCGCGCCGGCCACCGCGGCGGGCCTGACCGCCCAGGAGAGGAAGCTGGTCGCCGCCTCGGCCGCCCAGGAGGCGCGGTCCCTGGCCCTGCTGGAAACACTGGTCAACATCAACAGCGGCACGCTGAACCTGGCGGGCGTCACCAAGGTCGGCGCGATCCTGCAGGACGAGTTGAAAGGCGTCGGCTTCGACGTGAATTGGGTCCCGATGGAGAAGGTCGGCCGCGCCGGCCATATCGTCGCCACGCACAAGGGGTCGGGCAAGGGCAAGCGGATGCTGCTGATCGGCCACTTCGACACGGTGTTCGAGCCCGACAGCCCGTTCCAGACCTATGTGCGCCGAGGCGACATCGCCGAAGGCCCCGGCGTCAACGACATGAAGGGCGGGTTGGTGATCATGATCGGAGCCCTGCGCGCCATGCAGGCGGCGGGCGCCCTGAAGGACGCGGACATCGTCATCGTGCTCACCGGCGACGAGGAAAGGGCGGGACTGCCGATCTCGGTCTCGCGGGCCGACCTGGTCGCAGCGGCGAAGAAGAGCGACATGGCCCTGGAATTCGAGGCCCTTGCCCGCGAGGACGGCAAGGACATGGCGTCGATCGCCCGGCGCTCGTCCACGGACTGGACGATCAAGGTGACCGCGAAGTCCGGGCACTCCTCGGGGGTCTTCAGCGATGGGGCGGGATACGGCGCGGGCTATGAACTGGCCCGGATCCTCGACGGCTTCCGGCGCGAAGCCCGCGAGGTCAACGCCACCTTCAATGTCGGCTTCATGGCGGCCGGCGCGACCGCCGAGGTCAACGCCGCCGAGACCGGCGCGGCGGCCACCGGCAAGAACAACATCATCGCCGCCCAGGCCGTGGCCAAGGGCGATCTGCGCACGCTCTCCAACGCGCAGACCGAGAGCATCCGCGCCAAGATGAAGGCCATCGTCGACCAGCCCCTGGCGGGCGCGAAGGCGCAGATCGAATTCGGCGAGGGCGGCTATCCGGCCATGGCGCCCACCGAGGGCTCCCGCAAGCTGCTGGTCAGGCTCAACGAGGTGAATCGCGACCTGGGACTGGATCCGATGGCCGAGCTCGACCCGCTGAAGCGCGGGGCCGGCGACATCGGCTTTGTGGGCGATCTGTTGCCCGGGCTGATCGGGTTCGGCGCGGCGGGCGAGGGATCGCACGCGGCCGGAGAGACCATCGACCTGAAGAGCCTGGACCGTCAGACCAAGCGTGCGGCCCTGTTCATGAGCCGAATGGCGCGGCCGTAGTGGGCTTCAACCCCCTCCGTCACGTCGCCGAAGAGGGCGACGCGCCACCTCCCCCAAACCGCGCTGCGCGCTGGGGGAGGATTTAGGAGCTCCCCCTCTGGGGGAGCTGGCGGCCGAGGGGCCGACTGAGGGGGACTTTGACGTTCTACTGGAGCGCGGCGTTGAAGGCCGCGAACCCATTGCGCAGGTCCGCCATCAGGTCGTCGGGATGCTCCAGGCCGATATGCAAGCGCATGAGCGGGCCGGCGAACTTCGGGGCCGACTTGCGCTTACCGAGCTGCGGATCGCACGAGATGGCCAGGCTTTCGAAGCCGCCCCATGAGAAGCCCAGGCCGAAGAGCTTGAGGGCGTCGAGGAAGGCGTTGACCGCCGCCTCGGGGGCGGGCTGCAGGACGAAGGCGAACAGACCGCAGGCGCCCTTGTAGTCGCGCTTCCAGAGGTCGTGGTCGCGCGCTCCGGGCAGGGCGGGGTGGATGACCTCGACCACTTCCGGCTGCTGCTCCAGCCAGGCGGCGATGCGGAGGGCCGCGCCACCTTGCTGTTCCAGGCGGACGGGAAGGGTCCGCAGGCCGCGCAGCATCTGGTAGGCGTCCTCCGGTGAGACCGCCCAGCCCATGTTGTGCACCCCGTCCTCGAGCTGGTGGGCGAGCTTCTTGTCCGCCACCGCGGCCGATCCCATGAAGACGTCGGAATGGCCGCCGACATACTTGGTGAGCGCCTGGACGCTGATATCGACGCCATGCGCCAGGGGCTTGTAGAGGAAGCCCGCGCCCCAGGTGTTGTCCGCCAGGGTCAGGATCCCTCGGGCCTTGGCCAGGCGCGCGATGGCGGCCACATCCTGCATCTCGAAGGTGAGCGAGCCTGGCGACTCCAGGGCGATGAGGCGGGTGGCGTCGGTCGCCATGGCCAGCAGGTCTTCTGGCGAGGTCCGCGGATCGAAATAGCGGACCCCGACGCCATATCTCGCCAGCACCTGGTCGCAGAACCGGCGGCTGGGCTTGTAGATGTTGTCGGTGACCAGGACCTCGTCGCCGGCCTTCAGCACCGCGAGCATGGCGCCGGTGAAGGCCGCCAGCCCCGAGGGATAGAGCTCGACCGCCGCGGCGCCTTCCATCTCGGCCAGGGCCGATTTCAGGCTCTCATGGGCCGCCAGCCCCGCGCGGCCATAGGTGACGAAGGCGTCGTCGTCATAGAGAGCCCGCGCGTTCGGCAGCAGGACGGTGGAGCCCTTCTGGATGGGCGGCCCCACGGTCTTGGCCAGCCTTGCGGGCGTGGCGCCGGCGCGGATCAGTCGGGTTTCTTCAGCCATGCGGGTTGACGCGTCGGAACGAACAGGAGCCAAAATCAGCCTCGCACTTAGAGCCTCCGCGGGCTTGGCAATCAAGGAGCGCGGCATGTGGAAGCGCCTCGCGGCGGCGGTTGGGTCTATGTTTGTCCTCGCCGGCTGCGGTGAGGGCGTCCAGAAGGCGCCCACGCCCGCCGCGCCGGCCCCCAAGGCGCCCGGGCCCGCGCCTGCCTACAAGGCCAAGCCCAGCCCGACCCTGGCGGCGATCAAGACGCGGGGCTACCTCAACTGTGGGGTCCATCCCGGCCTCTCGGGCTTCGCCTTCCGCGACGACCGGGGAACCTGGCGCGGCTTCGACGTCGACACCTGCCGGGCGGTGGCCGCCGCGACCCTGGGCGACGCCAAGGCGGTGCGCTATTTGGCCGTCACGGCCCAGGACAGGTTCTCGGCCCTGCAGGGCGGCCAGATCGACATCCTGTCGCGCAACACCTCCTGGACCTTCGCCCGCGACACCAGTCTGGGCTTGGATTTCCCAGCCATCACCTATTATGACGGCCAGGGGTTCATGGTCCCCAAGGCGCTTTCGCTCTCCAGCGCCGACGAGTTGACCGGCGCGCGCATCTGCGTCCAGTCCGGCACGGCCAGCGAGGCCAATCTCGCCGACTATTTCCGGGCGCGGGGGCTGAAATACACTCCGGTCGTGGTGTCGTCCGAAGCCGACGCCCGCACTGCCTACCAGGCCGAGAAGTGCGACGCCTTCAGCGCCGACGTGGCGGCGCTGGCCTCCGCGCGCTCGGTGATGAACAGCCCCGGTGCGCATGTGATCCTGCCGACGGTGATCTCGAAGGAGCCGCTGGGCCCCGTCGTGCGGCAGGACGATCCGGTCTGGACCGACATCGTCCGCTGGACGGTCTACGCCGTGATCCTGGCCGAGGAATACGGGATCGATTCCAAGAGCGCGCCCGAGGCTCTGAAGACCTCGACCGACGTTCGGGTTCGCCGACTGTTGGGGGCGCAGGACGCCTTCGGCCCCATGCTGGGGCTGCCGCAGGACTGGGCCTATCAGGCCATCGTCCAGGTGGGAGCCTATGACGAGGTGTTCGCGCGCAATGTCGGGCCTGACTCGGGCCTGCGGCTCGAGCGCGGCCACAACGCCCTGTGGAACGCCGCCCAGCCGGGACTGCTTTACGCGCCCCCTATCCGATAACCAGGTCCGCTAGGGACCGGTGACGATCGGCGCGTCCGCCAGGGCGCCCCATTCGGCCCAGGAGCCGTCATAGACAGCAGTGCGATCTCGTCCAAGCCGCGCCAGCGCCAGCGCCAGGACCGAGGCGGTGACGCCGGAGCCGCAGGTGGTGACGATAGGCTTGGCCAGATCGACACCGGCGGCCTGGAAGATGGCGGTCAATTCATCGGCGGAGCGCAAGGTCCCGTCGGAACCGATGACCTGGTCGAAAGGTACATTGGCGGCGCCCGGCATGTGGCCCGACTTCAGGCCCGCGCGGGGTTCAGGCGCGTCGCCCGCGAAGCGCGCGGCGCTGCGCGCGTCCACCAGACGAGCGTCCTGGGAGTCCAGCAGGCCGCGCACGTCGTCGGAACAGCGGACTAGGCCGGGGTCGAAGGCCGGCGCGACCTGGGCGGCGCGAGGATGGACTTCGCCGGTCTCCACGTGCCGGGCCTCGGAGAGCCACTTCTTCAGACCGCCGTCCAGGACGAAGACACGGGTGAAGCCCATGGCCCGCAGGCTCCACCAGACGCGGGCGGCGGCGCGGATGCCGAGGCTGTCATAGACGACGATGTCGACATCCCGCGACAGACCGAGCGCGCCCACGGCGTGGGCGAAGGCCTCCGGCGTCGGCAGCATGTGCGGCAGGTCGGTCGTGCGGTCGGCGATGGCGTCGATATCGAAGAACACCGCGCCCGGGATGTGGACCTGCCGGTACTCCTCGCGGCCGGAGCGAGCCTCGGCCGGCATGAACCAGCTGCCGTCGACGACGCGCAGGTCGGGAGCGCCCAGCCGCTGGGCCAGCCATTCCGTGGAGACGAGGGGATCCATCACAGCCATCCCGGAATCGGAAGGCCGCGCTCCGCCAGGAACGCGGGATTGAAGATCTTGCTCTGGTAGCGGGAGCCCTGGTCGCAGAGCACGGTCACGATGGTGTGGCCCGGACCGAGATCCTTGGCCATCCGGATGGCGCCGGCGACATTGATGCCGGTGGAGCCGCCCATCACCAGACCCTCATGCTCGGCCAGGTCATAGATGACGTGCAGCATCTCGTGGTCGTCGATGCGATAGGGGCGGTCGATGGTCAGACCCTCAAGGTTGGCGGTGATCCGGCCCTGGCCGATGCCCTCGCTGATCGAGCTTCCCTCGGCCTTCAATACGCCGTCCGCGTACCAGCTGTAGAGGGACGCGCCGTACGGATCGGCCAGTCCGATGGCGACGTCGGGCCTGCGCGCGCGCAGCGCCTCGGCGACCCCGGCCAGGGTGCCACCCGAGCCGACGGCGCAGATGAAAGCGTCCACCTTGCCGTCCGTCTGCGCCCAGATCTCCGGCCCCGTGGTCTCGACATGGGCCTGGCGGTTGGCGACATTGTCGAACTGATTGGCCCAGAACGCGCCGTTGGGTTCCTGGGCGTCGAGCGCCTCGGCCAGGCGGCCCGAATAGCGGACATAGTTGTCGGGATTGGAATAGGGGACGGCGTCCACCTCCACCAGCTCGGCGCCCAGCAGGCGAATGGCGTCCTTCTTCTCCTGGCTCTGGGTGCGGGGGATGACGATTGTGGTCCGGTAGCCCAGAGCCGCGCCGACCATGGCCAGGCCGATCCCGGTATTGCCGGCCGTGCCCTCGACGATGCGGCCGCCAGGGCGCAACAGGCCGCGGCGCTCGGCGTCGCGCACGATGTAGAGCGCCGCGCGGTCCTTGACCGACGCGCCGGGGTTCATGAACTCGGCCTTGCCGAGGATCTCGCAGCCCGTGGCCTCGCTCGCGCGGCGCAGACGGATCAGGGGCGTGTTTCCGATGGCGTCCACGACGCTGGGTGCGACAGTCATGGAGCGCTACTTAAGTGCCGGGAGCGCCTCCGAACAGGGGGCGTTCAAGCTTTGACCAGACCGAGCTGCACGACATTGGTCCGGCCGGTGCGGAATCCGGCCTCGCAATAGCTCAGATAGAACCGCCAGAGCCGGCGGAATCGTTCGTCGAAGCCCAGCCGGCAGATGTCGCCCCAGGCTCTGTCAAAGCGTTCGCACCAGTCGGCCAGGGTGTCGGCATAGTCCTGGCCGAAACGGGTGACGCCGGTCCAGGCCAGGCCCGCGCGATCGGTCTGCGACCTGAGCCGCTCCTCCGACGGCAGCATCCCGCCCGGGAAGATGTATTTCTGGATGAAGTCGGCGTGTCGCCGGTAGTGCTCGAAGATCTCGTCGTGGATGGTGATGATCTGCAGGCCGGCGCGGCCGCCCGGGGCCAAGACGTCGCGGATCTTGCCGAAATAGGTTGGCCAATAGCGCTCGCCGACCGCCTCGAACATCTCGATGGAAGCCACACGGTCGTAGGTCCCCTCCACGTCGCGATAGTCGATCATGCGAATTTCCGCCCTTTCGTTCAGGCCTTGTTCGAAAATTCGACGCCTGGCGAAGTCGTACTGTTCGGTGGAGATGGTGATCCCGGTGACCTTGGCGCCGACCTCCCTGGCCGCGAACTCGGCGAACCCGCCCCAACCGCAGCCGATCTCCAGGACCTCGTGACCGGCCCGCAGGTCCATCGCGCTGGCCAGTTCGCGATATTTGTGGGTCTGGGCCTGTTCGAGCGACTGGCCCGCGTGCTCGTAGCGGGCCGAGGAGTAGGTCATGGTGGGGTCCAGCCACCGGGAATAGAAGGCGTTACCCAGGTCGTAGTGGGCGTGGATGTTCTTGCGCGAGCCCTTGCGGGTGTTGGAATTTAGCGCGTGGCCAAGGAGGTTGGCGAACCGGAAGACCGGGTTGCCGGTGAAGACCTGGGTCAGCCGGTCGAAGTTGAGGCTGACGGCCGTCAACACCGCCGCCAGGTCGGGGGTTTCCCACTCTCCGGCCATGTAGCCCTCGGCGAAGCCGATGTCGCCGGCGGCCAACACCCGGCGCATGAAGCGGAAATCGCGGATAATGATGCGCGCGGCGACCCCGGGCTCGGCGCCCTGCAGGCGCAGCTCGCGGCCGGAAGGCATGACGAAGGTCAGGTCGCCGATCAGCCAGCCGCGGGCCATCAGGCGGGCGGCGAAGCGGAATGCGGCAGGCGCGCCCGCGAGTTCCGGCAAGCGTCCGAAGGCGCGCGGGGAAGCGGCGATCGCCGCCAAACTCGGTTGATGCGCCAAGCTCATGGTCGCAACCCTCGATTTCGACACAAGCATAACACCGCTTTTTTCTGACAGGCGAGTCCGGGCCCGCCACGCGGAGCTACGGTGCGTAGGTGCAGCAGGATGCATGTGGCGACGTTTTCGCGCTTGTGAAGCGACGGGGCGCGCGCCACTTAGGCCACCGACAGAAGCTTCGGGGTGCCTATGGCCGTACTGAACCTGAACCGTTGGGGCATCGCCATCGGCGACGATCAGCCCCTCGTGGTGATCGCGGGCCTGAACGTCCTCGAGGACTTGGAGCTCGCGCGCGACGCGGCGCGCCACCTGAAGGCGGTCGCAGCCGACCTGGGCCTGCCTTATGTGTTCAAGGCCAGCTTCGACAAGGCCAACCGCTCGTCGATCCACAGCTATCGCGGCCCTGGGATCGAGAAGGGGCTGGAGGTCCTGCGAACCATCAAGGCCGAGTTCGACGTGCCTATCTGCACCGACCTGCACGAGATCGACCAGGCCGAACATGTCGCGGCGGTCGCCGACCTGGTGCAGATTCCGGCCTTCCTCTGCCGCCAGACCGACCTGGTGATCGCTACCGCCCAGGCCACCAAGGCGGCCGGCGGCCTGCTCCACGTCAAGAAAGGCCAGTTCCTGGCGCCTTGGGACTGCCGCAACATCCTCGACAAGATCAAGGAGGCCGTGGAGATCGACATGACCATCCTGTGCGAGCGCGGGGTCTCCTTCGGCTACAACAACCTGGTGGTCGACATGCTGGGCATCCAGGAGATGCAGAACCTGGGCGCGCCGGTGACCATCGACGCAACCCATGCCGTACAGCTTCCCGGAGCCAATCCGCGCTCCAACGGCGCGTCCACGGGCGGCCGTCGTGAGGGGGTGCCGATCCTGGCCAAGGCGGCGGTGGCCGCGGGCGCCAATGGCGTGTTCCTGGAGTTCCACCATGACCCAGACAAGGCGCTCTGCGACGGCCCAAGCTGCCTGCCGCTGGCTGGAGCCCACGACCTGCTGGCCACTCTGAAGGCCGTCCATGCGGCTGTGCGGCAAACAGGCTAGGCTCGCGTCATGGACCTCTCGACCCTACAGCAAATCCTCGCCGCCCTGCGGGGCGCGCGCATCGCCTGCGTCGGCGACCTGATGGTCGATCGCTTCGTCTATGGCGAGGTGACCCGCGTCTCGCCCGAGGCCCCGATTCCGGTGCTGGCCCGACAGCGCGAGCTGGTCATGCTGGGCGCGGCCGGCAACGTGGCCCGCAACGCCGCGGCCCTGGGCGGCGACGTGCGGTTGATCGGCCTGATCGGCGGCGACGCCGAGGGCCATGAAGCCCTGCGCCTGATCGAGGCCGAGCCGGGGGTCGAGGGCTTCGTCGTCACCGACGCCGGCCGTCCCACAACACTCAAGACCCGCTTCGTCTCCGGGGGCCAACAGCTCTTGCGCGTCGATATGGAGACCAGCGGGCCGGCGACCGGCGACGTGGAGCAACGGCTGCTGCGCACGATCCGCGACGTGGCCAAGGACGTGGGCGTGGTGTTGATCTCCGACTACGGCAAGGGCGTGGTCACCGACGCGGTCATCGCCGCGGCCAAGGCGTCCGGCGCCGTGATTGTGGTGGATTCCAAGGCCCGCAGCTTCGCGCGCTATGGCGAGGTGGATATCGTCAAGCCGAACGCCGCCGAACTCGCCCACGCCACCGACATGCCGACCTCGACCAATGACGAGATCGCCGCGGCCCTGACCCACGCCCTATCCCTCTGCCAGGCCAAGGCGATCCTGGTGACGCGTTCGGCCAAGGGCATCTCCCTGGCGGTGCGGGGCGAGCCGGTGCGGCACTTTCCGGGCGTTCCGCGGGAAGTGTTCGACGCCTCGGGCGCCGGCGACACCACCCTGGCCGCGCTCGGCCTCGCCATCGCCGCCAAGGTGCCGATCGAGGACGCGATCCAGTTCGCCATGCTGGCCTCCGGCGTGGCGGTGGGGAAGGCGGGTACCGCGGTCGTCACCCCCGAAGAGCTGATCGAGGCCTCGCTCACCGCCCACATGGCTCCGGCCGAGGCCAAGATCGTCACGCCGCAGCGCATGGTGGAGGAGATCGCCCGCTGGCGCGCCAAGGGGCTGAAGGTGGGCTTCACCAATGGCTGCTTCGACATCCTGCACCGTGGCCACGTGGCCTATCTGGGCCAGGCGCGGGCCTGGTGCGACCGGCTGATCGTCGGGGTCAATTCCGATAGATCTGTCAGGGCGCTGAAGGGCGAAGGTCGGCCGGTGAACGAGCTGGAAAGCCGCGCCATGGTGCTGGCCGGCCTGGGCGGCGTCGACCTGGTGGCCCCCTTCGACGAGGATACCCCCATGGCCCTGATCGAGGCCGCACGGCCCGACGTGCTGATCAAGGGGGCGGACTATTCGGAAGACGACGTGGTGGGCGGCGCCTTCGTGAAGTCCTATGGCGGGGAGGTGCGGTTGGCCGAGATCGTCGAAGGCTACTCGACCACCGAGGCGATCAGCCGGATGAAGGAGAAGGCATGAGCCGCAAAATCATCTTCGTCACCGGCGGCGCGGGCTTCATCGGCTCCAATATCGTGGCCAAGCTTTCCGAGGACCCCAGCCTGGACGTGGTGGTCTGCGACTGGCTGCACGAGGCCGAGCTCGGCAAATGGCGCAATATCGCCAAGCATCCCATCGGCGACTTCGTGGCGCCCGAGGACATGTTCGAGTGGCTCGAGAAACGCTGGCGAGATGTGGAGTTGGTGATCCACATGGGCGCGGTCTCCTCCACGACCGAGCCGGACGCCGACAAGATCGTCCACTCCAACTTCACCCTCAGTCGCGACCTGTTCCGCTGGTGCGCCGACCGCCAGCGGCGGTTCATCTACGCCTCGTCCGCGGCGACCTACGGCGACGCTTCGGTGTTCGACGACAAGGACGACTTCGAGTCCCTGAGCGCCCTGCGGCCGCTGAACACCTATGGCTGGTCGAAGGCGTTGTTCGACACCTTCGCCGTGCGACAGGCGGCCCGCGACTACGCCCCGCCGCAGTGGGTCGGCCTGAAGTTCTTCAACGTCTACGGGCCGAACGAGGAGCATAAGAATTCGATGAAGTCGGTGGCCTCGCAGATCTGGCCCAAGGTCCGCGACGGCCACGCGGTGCAACTCTTCAAGTCCTACCGCGAAGGCGTGCCGGACGGCGGCCAGTCGCGGGACTTCGTCTATGTCCGAGACGTCGCCGACGTGGTGGCCTGGCTGGCGAACAGCGAGCAGGTCAACGGAGTCTACAACCTGGGCTCGGGCGAGGCACGGACCTTCGAGGACATGGCCAAGGCGGTGTTCGCGGCCGCCGGCCGGACGCCGCAGATCGAATATACGCCCATGCCGCCGGCGATCCGCGACAAGTACCAGTACTTCACGCAGGCCAAGATGGAGCGCCTGCGGGCCGCCGGCTACAACCAGCCCATGACGACGTTGGAGGACGGCGTCGGCGAGTACGTGACGCGCTACCTCTCCCAGCCCGATCCCTACCGGTAGGCGAGAGGCGGGATAAGGCGCATGGCGGCTCGTCCCAGGGGCTTCAAACGGCTCATCTTCGCGGGCGTCGTGCTGTTCGTCGCGCTGTTGGCCGCAGCCGCATTCATCTGGCGCGACGACATCCTGCGCACCCGCCTCGACCCCAAGGAGCCCTTCCAGACCTACGATCCGCCACCGGCGCCCGACTACGGCAAGCGCGCCGCCTGGGCCTTGATGCCCGGCGAGCCCTGGGCGCCCGACGCCTCGGGACCGCCGGCCGACGTGTTCTTCGTGGGACCCACGACCTTCGACGGCGGCGACCACTGGAACGCCCCTATCGATGACGGCAAGGCCGACCGTCTGTTCCGCCAGGTGATGGCGCCCAACTATGCCGGTCCCTTCGTCCGGGTCGGCCGGATCTTCGCGCCGCGCTACCGCCAGGCCAGCCTCTACACTCTGATGACCCTGCGTGACGACGCCAAGGAGGCGCGCCGCTTCGCCTACGGCGACGTGGCCGCCGCCTTCCGTCAGTACCTCACCGCCTACAACCAGGGCCGTCCCTTCGTGGTCGTTGGCGTGGAGCAAGGAGGGACGCTGGCCTCGCGCCTGCTGGCCGAGGAGGTCGCCACCAGACCTGAGGCGATGGCCAGGCTCGCCGGAGCCTATCTGATCGACACCGTGGTTCCCGCCGACGCCCCGCCGATCCCGCCGTGTGTCGCGCCGCGCCAGCCGGGCTGCCTGGCGGCCTGGGCCCAAGCCTTCGAGAACGAGCCGGAACAGGCCCAGATGATCCTCGATCGGTCGCTGATCTGGTCCGACGGCCAGCTCGAGAACCTCCACGGCCGGGCGCCGCTCTGCTTCAATCCGCTGCTGGGCGCGGTGAGCGCCGCCGAGGCTCCGTCGAAACTGAATCAGGGCGCGGCCAACGCCACCGGGCTGGAATGGGGCGCGCGGCCGGCCTTCCTCAGCCGACAGGTCTCGGCTCGCTGCCAGGCGGGCGTGCTGCGCGTTTCCCGGCCGAAGTCGACATCTCTGAGGCCCTCCGGCTCCTGGACCGACCAGCGCAAGGCGCCGGCCTACAACCTATTCTACGCCGACCTGGAGACCGACGCCCTCGGGCGGGTCGAGGCCCTGTTGGCCCATCACGCGCTGCCCAAGCCCAGGATCGATTGACCGGGCTCACATGGGGGGCTCATCGTCGCGTGTGACTTCGCGGAGCGCGATGGGAGATGAGCCATGACCAACCGACAGATCGTTCTCGACCAGCTCCCGCAAGGCAAGCTGATGCCCGAGCACTTCCGGCTGACGCAGGGCGAACGGCCGACGCCCGCCGACGGTGAGGTTCTGCTGCGCACCCGCTATATCTCGCTGGACGCCGCCAATCGCGCCTGGATGCAGGGCGCGACCTATCGCGCGGCCCTGGCGGCGGGCGACGTCATGGCCGGCGGCGCCGTCGCCGAGGTGGTGGAGAGCAAGTCCCCGAACCTGGCCGCGGGCGACATGGTCTTCGCCGACACCGGCTGGCAGGACTACGCTGTCCTGCCGGGCAATCGCCTGCACAAGCTGCCGGACCTCAAGCCGATCACCCACCTGATCAGCGTCTACGGCGTGGCGGGCCTGACCGCCTATTTCGGCCTGCTGGAATGCGGCAAGCCGCAAGCGGGCGAGACCGTCGTGGTTTCGGCGGCCGCCGGCTCTGTGGGCTCCCTGGTCGGCCAGATCGCCAAGATCAAGGGCTGCAAGGTGGTGGGGATAGCCGGCGGCGCCGAGAAGTGCGCCTGGCTGACCGAGGAGCTCGGCTTCGATGCGGCGGTCGACTACAAGGCCGGCGATGTGCGCCGCGCCATTCGGGCCGCCTGTCCCGACGGGATCGACGTCTATTTCGACAATGTGGGCGGCGACATCTTCGAGGCCTGCCTGTTCAACATGAAGAACTTCGGTCGCATCGCCTGCTGCGGGGCCGTTTCGCAGTATGACGGGACCGCGCCGCCCCACGGACCGCGCGGCGTGCCGGGGCTGATCGTCACCAAGCGCCTCACACTGCGCGGCTTCATCGTCTCCGACTTCGACGACAGGCGCGACCAGGCCCTGGCCGAGCTCAGGTCCTGGGTGGAAAGCGGCAAGCTGAAGGTGCTGGAGGACGTGATCCAGGGGCTTGAGAACGCTCCTGTCGCCCTGGTGGGCCTGTTGGCGGGCGAGAACCGCGGAAAGCGGATGGTGAAGGTGAGTTAGCCGGCGTCCTTGAGCGGTGATCCGGCCCGCCAGTCGAACAGCTCCTGCAGGATGGCCAACGCCTTACCCCGCTCTGAGGTGAGGTTGGGGTCCCGCGCCACGATCATCCGCGCATCATCGCCGGCCGCGGCGATCAGGTCGCGGTGAGCGAAGGGATCGGCGAAGACATAGGCGGGGAAACCCGACTGGCGCAGGCCCAGCGCGTCGCCGCCACCCCGCAGCTCCAGGTCCGTCTCTGCGATAACGAAGCCGTCGTCGGTCTTGCGCAGGATATCCAGCCGCCTCTGGGCGGTCTCCGACAGCGGAGGGTCATAGAGCAGGACACAGGAGCTCTCCCGCCGCCCCCGTCCGACCCGGCCGCGAAGCTGGTGGAGCTGGGCCAGGCCGAAGCGCTCGGCCTGTTCGATGACCATGATGGTGGCGTTGGGCACATTGACCCCGACCTCGACCACCGTGGTGGCCACCAGCAGACTGATCACGCCGTCGGCGAAGGCGCTCATGACCGCGTCCTTCTCAGGCCCGGTCATCTTGCCGTGCACCAGGCCGACACCAGGCCCGATCTTCTGGCGAAGCTCCTTGGCGCGCTGCTCGGCGGCCTTGAGGTCGACCAGTTCCGACTCCGAAACCATGGGGCAGATCCAGAAGGCCTGGGCGCCGCCGGAGATGGCGTCGCGCAGGCGCGCCTCCACTTCTTCGACGCGGCCCATGGGGACCGCGCGCGTGGCTACCGGTGTACGGCCGGGCGGCTTCTCGTCGATGCGCGAGACGTCGAGGTCTCCATAGACGGTGAGCTCCAGGGTGCGCGGGATCGGCGTGGCGGACATCGCCAGCAGATGGACCGCCTTGCCCTTGGCCTGCAGACGCTGGCGCTCGGCGACGCCGAACCGGTGCTGCTCGTCGACCACGGCCAACTTCAAGTCCTGAAACGTGACCTCGTCCTGGAACAGGGCGTGGGTGCCGACCGCCACCTGGACCGCGCCGCTGGCGAGGGCCCGCAGCTTGTCGGCCCGCATCAGACCCTTGTCGCGGCCGGTGAGCAGGACCGCGGTGATCCCGTGATCCGAGAGCGGGCCGGAGAGGGTCTCGAAGTGCTGGCGCGCCAGGATTTCGGTCGGGGCCATCAGTGCGCTCTGCCCTCCGCCGGCGGCGACGTCGGCCATGGCCAGCATGGCCACCACGGTCTTGCCGGAACCGACATCGCCCTGGATCAGCCGGCTCATCCGCTCGCCGGCGGCCAGGTCGGCGCGGATCTCGGCGAGCGAGCGTTCCTGCGCGCCGGTCAGCGCGAAGGGCAGGTCGGCGCGGACCTTCTGCGCCAGGTCCGAGGCCACGATCGGGGCGGCAGGCTCGGCCCGTCGCTCGGCCTTGCGCTGGGCCATGGCCAGTTGGTGGGCCAACAACTCGTCATAGGCCAGCCGCCGGGCGTGCGGGGTCATCGGCCCCAGGTCGGCCTCGCTGGTGGGCGCATGCGCCAGGGCGAGCGCTTCGCGCCACGAGGGGAACTTCTCGCGGGCCAGCCAGGCGGCGTCCTGCCACTCCGGCAGGTTGGGCGCCCGCTCCAGGGCTTCCAGGGCGAACTTGCGCACGGTGCGGGGCGGAAGACCGGCGGTGGCCGGATAGACCGCTTCGAACAGCGGGATCTCGCCGGCCTTGTCGAGCGGCAGGATGTAGTCCGGATGGGCGATCTGCAGATTGAGGCCGAAGCGTTCCACCTTGCCGCTGACGACCCGCTTCGAACCCAGTGGGTGCTTGGCCTGGAGCTGGCCGCCGAAACTCCCGAAGAACACCAGGGTCAGGACGCCGGCGCCGTCATAGGTTTCGACGCGCCAAGGCTGCTGCGGCGCTCTCGGTGGCTTGTAGGCGTCGATCTGCACCTCGAAGATCTGCACCGCACCCTCGATGGCGGTATTGGCGGTGGCGTGGGTGCGGCGGATCACCGAATGGGGCCGCAGGTAGAGCACGTCGCGGACCACCGGCCCGGCCAGCTTCTCCAGCAATGGGGCCACGCGCGCGCCCACGCCTTTCAGCGAGGTCACGGGGGCGTAGAGCGGGAACAGAATCTCGGGCCGCATGGCGCCAGCATAGCGCGACCGTGGACAGGCCCGCGCACCCATGATGACCTCGACACAGAAAATGGGGGGAATCAGATGCGCTCGATCGTGCTCGTCACGCTTGCGGCCGTTTGCCTGTCCGGCTGTGGCGGACCTTCGACCAAGACCGACGAAAAGGCCGCGGGGCCTGTCGAGCCGCCGGCCGTGCCGGCCGATCCGACCTTCACCGGCTTCAAGCATGACCAGAAGCAGGACCTGTTCGGCTACTACTATCCGACCGCCGAGGTGAAGGCCGGGAACTACAAGCTCGACCATCTGCATATCGGAGGGCCGGTGGGCTTCGGCGACTGGGTGGCGGGACGGCGGACCAAGACCTACGGCCCGGTAATGCTGGAATTCCACGACTTCACCAGCCCCGCGCGGACCAACGCACTCGGCAACACCAGCTACTCGGTCAAGCTGCGCGTCCTGCCCACCGCCTATGCCCTGAACGATGACGCCGTGCGGTTCGTCGGGACGGATGCCAAGCTGGGCGAAGTTCGCCTGGACGCCAGGATAGACTTGGCCGCCCTGAAGACGTCCCAGGCGCGGGGCAAGGACGCGCCGCCGGTGATCACCGGCGCGCTGCAGGTGGGCGATGCGCCGTTCAGGACGGTGGCCTTCACCTGGAAGGGCGGCGACTGAAGGAACGCGCTGGCGCCTGGGCGCGGGGAGGCCTATATCCGCCGCTCTCCATGACGAGCGAAGAAACCCGGCTGAAAAAGCTGAAGTACCGGGCCTGGCACCGTGGCTTCAGGGAAGCGGACCTCATTCTGGGGCCGTTCGCGGAAAACCATGTCTCCAGCCTGAGCCCCATCGAACTCGACATCTTCGAGCTGCTGCTGGATCAGCCGGACCACGACATCTACCAGTGGATCGTCGGACAGGCGCCGACCCCGCCTGAATTCGACACCCCAGTCATGAACCGGATCAAGCAGTTCCGGTATGAAGCTCATGAGGCGCGGGGCGACGACCATGGCGGCTGACGGCTCGCGCGCGCCGACCGCGGCCGATCATCGGCGCATCGCCCAGGACCCCGGACGCCTCGACCTGGTCGGCGCGCCCGAGGGCTTCGACGCCCTGGTCATGGCCGATATCGTCAAGGCGCGCGGCGGGCTTACGGTCTTCGTGGCCCGGGACGGCTCGCGGCTCTCCGCCTTCGTTGACGCCTTCAATTTCTTCGCGCCCCAGGTCGAAGTCATGCAGTTCCCGTCGTGGGATTGCCTGCCCTATGACCGGATCGGGCCATCGCCGGGCGTAGCGGCGCAGCGGATGACCACGCTCGGCCGCCTGGCCCACGGCGTGGACGCCAAGAAGCCGACCCTGCTGGTCACCACGGTTCCGGCGCTGTTGCAGCGCGTACCGCCCAGGGAAGCCGTGGAGGGCGCGGCCTTTTCGGCCCGCACCGGCCATGTGGTCGAGATCGCCGCCCTGGAGCGCTACTTCGCCGTCAACGGCTACCAGCGCGCTTCCACCGTCTCGGAGCGCGGCGAGTTCGCCATCCGCGGCGGGGTGATCGACGTCTATCCGCCCAGCGCCGAGGAACCGGTGCGGCTGGACCTGTTCGGCGACACCCTGGAATCGATCCGCGCCTTCGATGCGGAGACCCAGCGCTCGACCAAGCAGCTCAAGGAAGTTTCGCTCCTGCCTGTCAGTGAAGTCCTGCTGGACAAGGAGGGCATCACCCGCTTCCGGCGCGGCTATGTGGAGGCCTTCGGCGCCCCCGGCGGCGACCCACTGTATGAGACCGTCAGCGAAGGCGGCCGCCGCGCGGGCATGGAGCACTGGTTGCCGCTGTTCTACCCGAACATGGCGACCCTGCTGGACTACCTGCCGGCCGAGGCCCTGATCGCCACCGACCACCTGGCCAATGAGAGCCGCGACGAGCGGTTGGCGATGATCGCCGACGCCTACGACGCGCGGGCCCAGGCCGATCGGAAGGTCCACTACCATCCCCTGGAGCCCGACCAGCTCTATATGACCGGCGATGAGTGGCGCGAACGTCTGGCCCGCCGCGCCACCCGCCGCTTCTCGGCGTTCCAGGAGGCGGAGGGCGACACCGTCGTCGACATGGGCGCGCGCCAGGGCCGCAGCTTCATCGCCGAACGCCAGCGAGACAGCGTCAACCTGTTCGAGGCCACAGCGGATCACGCCAGGGCGCTGGCCTCGCAGGGCAAGCGGGTGCTGTTCGCCTCCTGGTCCGACGGCTCGTCCGATCGCCTGGGCGCCATGCTGGCCGACCACGGCCTGAAGAACATCTCGCTGGCGCCCTATTGGGACGCCGCCAAGGCCGCCGATCCCAAGATCCCGCAACGGGTGGTCCTGCCGCTGGAGACCGGTTTCGAGACCGACACCCTGGCGGTCATCTCCGAGACCGACATCCTGGGCGACCGCCTGGCGCGTCCGCGCCGCCGGCGCCGAGCCGCCAACTTCCTGGCCGAGGCCAGCGCGCTGACCCAGGGCGACCTGGTGGTCCATATCGACCACGGGATCGGCCGATATGAGGGCCTGAAGACCCTCGACGTCCAGGGCGCGCCGCACGACTGCCTGGAACTGCACTACGGCGGCGAGGCCAAGCTCTACCTGCCGGTGGAGAACATCGACCTGCTGACCCGCTACGGCTCGGACGGGGAGGGCGTGCAGCTCGACCGGCTGGGCGGGGCAGCCTGGCAAGCGCGCAAGGCGCGGGCCAAGGAACGCCTGCGCCACATGGCCATGGGCCTGATCGGCATCGCCGCCGAGCGCGCCACCAAGACGACGGACCCGGTCGTGCCGCCGCATGGGGTGTTCGATGAGTTCTGCGCCCGGTTCCCCTACGAGGAGACCGAAGACCAGCTCAACGCCATCGGCGACGTCCTGGAGGACCTGGGCGCCGGTAAGCCCATGGACCGGCTGATCTGCGGCGACGTGGGCTTCGGCAAGACCGAGGTCGCCCTGCGCGCCGCCTTCGTGGTGGCCATGAGCGGCCAGCAGGTGGCCGTGGTCGCGCCGACCACGCTGCTCGCCCGCCAGCACTTCAAGACCTTCTCCGATCGGTTCCAGGGCTGGCCGATCAAGGTCCGCCGGCTCTCGCGCCTGGTCCCCGCCAAGGAAGCCGCCGAGACGCGCGAGGCGCTCAAGAACGGCGAGGTCGAAATCATCATCGGCACCCACGCGGTGCTGTCCAAGCAAGTCGGGTTCAAGAACCTCGGCCTGGTTATCGTCGATGAGGAGCAGCACTTCGGGGTGAAGCACAAGGAGAAGCTCAAGGAGCTTCGCACCGACGTGCACATGCTGACGCTCACCGCCACCCCGATCCCGCGCACCTTGCAGATGTCGCTGTCGGGCATCCGAGAGATGTCGATCATCGCCACCCCGCCGGTCGACCGGCTGGCGGTGCGGACCTACATCACCCCCTTCGACCCCGTGGTCATCCGCGAGGCCCTGCTGCGCGAAAAGTACCGTGGTGGTCAGGCCTATTATGTCGCCCCTCGGATCAGCGACCTGCCGGAGCTGGAGCGGTTCCTGCGCGAGCAGACCCCGGAGGTCCGCTTCGTGGTCGGTCACGGCCAGATGGCCCCGACCCAGCTGGAAGACGTGATGAGCGCCTTCTACGAGGGCCAGTACGACGTGCTGCTCTCGACCACCATCGTCGAGAGCGGCCTGGATATTCCCACCGCCAACACCATGATCATCCACCGCGCCGACATGTTCGGCCTGGCCCAGATGTACCAGTTGCGCGGCCGGGTGGGCCGGGCCAAGGCGCGGGCCTACGCCTATCTGACCACGCCGCCGGAGAAGCAGATCACTTTGTCGGCCGAGCGGCGGCTGAAGGTGCTGCAGTCCCTCGACAGCCTGGGCGCTGGCTTCCAGCTCGCCAGCCACGACTTGGACCAGCGCGGCGGCGGCAACCTGCTGGGCGAGGAGCAGTCGGGCCATATCCGCGAGATCGGGGTCGAGCTCTATCAGCAGATGCTGGAGGACGCGGTCAACGAACTGAAGGCCCTGGCCGGCAAGGGCGACGGCGCCACCGATCGCGGCTGGTCGCCGCAGATCAACACCGGCGCGGCCGTGCTGATTCCCGAGGAATACGTGCCGGACCTCAATGTCCGGCTGTCGCTCTATCGCCGCCTGTCGGACGCCGAGAAGTCGGGGGACCGCGAGGCCCTGGCCGCCGAGATGATCGACCGCTTCGGCCCCCTGCCGCCCGAGGCCGGCCAGCTGCTCAAGGTCGTGGCCATCAAGGGCCTGTGCCGTGAGGCCAATGTCGCCAAGATCGACGTCGGGCCGAAGGGCGCGGTCGTCACCTTCCGGGGCGACGAGTTCAAGAACCCCATGGGCCTGGTGGGCTTCATCCAGAAGAACCAGGTGGCCTGGCGGATCCGCCCCGACCACAAGGTGGTGGTGAAGGGCGAGTGGGAGACCCCCGAGCAGCGCCTGGGCGCCGCCGAGCGCGTGCTGAGCGAACTGGCAAAGCTCTCGGTCTGAGGCCTGTCAGGCGTCGGTCGTCGCGGCCGCGACCAGCCGGCGCGCCCGGATCCACATCTCCAGGCGCTGCGTGCAGACCAGGCTGGCGGCGAACAGCAGGAAGACGTCGGCGATCTCCACAGGTGTGACGCGCAGCTGCCCGGCGTGTTCCAGGGCGTAGTCGCGGAACGAGAAGCGCAGCAGGAAGACCCCGGCGATCAGGGCCATGCCCAGGGGCGAGGCCTTGCAGGTGAGCGCATGGGTCGCGGGATCGATCCTGATCTCCGTGGTCCGGCCGCGCCACCAGCCCATCCCCGCGCCCATGCCCAGGACGAAGGCCTCGGCGACCAGGACCGGAAGCCGCGGCGGGGGCTGGACGGCGAAGGTCAGGACGACCGCGAGGAGGATCAGGGCCGGGGTGATCCACATGTGTTCGATGCGCAGGACCCGGGTCCGCACCCCGTGCAGGACGATGACCACGATGGCGATGAGCGGAACCAGATAGGTCCAGGCGCCCTGGGCGCCGTCCCCTCCCATCATACCGCCTGCTGATGCGCGCGAGCTGCGGCCTCTTCCAGCGCCTTGCCGGCGCCCTCGGCGCCGCCGACCTCGGCCACGCCGATATCGAACTCGATGACGAAGGGCGGCTTGCCGTCGCCGGCCTCGAAGGCCGTGCAGCCGATCACCGCGGCGATCCGCTCGCCGGCCGCCCGGGCCGAGGCCTGGGGCGTGGCGGGCAGGGCCAGCGCGAAGACCTCCGGGCTCAACCGCGCGGCGGTGTCTTCCACGCGCACCAGCCGGCCGATCATCGACCCGATCTGTGGGATGGCGCGGTCGAGCCAGCCGCCGGCGCGCGCGGCGCTGACGTCCTGCTTCTCAGCCACCTTCAGGACGCAGACCGATAGCGGCCGGTTGCGCAGGCGCGAGGCCTGGGCGAGCCGGCCCAGATGGTGGGCGAAGAGATCGCGCGTGAAGAGCCCGGTGGCGGCGTCCATCAGGCCGGACGTGCGCGCCTTCTCCAGCGCCTTGCGGACGGCGGTCTGGCGACGATAGCTGCGGGCCAGCTCGATCACCCGTTTCGCGGTCTCCGTCTCCGGCGTCTCCGGCGAGGCCACGTCGGAGACGCCGCGATGATAGGCCTCCGACATGGTCACATAGCTCTCCTGGCGCATGTAGAGCAGGGCGGGCGTGTGATAGAGGCGGGTGTTGCGGCGCATGCCGGCGGCGATGGAGAGCGCCTCCTGGCTGTTGTCTCCCGCCCACAGCACCACGGCGTCGAACGAGCGTTCGTGCAGGTAGTCGAAGGCGGTGTAGGCGGTGAAGGCCCCCACCACCTCGGCGCCCGAACGGGCGAGGGCGTTGGAGAGCGCCAGGAATTGCGGGGCCGGCTCGCCGATGGCCAGGACCTGGAACGGGTTGGCGTCGGGCTCGGGCAGGTCCAGCCAGCCGCCGCGATCGGCGAAACTGGCGCGGCGCAGCTCGAACTCCTCCTCCGCGACGGCGGTGCGAACCAGGGTCTCCAGACGGAGCACGGCCTGGGCCGGGTGGATGGGCGCGGCCAGGGTCAGGTCGAAGTCATAGCTCTCGAGCTCGGGCTCCGGGTCGCCGATGGCCACGACGGGAAGCCGACGCGGGGCGCAGGCCGCCTTGAGCCGGCGGGCCATGGTCAGGGCCTCATGGCCGCCGCTGGCGAGGTCGATGATGGCGGCTTCGATGTTCAGATCGCCAAGCGCCGCGAGCGCCGCATAGGGCCCCCGCGCCGTGACCGTGCGCCAGCCCAGCCGATCGAGGCCCTCGGCGAGCGGTCCCGCCAGGGCGTCATCGCGCGCGACAATCAGGACCCGCGCCTGGACGCTTGCGGCCATTCTTAGAACCCTTGACGCAACCCCCTCCGATGCTCACGCCCAGGATGGACGGGAATCGAAGCGCCCGCAGACTATACAGGCGGCGCGCGCCGACGACAGCGCGGCCGCATCGCAGGGGCAAGGAGATGGGTATGGAACAGGTATTGGCGGGTCGAGTCGCGGTGATCACCGGCGCGTCGGGCGGGCTCGGCGCCCATTTCGCCCGCCTGCTGGCGAAGAACGGCGCGGCGGTGGCCCTGACGGCGCGGCGGCTGGACATGGTCGAGGCCCTGGCGGGAGAGATCTCGGGCGATGGCGGTCGCGCCATGGCGCTGCGGCTGGACGTCGCCGACGCCCAGTCCATCGGTCCCGCCTTCGACGAGATCGAGACGGCCCTGGGTCCGATCTCGATCCTGGTCAACAACGCGGGCGTGGGCGGGGAGGGACTGGCGCTCGACCTCTCGGTCGAGGAGTGGGACCAGACCTTCGACGTCAATGTGCGCGGGGTGTTCTTCGCCGCCCAACAGGCGGCCAAGCGCATGCTGGCCTCGGGCGTGGCCGAGGCTGGAACGGCGCGGATCGTCAATATCGCCTCGATCGCCAGCCACACCGTGCTGCCGGGACTCTCGGCCTACAACGCCTCCAAGTCGGCCGTCGCCATGCTGACGCGCAGCCTGGCCCGGGAGTGGTCGCGGCGCGGGATCGCGGTCAACGCCATCGCGCCCGGCTATATCGAGACCGACATCAACGCCGACTGGTGGGCGACCCAGGGCGGCCAGAAGCAGCTTAAGGGCTTTCCGCGTAGGCGGCTGATGGAGGCGACCGATCTCGACGCCTCGCTGCTGATGCTCTGCGGACCGGCGGCCCGGGCCATCGCCGGGACGGTGATCACCATCGACGACGGCCAGTCCCTCCCTGGCGGCGGCTGATGGTTGGCTGACGGGACGTCAGCGAGGCAGGATGGCCGGAATCTAGGGAGAGTTTCCATGCGCCAGGGACCACTGAGCGGCCTGAAGGTCGTCGAATTCGCCGGGATCGGACCCGGGCCGTTCTGCGGCATGCTGCTGTCGGACCTGGGCGCGGACGTGGTGCGGATCGACCGCAAGGGTCCTGGCCGTTCGTCGCCGGCCGACATCACCGCCCGCGGACGGCGCTCGGTGGCGCTCGACCTCAAGAATCCCGCCGCCATCGAGACCTGCCTGAAGCTGATGGAGGGCGCCGACGCGGTCTTCGAAGGCTTCCGTCCCGGGGTGATGGAACGGCTGGGCCTCGGCCCCGACGTGGCCATGGCGCGCAATCCGAAGCTGGTCTATGGGCGGATGACCGGCTGGGGCCAGTTTGGGCCCTACGCCAACGCCGCCGGCCACGACATGAACTACATCGCCATCACCGGCGCCCTGCACGCGATCGGGACCAAGGAAAAGCCAATCCCACCCTTGAACCTTGTGGGCGACTTCGGGGGCGGAGCGCTCTACCTGGCCTTCGGCCTTTTGGCCGGGGTGATCCATGCGCGGGCGAGCGGCCAGGGCCAGGTGATCGACTGCGCCATGAGCGACGGCGCGGCTTCGCTGATGGCCATGTTCTACGGCTTCAAGGCCAGCGGAATGTGGAAGGAGGAGCGCCGCGCCAACCTCCTCGACGGCGGAGCTCACTTCTACGACACCTACCAGTGCTCGGACGGCAAGTGGATCTCGATCGGCTCCATCGAGCCGCAGTTCTACGCCCTGTTGCTGGAGAAGACCGGGATCGACGATCCGGAGTTCGCCAAGCAAATGGATCGCGGGAGCTGGGACGGCCTGCGCGAGAAACTCGCGCACGTCATCGCCCAGAAAACCCAGGATGAATGGTCCGAGATCATGGGGGGCACCGACGTCTGCTTCGCCCCGGTGCTCGATCTCGACGATGCGCCGAAGCACCCCCATAACGTGGCGCGCCAGACCTTCGTCCAGGTCGAGGGCGTCACCCAGCCCGCGCCCGCGCCCCGATTCTCGGCGACGCCCGGCGCCATCCAGGGTCCGCCCCCCGGCATCGGCGCCCATGACCGCGAGGCCTTGAGCGACTGGGGATTCTCCGGCGCCGATATCGACACCCTCAAGGCCGCGGGCGCCTTGGCGGGGTAGGGGCTCCTACTTCGTGGGAGCCGCCATCGGCGTCAGGGCGGCCACGGCGGCCTTCTGGGCGGCGTGCGCCTCGGCGCCCAGCGGGATGAGACCGCGCTGCTGCAGGTAACCGCCCTTGCCGGTGGCCGCGTCCGAAACGAAGGCGTTCATATATTCGCGCAGGCCCGGAATGACGCCGATGTTGGCCTTTTTCACATAGATGTAGAGCGACCGCGACACCGGATAGGTCCCGTTCGAAATGGTCTCGAAGGTGGGGGCGACGCCGTCGATCGTGGCGGCCTTCACCGTGTCCATGTTGTTCTCGAGGAACGAGTAGCCGAACACCCCAAGGGCATTGGGCGTCTTGGTGAGGGTCTGGACGATGGCGTTGTCGTTCTCGCCGGCGTCGACCCAGGCGCCGTCGCCGCGGATGGTGTGGGCCTTGGCCTTGAAGGCGTCCTCGTCCGACGACCGCAGGGCCTCCAGCGCCGGGTTCTTGCGCGCGCCCTTCTCCAGCGCGAGTTCGGCGAAGGCGTCGCGGGTGCCGGAGGTCGGCGGCGGGCCATAGACCAGGATGGCCTGGGCGGGCAGGGCGGCGTCGACGTCCTTCCAGGTCTTGGCGGCGTTCTTGGCGAAGCCGGCGCCGGCCGGCGTCTCGGCGGCCAGGCCGCGATAGATCTGGTCGATCTTGAAATTGTAGGTCGGGCCGGTCTTGGCGTTGGCGATGACGATGCCGTCGAAGCCGATCTTGATCTCGACGATGTCGGTGACGCCGCTGGCGACGCACTGCTCGAACTCGGACTTCTTGATCGGGCGCGAGGCGTTGGCCACGTCGGGATAGCCCGCGCCCGTGCCGCTGCAGAACAGCTTGAAGCCGCCGCCGGTGCCGAGCGACTCGACCTTGGCGGCCTTGCCGCCGCCGGTCCTGGCCACGTTCTCGGCCACGCGCGTCGCGAAGGGGAAGACAGTTGAGGAGCCCGCGGCCCAGACCTGGTCACGCCCGCTGGCGCTAGGGCCGGCCTTGGCGGCGTCGCTCTCGGTCTTCTGGCCGCAGGCGGAGAGGGCGAGGGCGGCGGCGGCGATATAGGCGAACGGCTTCATGGCGGGACTCCTGTGGAGGATAGAGCCAGCGGCTACCACCGGTTTTTGACGGTTCGATGACAGTCCGATGACGTTCTGTGCGGTGAACGCGGACCACGCGCCGCGTTCAGCGGCGGTTCAGCCGGCCGGAGCGATGCTTGAGTCAGGTTGAACGCCGCTATCTCCCGTCCCTCGACGCGGCGCCAGGCCTGATGGAACGACACGCCCATCGGCGGCGCGCCGGCCCCCGCAAGGGACCGGCGCGCCGCTATGTCGTGCGCGACGCCAAGAGCGCTTGCGCCGACGCGCGAGCTTCAGCACTTTCCGCGCCATGTTGATCGCCCAGGTAACCCGACGGCTGCGCGAGATGGACTGGGACCCGATGCACTGGCTGCGTCTGGCCCTGTTGATCTCCGGCAAGGCTCTGACCAGGCTCTGGGGCCGGGACGTCATGCTCTATGTGGGCGGCGTCTCGTTCTTTGTCATGCTGGCGGTGTTTCCGGCCCTGGCCATCACCATTGGAGTCTACGGACTTCTGGCCGATCCTTCGGCTGCGGCGCGTCAGGCCGAGCAACTGGCGACCATGATGCCGGCCGGCGCCCGGAGCCTGTTCACCAGCGAGCTGACCCGGCTGGCCCACGCGCCCTTCCAGGTGGTCTCGACCCAGAGCGGGGTGGCGCTGGTGATCGGCGGCTATGCCGCTCACCGGGGGTTCAAGGCCCTGCTGGCCGGACTGTCCTTCATCCACGACGAGGACGCGCCGCGCGGCTTCGTGGGGTTCAACGTCATGGCCCTGATCGTGCTGGTCGCGGCCTTCGCCATGCTGGGCTTCTTGTCCGTCGTCTTCTTCTACTTCCGCTTCGTGGCCGCCGCCTTCGACCTGAAGCCGCTGGCCGGCGTCACCTGGCTCTACAGCGAGTGGACCTGGGCCAGCGTGGGCGTCACCGTGGCCATGACCCTGATCTACCGCTTCGCCATGTCCAGCGTGCCGGTCGCATGGAGGGCCTCGATCATAGGCGGGATCGCCGCGGCCTTCCTCTGCCTGGGCGCCTCCTGGGCCAGCGCCATCTATGTGGAGCAGATCGCCTCCCTAGGCGCCACCTACGGCTCGGTGGCCGCCGTGGTGGTGTTCCTGATCTGGCTGTCGTGGAACGTGAACGCGGTCTTCCTGGGCGGCGCGCTCGCCACCGAGATCGAGATCCTGCTGCTGGAACGCCGCCCGGCCAGACGCCTTCTCACCGATCAGCGGAAGCCCTAGCCTGGTCGTCCCACAAGGAAGCCCAGCGCGCCGGCCTCCTCAATGACCTCGATCACCTCGAAACCCGCGCCCGCCGCGAAATGGGGGACGTCGATACGGGCCAGGGGATCGTCGGCCAGCAGGCGCACGCGGGCGCCGGGTGGGGCGTCCTCCAGGGCGCGGCGCAGGCGCAGGGTCGGGACGGGACAGCGGTGACCGCGGGCGTCCACGAGGATTTCCGGCACGGGCTCGGGCGAAGGCATGGCCGGGCCATAGCCGGTCCGCCGCCGGAACCCAAGCTTGGCCTTCATGCGTCGTGGTGGAGCCCGCCCCCTAGCTCGGCCAGGCCGCCTCATGGAACCCCAGCGGCGTGGTCGGTCGCCGCCAGCGGGCGGGCGTGGCCGACAACATCACCGGCGGGCGCAGGTGGCGAACCGCGCCGAAGCCGGAGTCGCTTTCGATGCGCCAGCCGTCGATCTCCTCGGGCGTGGGCGGCTGAACGGAGTCGAGATGGCCCGGTCCGGCCAGGCCCAGGCTCCGCAGCCACATGCCGGTCTGGGCCAGGGAGACCCGCACCATGTAGCTGCCGCCGAACCTGGCGCGTCGATCCAGCGCCACCATGGTCCCGAACGCCGCCAGGAAGCCGGTCGTATAGTCCGTCACCGCGCCCGGCTGGAGCTGCGGGCCTTTCTCTCCGCCGAAGGTGTAGCTGCCATGCACATGGGCCAGGCCCGTCACCGTCTGGGCCAGCTGCTCCCACCCGGGCCGGTTCGCCCATGGGCCTTCGTGGCCGTAGGCGTTGATCGAGGTGTAGACGATGCCCGGCCGCAGGCGCGCCAGGTCCACCGCACCCAGGCCCATGCGTTGCAGCGAGCCCAGCCGGTAGCCCTGGCTGAACACGTCGCAGCTTGCGATCAGTTCGCTCAGCCGCGCGCGGTCTGCCTCGTCGGTCAGGTCCAGCCAAGTGGAGAGCTTGCCGTGACCGACGTCGCTGACGAAGAACTCGGTGGCCGGCAGTTTGGGCGAGGCCACATAGAGCACGTCCGCGCCATATTGGGCCAAGGTCCGGCCGCAGGTCGGGCCTGCCAGGACGCGGGTCAGGTCGAGTACGCGCACTCCGGCCAGCGCCGCGTCGCCGCGTGCGGGCAGGGGCATGGGCGGCCCATCGGCGATCTTGACCACCTCCACCAACGGCCGCGCGGCGAGAATGCGGCCCTGCTCGGAGGCATCCCATTCCTCCGGAGAGCGCACCATGGCGCCGCAGATCCCGGCGGAGGCGATGGCGTTCTCCAGGTCGAGCGCGTCCCAGGTCAGTGCCGTGGCGGCGACCGCCGCGGCGTCCGCAGGCGATCCCATCAACTCGTGCAGCTTGGCGGCGCTGGCCGGGAAGCTGGGATGGAGAAAGACCCACCGATCGTCCTTGGCGCGAAAGAACCCCATTGCCGGCGTGCCGCGGCCCCCGCCGCCAGCGTCGTCCGGGCGGGAAGGCGGGGCGCGCGAAGGATCCTGGAAGGTCTGCAGCGCGAAACTGACCAGGGCCGCGCCGGCTTCGCGGGTGGAGACGCGCACTTCCTGGTCCTGGCCCGAGCGCAGTTTCCAGAGGTCGGCGGCGAGCGTCCCGCCGGCGGCCAGGGCCGCGGCCGCGGCGGCCTCGGCGTGGAACCGGGTCTTCATTCCGGCGGGTCCCTCGTCGAAGGTGACGAAGTCCGGGCGTTCACGGCCGGCCAGGCGCATCAACTGTTCAAAAGCCTGCTCGGCGACCGTCATTCCAATTCCCCCGCAAGCCTTGAGATTTGCGGCATTATGAGACCAGGGAATGGGAGGACAACATGGGCGACGGCAGAAGCACCGGCGAGGCGGCCTCGCGCCGAACGATGTTGGGACTGGGCCTGGGACTGGCCGTGGCCGGCGCGGCCTCCGCGGCCGACCTGAAAAACGCGCCGTCGCCGATCACCCGGAAGGCCTCTCCCGGCCGGTTCGCCGGAAAGGTCGTGCTGATCACCGGCGCCACCTCGGGAATCGGCAAGGCCACCGCGCACGCCTTCGCCATGGAGGGGGCCAAGGTGATGTTCTGCGGCCGGCGCGAGGCCCTGGGCGCCGAGGTCCAGGCGGCGATCCGGTCCGCGGGCGGCGAGGCCACCTATCGCAAGGCCGACGTGCGGGTGGACGAGGAGGTCGCGGCCCTGGTCGCTGCATGCGTCAAGACTTATGGCGGTCTGGACGTCGCCTTCAACAATGCCGGGATCGGGCAGGGCGGCGCCGTGCTGGGCTCCATGGACTGGAAAGCCCACAACAACCTGATGGAGACCAACCTCAATGGCGTGCTGCGCGGCATGGACCGCCAGGTCCCGGCGTTGCGCGCGCGTGGAGGCGGAGCGATCATCAACACCGCCTCGGTGCTGGGCTATGCCGGCAATCCGCAGCTCCTGTCCTATAGCCTGTCCAAGGCCGGCGTCCTCAGCGCGACGCGTAGCGCCGCACTGCAGCTCGCCCGGGACAACATCCGGGTCAACGCCGTCTCGCCGGGCCCCATCGATACGCCGATGATGGGCGGCGGCGCGGCCGACGCCTCGGGCAAGCGCACGCCCGCGGGCCGCGCCGGCCAGCCGGAGGAGATCGCCCGGGCGGTGATGTATCTGGCCTCCGACGAGGCGAGCTATGTCACCGGCGAGGACTTGCGGGTCGACGGAGGACTGCGGGCCTCCTAGGCGCGAGGCGTCCTAACGCCGCAAGCACTTGGAAAAACGCGTAAACCTCGCCGAAACGAGTCCCGCGCTACAGCTTGCCGATCGATGAGGGTCGAAGGCGGCATGCAATCACTTTCCCGCAGGTTCCAGGTCAGCCTTGGGATGCTGTCGCTGATCCTCACGGCCCTCGGGACCGTCGGGGCCTTCCTGGTGTTCCAGCGCGAGCTGTCGAACCGCCAGATCACTTATCTCGCCGACTATGTCGAAGAGCGCAGCACCAACGTCGACAAGCGGTTCTCCAATCTGGAGAACCTGCACAAGGCCGCCGCCACTGAGCTCGAACGCCGGGTGAAACGCTTGCCGCCGGCCGAAATCGACCGGCTGGCCGACACCTACTACCCCATGCGCCCCGACGGCACCCGTCGCAGCCGCCCGGAGTATTTCGACGGCCACACCGGCCCGACGGGCGAAGTGACCTACGGCATGGGGGCCTTCATTTCGCGCGGCGCGGACATTCCGGCGCTGGAAAAAGCCGCCCTGGTCTCGGCCTTCGAGATCGTCTCCGACTTCGGTCAAGCCGCGCACAGCGAGTATGACAACTTCTACTTCTTCACCCCGTCCACCCGGCTGGTCATGTTCGGACCCGATCGGCAGGACAAGCTGATGTTCTATCGCCAGGACGCGCCCGCCGACCTGGACATCAGCAAGGAGGAGATGTCGAAGATCGTCCTGCCGCAGAACAATCCGGAACGCGCCACGCGCTGCACCAACCTGCAACGGTTGATCCAGAACGCCCAGGGCGAACGGCTGGCCACGGGCTGCCTGACTCCGGCCTATGTGGACGGCAAGTTCGTGGGCGCCTTCGGCTCGTCCATCGAACTGACCGGCTTCTTCCTCAACGCCATCCGCAACACGCTGCCCGGCGCCTCGAACCTGGTGGTCACCGGCAAGGGCGAACTGATCGCCTATCCGGGCTTCGAGACCCCTGGGCGCGCCTCGGAAGCGACCATCGCCGCCTACGAACGCAAGCTGGGCATCAAGGCCTTGGTCCGCGCCATCCAGGCCGACGGCAAGCCGCATGGGGTGATCACCAGCCCAGGTGGCGGCGAGATCGTCGCGTACGGCAAACTGACCGGCCCAGACTGGTACCTGCTACTGAGCTATCCCAAGTCCGCGGTTACCTGGTCGGCGGCCAAATCGGCCTCCTGGGTGTTGCTGCTGGGCCTGTTGGCCTCGGTGGCCCAGATGCTGCTGGTCATGGCGCTGGCCCGTCGCACCATCGTCCTGCCCTTACGCCGGCTTGCGGCCTCGTGCGAACCGGAAGCCTTCGGCGAACGGGAACGGCCCGACGTCTCGCGGGTCGAGGCGAGAAACGACGAGATCGGGGTGCTGGCCAAGGCGTTGCGCCGGGAGCGCGAGAAGGTCGACGCCGTGCTGTCTTCCCTGGAGGATCGCGTCCACGAGCGCACCGCTCAGCTCGAACGGGCCAACGCCGAGAAGTCGCGCTTCCTGGCCAATATGAGCCATGAGCTGCGCACCCCGCTGAACGGCGTGATCGCCATCTCCGAGACCCTTGCCGCCGAGCAGAAGACCGTCAAGAGCCGCGAGCTGGCCGAACTGATCGTCTCCTCGGGTCGGCTGCTCGAGCAGGTGCTGACCGACATCCTCGACTTCTCCAAGATCGAAGCGGGCGAGATCAAGCTCTCCAACGAAGCCTTCGCCATGAGCAGCATTGTCGGCCGCATCGCCGAGCTGCACCGGGCCTCGGCCGAGGCCAAGGGGCTCGAGCTGTCCTGGCGTGTCGATCCCGCGGCCGAGGGACGGTTCATGGGGGACCAGGTTCGCCTGACCCAGGTGCTGTCCAACCTGCTGTCCAACGCGGTCAAGTTCACCGAGGCCGGCACGGTCCGGCTCGAGGTCCGGCCGCACGGCGCGGCGATCGCCTTCACCGTGGCCGACAGCGGCATCGGCTTCGACGACGAGGTGAAGGCGCGCCTGTTCCGCCGTTTCGAGCAGGCCGACGCCTCGATCCGCCGCCGGTTCGGCGGCACGGGCCTGGGCCTGGCGATCAGCCGTTCGCTGGTGGAGCTGATGGGCGGCCGGATCGACGTGGAGTCGCAGCCCGGCGCGGGCTCGGTTTTCAGCTTCGTCCTGCCCCTGGAACGCGCCGTCGCGGAGGCGCCGGTCGCCGACGAGCGTCATGCCGAGGCTTTCGACCTGGCCGGCTGCCGGGTCCTGTTGGCGGAAGACCACCCGACCAACCAGAAGGTCGTGCAACTCATCCTGCAATCCGTTGGTGTGGAGCCCGTGATCGTCGAGAACGGCGCCCTGGCGCTGACGCTGCTGAAGGCCGAACGCTTCGACGTGGTGCTCATGGACATGCAGATGCCGGAGCTCGACGGCCTGACGGCCACCGGCCTGCTGCGCCAGTTCGAGAGCGACCAGAACCTGCCGCGCACCCCGGTCATCATGCTGACCGCCAACGCCCTGGACGAGCATATCCGCGCCAGCCATGACGCCGGCGCCGACCAGCATCTGTCCAAGCCGATCCGCGCCGCGGCCCTGATCCAGGCCATCGTCGATGCGATCGCCGCACGCGAGGATGCGCCGTTCGCCCAGGCCGACGTCGCCTGACGGGCTGACTTCGCCCGGGCGTCCGGCTAGAAACCGGCCATCGGTCCGCGGGGTGCGTCATGACGGTCATCGCTACGATTGAAGCGCTGGAGGCGATCTACGGCGCCCCCAACGAGGCCTCCACGATCAAGGAGGCGGACCGTATCACCCCCCAGTACAGGGCCCTTGCCGAGGCCTCGCCCTTCGTCGCTCTCGCCACGGCCGGCCCCGAGGGTCTGGACTGCTCGCCGCGCGGCGATGACGGCCAGGTGGTGCGGATCAAGGATGAGCGGACCATCCTCATGCCTGACCGGCGCGGCAACAACCGGTGCGACTCGCTGCGGAACATCGTGCGCGACCCGCGGGTGGCCCTGTTGTTCCTGATCCCCGGCTCGGGGAACACCCTGCGTATCAACGGCCGGGCCGAGGTCTCGATCGCGCCGGAGCTATTGGCGTCATTCGTGGTCAAGGGCCAGGCGCCGCGCTCCGTCGTGGTGATTACCGTCGAGAGCGTCTATTTCCAGTGCGCTCGGGCGATCGTGCGGTCCGACCTGTGGAATAGCGAGAAGCGTGTGGATCCTTCCGTCCTGCCCACGGCGGGGCAGATCCTGGCCGAACTCAGCGAGGCGCGGGTCGGTGGGGCGGCCTATGACGCCGAGTGGCCGAAACGGGCCGCCAAGACCCTCTGGTGAGCGCTAGGCTCCGAACACCGTCTCGGCGGTCTCGGCGCTGAGCACCCGATACTCCCCGGCGGCCAGGTCGTCGGGCAGGGCCAGGCCGCCGATCCTGTCGCGGTGCAGGGCGGTGACATGGTTGCCGACGGCGGCGAACATCCGCCGGACCTGGTGGTAACGGCCCTCCTCGATGATCAGCCGGGCCTCCCGCTCGCCGAGCGGCTCGAGGATGGCTGGGAGCAGGGGTTTGTCTTCGCCTTCCAGCACCAGGGTCCCGGCGGCGAACACCTCACCCTCCAGGCCGTTCAACGGGCGGTCGAGGGTGGCGACATAGCTCTTGGCCACATGGCGCTTGGGGGAGATCACCCGGTGCAGGAAGCCGCCGTCGTCGGTGATCAGCAGCAGGCCCGAAGTGTCCTTGTCGAGCCGACCAACACTGGAGAGCGCCGGGTCGCGCACCCGCCAGCGCTGAGGCAGCAGATCGTAGATCCGACGTCCCGCCTCCTTGTGCGAGCAGACCACCCCCAGGGGCTTGTGCAGCATCAGGATCATCGGGGGAGGCGGATCGATGGCCGCGCCCAGGATGGTCATGCGCCGGGGCAGGTCGGGACCGATGGCGATCCGGGCGTTGGCGTCGGACAGTGCGACGCCGTCCAGGATCACCTCGCCATCAGCCACAAGGCCGTGCATCTCCTTGCGGCTGCCATAGCCCAGATTGGCAAGCAGGCGGTCCAGCCGCATGGTCGGGGTCTTGGTCATCTGCGCGCTTCGTACACCTTGTAGCCGCCCGAGTCGGCCACCGGACGCACGGTCTTGAACGCCTCTGTCAGCACGGCCTCATAGGGCAGGTGACGATTGGCCGTGATCCACAGGGTCCCGCCGTTGCGCAGGCAGGCCGCGGCGGCGCGGATGAAGGCCTGGCCCAGGGCGCGATCCTCGGCGCCGCCGTCGTGGAAGGGCGGGTTCATAACCACGAAGTCGAGGCCGCTCAGGGCCTGGGCCGCCTGGCGCACATCGGCCCATTGGAGGCTTGCTCGCGGATCTTCGACATTGCGCCGCGCCGCCTCTAGGGCGCGGCGGTCCAGGTCGATCATCACCAGTTCGGTGACCTTTGGCGAGGTGAGCACCGCCAGGGCGAGCCAGCCGATCCCGCAGCCGAAATCAGCCCCGCGGCCGCTAAGGGCCGGCAGGTTCCGCAGCA